>NZ_CP133778.1:917142-1222857 GCF_034347405.1 Pseudomonas sp. CCC3.1
TACACCGCCAAGCTCAAAACCCTGCGTGATTTACCGCAAGCGCTAAAAGAAGTGCTGGAGCGCATCCCTGCTGACGCGCACCCGATGGACGTGATGCGTACCGGGTGTTCGTTTCTGGGCAATCTGGAGCCGGAGAAAGACTTCTCCGAGCAGTTGGACAAGACCAACCGCCTGCTGGCCGCCTTCCCGGCGATCATGTGCTACTGGTATCGCTTCAGCCACGACGGCAAACGCATTGACTGCGTGAGCGATGAAGCGTCGATTGGCGGTCACTTCCTGCACTTGCTGCACGATAAAAAGCCGAGCGAGTTGCACGTCAAAGTGATGAACGTGTCACTGATCCTTTATGCCGAGCACGAGTTCAACGCCTCGACGTTCACCGCGCGCGTGTGTGCATCGACCTTGTCGGACCTGTATTCGTGCATCACCGCGGCCATCGGTTCGCTGCGCGGCCCGCTGCACGGCGGCGCCAACGAAGCGGCCATGGAAATGATCGAGCGCTTTGGCTCGGCTGAAGAAGCGGTGCAGGGCACCCTCGGCATGCTGGCGCGCAAAGACAAGATCATGGGCTTTGGCCATGCGATCTACAAAGACAGCGACCCGCGTAACGAGGTGATCAAGGGCTGGTCGAAAAAGCTGGCGGACGAAGTGGGCGATACCGTGTTGTTTCCAGTGTCCGAAGCCATCGACAAAACCATGTGGGAGCAAAAGAAACTGTTCCCGAATGCCGACTTCTACCATGCCTCGGCGTACCACTTCATGGGGATTCCAACCAAGCTGTTCACCCCGATTTTTGTCTGCTCACGCCTGACCGGCTGGGCCGCGCACGTGTTCGAGCAGCGTGCCAACAATCGCATCATCCGCCCAAGCGCCGAGTACATCGGTGTTGAACAGCGCAAGTTCGTGCCAATCGAGCGTCGCTGAATGAGGGGGCTGACGGCAGCTATTGACTAACTGTGGGAGCGGGCTTGCTCGCGATTCGGGTACCTCGGTCTTTCAGCAAGACCTTGTCGATGCTTTCGCGGGCAAGCCCGCTCCCACATGAGTGCTTTGCCGTCACTCTCTTTTGTCATTACCGTGATCGAGTCCCGCATCCATGAATACTGAATTTCGCAAGACACTGCCGGGCACCCGGCTGGATTACTTCGACACCCGTGCGGCGGTCGATGCGATCAAGCCCGGTGCCTATGACACCCTGCCTTATACCGCGCGCGTGCTGGCCGAAAACCTGGTGCGACGCTGCGATCCGGCCACCCTGAATGCTTCACTGAGCCAGTTGATCGAGCGCAAGCGCGATCTCGATTTTCCATGGTTTCCGGCGCGCGTTGTGTGCCACGACATTCTCGGTCAGACCGCACTGGTTGACCTGGCGGGCCTGCGTGACGCTATCGCACTGCAAGGCGGCGACCCGGCGCAAGTCAACCCGGTGGTGCCGACGCAGTTGATCGTCGATCACTCGCTGGCCGTGGAATGTGGCGGTTACGATCCCGAGGCGTTTGAAAAAAACCGCGCCATCGAAGACCGCCGCAACGAAGACCGTTTCCACTTTATTGAGTGGACCAAAAAAGCCTTCAAAAACGTCGATGTGATCCCGCCGGGCAACGGCATCATGCACCAGATCAACCTAGAGAAAATGTCGCCGGTGATTCAGGTGCGTGACGGCGTGGCCTTCCCGGACACCTGCGTCGGCACTGACAGCCACACCCCGCACGTCGACTCGCTGGGCGTGATTGCCATCGGCGTCGGCGGCCTCGAAGCCGAAAGCGTCATGCTCGGCCGGGCCTCGTGGATGCGTCTGCCAGAAATCGTCGGCGTTGAGCTGACCGGCAAGCTGCAACCGGGCATTACCGCCACCGACATGGTGCTGGCGCTGACCGAGTTTTTGCGCAAACAGAAAGTGGTCGGTGCCTGGCTGGAGTTCTTCGGCGAAGGCGCCGCGGCGCTGACCCTGGGCGACCGCGCGACTATCTCCAACATGGCCCCGGAATACGGCGCCACGGCCGCGATGTTCTTCATCGACCAGCAAACCATCGACTACCTCAAACTGACGGGGCGTGAAGACCAGCAAGTGCAGTTGGTCGAAAATTACGCCAAGGTCAGCGGGCTGTGGGCAGACAGCCTCAAGGGCGCGCAATACGAGCGCAGCCTGAGCTTTGACCTGTCGTCAGTGGTGCGCAACATGGCCGGTCCGAGCAACCCGCATGCCCGCGTGGCAACCAGCGACCTGGCCGCCAAAGGCATCGCCGGGCAGTGGGACGACGTGCCGGGGCAAATGCCCGATGGCGCGGTGATCATTGCCGCGATCACCAGTTGCACCAACACCAGCAACCCGCGCAACGTGATTGCGGCCGGGTTGATTGCGCGTAACGCCAACAAACTGGGGCTGACCCGCAAACCGTGGGTCAAATCATCGCTGGCTCCAGGCTCGAAAACCGTGGCGCTGTATCTGGATGAAGCGGGCCTGACTGACGAACTGGAGCAGTTGGGTTTTGGCGTGGTGGCCTTTGCCTGCACCACGTGCAACGGCATGTCGGGCGCGCTGGACCCTGTGATTCAGCAGGAAATCATCGACCGTGATCTCTACGCCACGGCTGTGTTGTCGGGTAACCGCAACTTTGACGGACGCATTCACCCGTACGCCAAGCAAGCATTTTTGGCGTCGCCGCCGCTAGTGGTGGCGTATGCGATTGCCGGGACCATCCGTTTCGACATTGAAAAAGACGTGCTGGGCCTCGACGCCAATGGCAACGAAATCCGCCTGAAAGACATCTGGCCAAGCGACGAAGAAATCGACGCAGTGGTCAAGGCGTCGGTGAAACCGGAGCAGTTCCGCCAGGTTTACATCCCGATGTTCGCGATCCATGAAGACACCGGCCCGAAAGTCGAGCCGCTGTACGACTGGCGTCCGCAAAGCACTTACATTCGTCGTCCGCCGTATTGGGAAGGTGCGCTGGCCGGCGCGCGACCGCTCAAAGGCATGCGTCCATTGGCCGTGCTGCCGGACAACATCACCACCGACCACTTGTCGCCCTCCAACGCGATCATGCTCGACAGCGCCGCTGGCGAATACCTGGCGAAAATGGGCCTGCCGGAAGTCGACTTCAACTCCTACGCAACGCACCGTGGCGACCACTTGACGGCCCAGCGTGCGACCTTCGCCAACCCGAAACTGTTCAACGAAATGGTGATCGAGGACGGCAAGGTCAAACAAGGTTCGTTGACCCGTCTTGAGCCAGAAGGCCAAGTGATGCGCATGTGGGAAGCGATTGAGACCTACATGGAGCGCAAACAGCCGCTGATCATCATCGCCGGTGCCGACTACGGCCAGGGCTCATCCCGCGATTGGGCCGCCAAGGGCGTGCGTCTGGCCGGGGTTGAAGCGATTGCCGCTGAGGGCTTTGAGCGTATTCACCGCACCAACCTGGTGGGCATGGGTGTATTGCCGCTGGAATTTATGCCGGGTACTGATCGCAAAACCTTGCAAATCGACGGCAGCGAAACCTACGACGTGATTGGCGAGCGTACCCCGCGAGCCACGCTGACGCTGGTGATCACCCGCAAAAATGGCGAGCGTGTCGAGGTGCCGGTGACGTGCCGCCTTGATACCGCTGAAGAAGTGTCGATTTATGAAGCGGGCGGCGTATTGCAGCGCTTTGCCCAGGACTTCCTGGAATCGGCAACCGCTTAACCAATTCCTGTAGGAGCGAGCTTGCCTCGCGATCTTTTGATCTTTTAAAAGATCGCGAGGCAAGCTCGCTCCTACCGGGATACGACAGGACTATGTTCTATGGCTTATGCAGCGCAAATCAAAATCCCGGCGACGTATATGCGGGGTGGGACCAGTAAGGGCGTGTTCTTCAGCCTGCTCGATTTGCCGGCTGAGGCTCAGGTGCCGGGCGCGGCCCGTGATGCATTGTTGCTGCGGGTGATCGGCAGCCCGGACCCGTACGAGAAGCAAATCGACGGCATGGGCGCCGCCACCTCCAGCACCAGTAAAACCGTGATCGTCAGCAAAAGCCTGCAAGCGGATCATGACGTCGATTATCTGTTTGGGCAGGTCTCGATCGATAAGCCTTTTGTCGACTGGAGCGGCAACTGCGGAAACCTGTCGGCAGCGGTGGGTTCGTTTGCCATCAGCAGCGGTTTGGTCGACGCGAGCCGCATCCCGCGCAACGGCACCGCAGTGGTGCGTATCTGGCAGGCCAATATCAGCAAAACCATCATCGCGCATGTGCCGATCACCGACGGCGCGGTGCAGGAAACCGGCGACTTCGAACTGGATGGCGTGACCTTTCCGGCGGCAGAAGTGCAACTGGAATTCCTCAACCCGGCAGCGGATGAAGAAGGCGCGGGCGGCTCGATGTTCCCCACCGGCAACCTGGTGGACGACCTTGAAGTACCGGGCGTGGGCACCTTGAAAGTGACGATGATCAACGCCGGTATTCCGACGATTTTCGTCAACGCGCACGCCATCGGTTACACCGGTGCCGAACTGCAAAGCGACATCAACAGCGATCCGAAAGCCCTGGCCATGTTCGAAACCATTCGCGCCCATGGTGCGTTGCGCATGGGGTTGATCGACACGCTGGACGATGCGGCCAAGCGTCAGCACACGCCAAAAGTCGCGTTTGTGGCCGCGCCTGTGGATTACCTGTCATCGAGCGGCAAGCCGGTGAGTGCGCACAGCGTGGACTTGCTGGTGCGGGCCTTGTCGATGGGTAAATTGCACCACGCGATGATGGGCACGGCGGCGGTGGCGATTGGCACGGCGGCAGCCATTCCGGGCACCTTGGTTAACCTGGCGGCGGGCGGCGAATTGCGCAGCGCTGTGCGTTTTGGTCACCCGTCGGGCACTTTGCGTGTCGGTGCGCAAGCTCAACAGGTTGACGGCGAATGGACCGTCACTAAAGCCATCATGAGCCGCAGTGCGCGGGTCTTGATGGAAGGTTGGGTGCGGGTGCCCCCGATTTGAAAGAAAATCTGTAATTACATGGACTCGCCCAAGCCGAGGCGTCTGTGCGCCACGGTGGCATTCTATTAGAAGCCAACGACAGCGAGGGCGAGACCATGAAAAAGAATACGACGACCAATCAGTCGATGCCAACCGATGTTTCGAAATGCACCATCATTGCCGTAGATCTGGCCAAGAGGGTCTTCCAGGTAGCCGGCGAGGATGCTCATGGCGTAACGGTGTATGAAGAACGTATCTCTTCGCGCGAAGCCTTCCATGCGTTTCTTCGTAAGTTGCCAACAAGCGTAACCGTGTTGGTGGAGACAGGTCCGGGGGCTCAGGCATGGGCGCAATTGCTGAAGACCCAAGGCAATCCAGTCCGGATATTGCCAGCTCAGCATGTCGCTAATCACCGCAGCGGGCCAAAAAATGATCGTAACGATGCACTGGCTATCTTGCGCGCAGGCCGAGATATCAATATCTCTTCGGTACCGGTAAAGAGTGCTGCGGCCTTGGCCATGCAAGCTCTGCATCGTGTTCGGCAAGGTTACGTGCGGCGCCGCACAGCAATGAGTAATCAGATGCGCGGTCTGTTGCTAGAGCACGGTCTTGCCATGGCGCAGGGCGAAGCAGCGATCAGCCAGGTCATCCCCCGTATTCTGGAAGATGCCACCCAACCATTGCCTGACCTGTTGCGCGAATTGATTGATGAGTTACTGGGCGAATGGAGTCAGTTGGGTGAACGCATCAAGGTGTTGACCGGTCGGCTGGAAACAGCTGCAAAAAATGACGAAACAGCCAAACGGCTGATGACGGTGCGTGGTATCGGTCCGATTATCTCTACGGCAGTGATAGCTAAACAAACCGAGCCTGAGCGCTTTGCCAATGCACGACAGTTCGCTGCTTACTTCGGTTTGGTGCCCAAACAGCACAGCAGCGGTGAGAAAGTCCGACTGGGCAAGATGAGCAAGCATGGCGATGCCTACTTGCGAAGCTTGGCGATTCAGGGCGCTCACGCAGTGTTGAGACAGGTGCGAACTGATTCAGAGGATCCAGATGACCGGCGCTTGCAACGCTGGGTATCAAAGTTGGGTCGCAAAGAGGCGGCCGTACGGTTAGCCAACCGCAACTTGCGCATCATCTGGGTGCTGTTACAAAACGACCAAACGTATCGCCGCCAAGTGAGCAATGACCAGGAGGCAGCGATGAGTTAAGGATCCAAAGAGTTCTGCCACCGGGGTGTAAAACCGCTCCAACCCATGCTTAAGAACATTGATCACAGGTCAGACCGTCGCGAATTTATGCCTGCGCTCCTACCGGCCCTTGAGGCCTTACTGTAATTGGCATATCGCGAGCTCATGAAATGTTGGCCAGAAGCCGATTAAGGCTTCATCAAACAGGCCTTATACATAGATGCAACCGGGTATCAGTGAACAAAAGCGGGTTGACAGTGGGGGCGAGTCCATACATAGGAGCGAGCTTGTCTCGCGATCTTTTGATCTTTTAAAAGAACGCGAGGCAAGCTCGCTCCTACACAAGTATGTATAGCGGGCATGTAGACCTGCACGATGACCCTGAGGATGGAACACGACACTCACTCACCCCATTGGAGTCAATCCACATGAGCGCCAACGTCGACCTCAACAACCGTCCCGACTATGACCAGGTTCTGCAGGACATTGCCGACTACGTCCTGAACTATCGCATCACCTCCCAAGAAGCCCTGAACACTGCACGCAACTGCCTGATGGACACGTTAGGCTGCGGCCTGCTGGCGCTGCGTTTTCCCGAGTGCACCAAGCACCTGGGCCCTATTGTCGAAGGTACGGTGGTGCCGTTTGGGGCTCGCGTTCCCGGCACCTCGTTTCGCCTCGATCCGGTGAAAGCTGCGTGGGACATCGGTTGCATCGTGCGTTGGCTGGATTACAACGACACGTGGCTGGCGGCGGAGTGGGGGCATCCTTCGGACAATCTGGGCGGGATTTTGGCGGTGGCCGATCACCTCTCGCAAAAGCGCGTGGCCAATGGCGAGGCGCCGTTGACGGTGCGTGCAGTGCTTGAAGCGATGATCATGGCGCATGAGATTCAAGGCGTCATGGCCTTGGAGAACGCCTTCAATCGTGTCGGGCTGGATCACGTGTTGCTGGTGAAAGTGGCTTCGACGGCGGTATGCGCCAAGCTGATGGGCGCTGACCGAGAGCAGCTGTTATCGGCGCTGTCCCACGCATTTGTCGATGGTCAGGCGTTGCGCACGTATCGCCACGCGCCGAATGCCGGGTCGCGCAAGTCCTGGGCGGCGGGCGATGCATCAAGCCGAGGCGTGCGCCTGGCCGATATTGCGTTGCGCGGTGAGATGGGTATCCCGGGCGTGCTGACGGCGCCGCAATGGGGCTTTTACGACGTGCTGTTCAGCCACACCAACAAGGACTTGGCGCTCAAGCCCGAAGACCAGCGCCAGTTCAGCCTGTCGCAGCCTTACGGCACCTATGTGATGGAAAACGTGCTGTTCAAGATCAGTTTTCCGGCCGAGTTTCACGCGCAAACCGCTTGCGAGGCGGCGGTGACCTTGCACCCACAGGTCAAAGACCGCCTGCACGAGATCGACAAAATCGTGATTACAACCCACGAATCAGCGATTCGGATTATTTCCAAACAAGGCAAATTGGCCAACGCGGCGGATCGTGATCACTGCATTCAATACATGACCGCCGTGCCGCTGGTGTTCGGCAATCTGGTGGCCGAGCAGTACGAAGACGACTTCCACGCGGCGCACCCGATCATCGATGAACTGCGCGAGAAGATGGTCATTGTCGAAGAGCCGCGCTACACCCGCGAATACCTTGAAGCGGACAAACGCTCGATCGCCAACGCCCTACAGGTGTTTTTCAAGGACGGTACCCGCACCGCGCAAGTGGTGGTGGAGTACCCGATTGGCCATCGTCGGCGCCGGGCAGAGGGCATTCCACTGTTGGAAGACAAGTTCAAAGCCAACCTGGCCACGCGTTTTGTGGGTCAGCGCTGCCAGCAGATTTTTGACCTGTGCAAAGACCAGGCAACGCTTGAAGCGACGCAGGTGCATAAATTTGTCGATTTGCTGGTGATCTAAATACCACCACTGATCCTGTAGGAGCGAGCTTGCCTCGCGATCTTTTGATCTTTAAAAGATCGCGAGGCAAGCTCGCTCCTACGGGGCTCCGGGTTACTTGAAGCGCCGCTCTACGCCTTTTTCGACCAGAATCTTGGCCGAGATTTCTTCGACCGAGAAGTGCGTGGAGTTGATGTGCGGGATGTTTTCGCGCTGGAACAGGCGCTCGACTTCGCGGACTTCAAATTCGCACTGGGCAAAACTTGAGTAGCGGCTATTGGGTTTGCGCTCGTTGCGAATGGCCGTCAAACGGTCGGGGTCGATGGTCAGGCCGAACAGTTTGTGTTTGTGCTGGCGCAGGGCCGGTGACAACTTGAGGTTTTCCATGTCGTCTTCGGTCAACGGGTAGTTGGCCGCGCGAATGCCAAATTGCATGGCCATGTACAAGCAGGTCGGGGTTTTGCCGCAACGCGACACGCCGACCAGAATCAGGTCGGCCTTGTCGTATTTGTGAGTGCGCGCGCCGTCATCGTTGTCGAGGGCAAAGTTGACTGCCTCGATACGCTCCATGTAGTTGGAGTTGTGGCCAATAGAGTGTGATTTACCGACTGAGTATGAAGAATGTTCCGCCAGTTCTTGCTCCAGTGGCGCCAGGAAACTGGAAAAAATGTCGATCATGAAACCATTGGAAGTGGCCAGGATCTCGCGAATATCCTGATTGACGATGGTGTCGAAGATGATCGGGCGAACGCCGTCTTTTTCGGCGGCGTTATCGATTTGTTGTACCATTACCCGCGCTTTTTCCACGCTATCGATGTAAGGGCGTGTGAATTTGTTGAAGGTTACGTTTTCAAATTGTGCCAACAAACTCTGACCGAGGGTCTCGGCCGTAATGCCGGTGCCGTCGGAAATAAAGAAAGCAGATCGTTTCATTTGCGCCTTGGGCCTTAAGCTGGTGACGTTTCTTGGATATGATAGGCGCGATCTTGTCGCCCTGAATGGCAGGCAGTGTCACTTATTTTCCAGGTCCAGGCCACAAACGCTGAGATGCTCCAGAGATGAGTGTCCAGCGCCCTGAGCTTTTCCCAACACAGTTAGTGGAGAGATCACCTTGGTAGAGTACGTAGTTTCCCTCGATAAGCTCGGCGTCCATGATGTGGAGCACGTAGGGGGCAAGAACGCATCCCTCGGCGAGATGATCAGCAACCTGGCAGGCGCTGGCGTTTCGGTTCCCGGCGGTTTTGCAACGACTTCCCAGGCTTACCGTGATTTTCTTGAGCTGAGCGGTTTGAACGATCAGATCCATGCAGCGCTGGATGCGCTGGATGTTGATGACGTGAACGCCCTGGCCAAGACTGGCGCCCAGATCCGTCAATGGATCATGGAGGCGGAGTTCCCAGAGAAACTCAACGCTGAAATTCGTACTGCCTTTGCCTCTCTGTCTCAAGGCAACCCGGACATGGCCGTCGCCGTGCGTTCCTCGGCCACCGCCGAAGACTTGCCGGACGCTTCCTTTGCCGGCCAGCAAGAAACCTTCCTGAACATCCGTGGTGTTGAAAACGTGATTCGTGCGGCCAAAGAGGTGTTTGCCTCCTTGTTCAACGACCGTGCGATTTCTTACCGCGTGCACCAGGGCTTTGACCACAAACTGGTCGCCCTGTCGGCAGGCGTGCAGCGCATGGTGCGCTCCGAAACCGGCACGGCGGGTGTGATGTTCACCCTGGACACAGAATCGGGCTTCCGGGACGTGGTGTTTATCACCGGCGCCTACGGCCTGGGCGAAACCGTCGTACAAGGCGCGGTAAACCCGGATGAGTTCTACGTTCACAAGCAAACCCTGGAAGCCGGTCGCCCTGCGATTCTGCGCCGTAACCTGGGCAGCAAAGCCATCAAGATGATCTACGGCGACGAAGCCAAGGCTGGCAAGTCGGTCAAGGTGATCGACGTTGAGAAGGCCGATCGCGAGCGTTTCTGCCTGACCGACGCTGAAGTCAGTGAACTGGCCAAGCAGGCGATGATCATCGAGAAACACTACAAGTGCCCGATGGACATCGAGTGGGCCAAAGACGGCGATGACGGCAAGCTGTACATCGTTCAGGCCCGCCCTGAAACCGTGAAAAGCCGCACCCAGGCCAACGTGATGGAGCGCTACCTGCTCAAAGAAACCGGCACTGTGCTGGTGGAAGGTCGCGCAATTGGCCAGCGTATTGGCGCGGGCAAGGTTCGCATCATTAAAGATGTCTCCGAGATGGACAAAGTCCAGCCGGGCGACGTGCTGGTATCGGACATGACCGACCCGGACTGGGAACCGGTGATGAAGCGCGCCAGCGCCATCGTGACCAACCGTGGCGGGCGTACCTGCCACGCAGCGATCATCGCGCGTGAGCTGGGCATCCCGGCGGTCGTGGGTTGCGGTAATGCCACCCAGCTGTTGAAAGACGGCCAGGGCGTGACGGTTTCGTGTGCCGAAGGCGATACGGGTTTCATCTTTGAAGGCGAACTGGGCTTCGACATCAAGAAGAACTCGGTTGATGCGATGCCGGAACTGCCATTCAAAATCATGATGAACGTGGGCAACCCGGACCGCGCGTTTGACTTCGCACAGTTGCCAAACGCCGGTGTGGGCCTGGCCCGTCTGGAGTTCATCATCAACCGTATGATCGGCGTGCACCCCAAGGCGCTGCTGAACTACGACGGATTGCCGCAAGAAATCAAAGACAGCGTCGACAAGCGCATCGCTGGCTACAACGATCCAGTCGATTTCTACGTCGACAAACTGGTTGAAGGCATCAGCACCCTCGCTGGCGCGTTTACCCCGAAGAAAGTGATCGTGCGCCTGTCGGACTTCAAGTCCAACGAATACGCGAACCTGATCGGCGGCAAGCTGTACGAGCCGGAAGAAGAAAACCCGATGCTGGGCTTCCGTGGTGCTTCGCGTTACATCAGCGAAAACTTCCGCGATTGCTTCGAGCTTGAATGCCGCGCCCTCAAGCGTGTGCGCAACGACATGGGCTTTACCAACGTCGAAATCATGGTGCCGTTCGTGCGTACCTTGGGCGAGGCGAGCCAGGTGATCGACTTGCTGGCCGAAAATGGCCTCAAGCGCGGTGAGAACGGTTTGCGCATCATCATGATGTGTGAACTGCCGTCCAACGCGATTCTGGCTGAAGAGTTCCTTGAATTCTTCGACGGCTTCTCGATCGGCTCCAACGACCTGACTCAGCTGACCCTGGGCCTGGACCGTGACTCCGGCGTGATCGCGCACTTGTTCGACGAGCGTAACCCCGCAGTTAAAAAGCTGCTGTCCAACGCTATTCAGGCGTGCAACAAGGCCGGCAAGTACATCGGTATTTGCGGCCAAGGGCCATCCGATCACCCGGATCTGGCGCTGTGGTTGATGGAGCAGGGCATTGAAAGCGTGTCGCTGAACCCGGACACCGTGCTGGAAACCTGGTTCTTCCTGGCAGAAGGTCAAGCGCAAGCTTGAGTCGTTGAGAGAAGGGCAGGGCTGCATTCGGCAGTTCTGCTCTTTATAAGCAGTTTTAGGGCGAGTTCCGAGGTGGATTCGCCCTTTTTTGTGCAAGAGCATTATGCAAAGCAGCAGTCATCTTTTTCCCGTAGCCCTGATTAGCGCTGAGCGTCGGGGGGATCTGAGCGAGGACGTTTATCGCTTGAAGCCCGCTAACAGCCCGGATATTTCCGTGGAGTTGGTGGTCACCCGCCTGGGCATGGCCGACGCCAGCCAGGTGCGGGGCGTGCCGGTCATTCTGTTGCACGGCAGCTTTTCCAATCGACGTTTCTGGTACTCACCCAAAGGTGTCGGGCTGGGCGCGTTTTTGGCGCGTGCAGGTTTTGATGTGTGGCTGCCGGAAATGCGCGGCCATGGTCTGTCGTCGCGCAATATTCACTGGGCCAAAAACCGCGTGGCTGACTATGCCCGCTACGATTTGCCGGCCATTAACGCGTTTGTGCGCGAGCAGAGTGGGCAAGTCCCGCACTGGATCGGCCATTCTCAAGGGGCTGTCAGCCTGGCTGCGGCCCTCGGTGGTCAGTATCTGGAAGCGAATGACGTGGCCTCGGTCGCGTTTTTTGGTTGCCAGATCAATCGCCGTTACTGGTCACTGAAAATACCTCCGGTGCAATGGTGCGCTTATCTACTGTTGAAACGGTTTACGCACTTGTCGGGCACGCGGCTCAAGCGTGGGCCGGAAGATGAGCCTGTCAGCATTGCCCTGGAAACCTTGCGCTGGAATGGCTTTCTGGGTCGTTTCAAAGACGCTGAGCGCGATTGGTGGACCGGGCTGGCCGAGGTGCAGCTGCCTGCGCTGGTTGTCGCTGCGCAAGGTGATCGGGTAACGCCTGAGTGGGCATGCCGTAAAGTGTATGACCAGCTAGGCTCTGCCCAGCGCACGTTCCTCTCTTTGGCGCGTGGGCAGGCTTTTAGCTCCGACTTTGGGCATGTCGAGATGTTGGTGAGCCCGGCAGCTCAGCAAGAAGTGTGGCCATTGGTGCGTGACTGGCTGGCACAGGTTGAGCCCCGCGGATAAGTGTCAGCGGGGTTTCGGGCGGCAAAGGTTGCGGCTAAGATGTGACGCATCAGCTTGATTTGGTCATATTTTGTGAAGGCTTGGTTGATTGGTTCTCTGGGTCATCTATAAAGCCAGCTTCCACCAGAACGTCTATAACGTTAACAACCCTCGTTGCGCCTACCCTAAACAGGAGCTTTTTCATGAACCACTACATCACTCCCGATTTGTGCGATGCCTACCCTGAGCTGGTGCAGGTGCTGGAGCCCATGTTCAGCAACTTTGGCGGGCGTGATTCCTTTGGTGGCGAGATTGTGACCATCAAATGCTTTGAAGATAACTCGCTGGTCAAAGACCAGGTCGAGCTCAAGGGCAATGGCAAGGTATTGGTGGTTGATGGTGGTGGTTCCCTGCGCCGGGCCTTGCTGGGTGACATGCTGGCTGAAAAAGCGGCCAAAAATGGCTGGGAAGGCTTGGTGATTTACGGCTGTATTCGCGACGTGGACGTCATCGCGCAAACAGACCTTGGCGTTCAGGCCTTGGCCAGTCACCCGTTGAAGACCGACAAGCGCGGGATCGGTGATTTGAACGTGGCGGTTACGTTTGCAGGTGTCACGTTCCGCCCGGGAGAATTCATTTATGCGGATAACAATGGCGTTATTATTTCGCCTTCTGCGCTGAAAATGCCGGACTAAACGCTTTGACGACAAGGATCACGGATGTTTGAGGAAGACAACGCGCAGTGGGGGCTGGTGCATGCCCTGCTGTTGGACGGTGAAGGCGGTGCGCGGGCCATTTCGCGCACCGACCTGAATGATCTTGAGCTGAAAAGCCACGAAAGCCTTTGGTTGCACTGGGATCGCAGTCATCCGCAAACCCAGAGCTGGCTGCGCACTTCGAGCGGTTTAAGTGACTTCAGTTGCGACTTGCTGCTTGAAGAAAACACCCGTCCACGCTTGCTGCCATTGCCCAATAACGAGCTGTTGCTGTTTTTGCGCGGCGTGAACCTCAATCCGGGTGCCGAGCCGGAAGACATGGTGTCGCTGCGTATTTTCGGCAGCTCACAACGGGTCATTTCGTTGCGCTTTCGCCCATTGCGCGCGATTGATGAAATGTTGAGTGATTTCGAGCAGGGCGAAGGTCCGAAAAACCCCGCAGAATTGATGCTGTACCTCGCTCAGTACCTGACGCTGAAAGTCCAGGATTTGATCGGTGAGCTGTCTGAAATCGTCGATGATGAAGAAGATAAGATAGATGCCGACGAACGGTATACCCCCGAGCACAGCGCTATCTTGCAGATCCGCCGCAGGGCAGCAGGTCTGCGTCGTTTTCTGGCTCCCCAGCGGGATATTTTTGGGCAGCTTACGCGGACAAAATTACCGTGGTTCAGCAGCGATGTGGCTGATTACTGGAACGAACTCAACAACAGTCTGACGCGCTATCTGGAAGAGCTCGAACTGACTCGCGAGCGCGTGGGGCTGGTCCTTGAGGCCGTGGATCGCCGTTTGAACGTGCGCATGAGTCGCATCATGTACCGCTTTGGCGTGCTCACCGGGATCTTCCTGCCGATTACATTTATCACCGGCTTACTGGGGATTAACGTGGGCGGTGTGCCGTTCTCCAACAATCCTTATGGCTTTACCGTGATGTGCGTCGTGATGCTGATTATTGGTGTGGGGCAGTGGTGGTTTTATCGACGTTTGCAGTGGCTTTGAATGCGGGTCATGTGACCCGATGAGCGTTGCCTGCGTCTTTCACAGACATATCGAGAGGTGCTTATGCACGATCCGTTTGAACAGTCGTTACGTGAAATGCTCAAGGCGCCATCGTCCACCCGAGACGACGATGCGTGTTTGGGCCGAGTTCTGAAAACCGCCAATCGACAGGTTGGCGCGGGTGACCTTTTCAGTTTGCCGGGTCGCTGGATGCAAGCACTGACGATTGCTTTGAATAGCGGTTCCGCTCATATTGCGCCCGTTTCGCGGCGCAAACCTGCTGCTCGCCCTGTTGATAAGGCTGATTGAACATGGAACTTGATCTCTGGACCCAGAGCCTGGTCACGGCAATGACTGCCTTGTGGACTAAAATTGCCAACTTCATTCCGAACCTTTTCGGGGCGCTGGTGGTCGTACTGCTAGGTTTCGTGGTTGCCAAACTGCTTGATACCTTGCTGTCGAAACTGCTTGCCAAGCTGGGCCTTGATCGCCTCATGGGCGGCACTGGCCTGACCAAGATCCTGGCGCGTGTGGGCATCAAGGTGCCCATCTCGACCCTGATCGGAAAAATTGTCTATTGGTTCATCCTGCTGGTCTTTCTGGTGTCGGCGGCTCAATCGCTGGGGCTGGATCGCGTTTCTGCGGCGCTGGATATTTTCACGGTTTATTTGCCCAAGGTTTTTGGCGCGCTGCTAGTGTTGTTAGCGGGTGTGCTGGTAGCACAACTGCTCAATGGTCTGGTGCGTGGCGCTGCCGAGAGTGTCGGGTTTGATTACGCAAGCGGCCTGGGGCGTGTGGCTCAGGGCTTGGTCATCATCATCAGTATTTCGGTCGCAATCAGTCAGTTAGAGGTTAAAACCGACCTCCTGAACCATGTGATTGTGATTGTGCTGATTACCGTTGGTCTGGCTGTTGCCTTGGCGATGGGGCTGGGAAGCCGTGAAATTGCCGGGCAGATTCTTGCCGGGATCTATGTGCGTGAGTTGTATCAGGTGGGGCAAGAAGTGCGAATTGGCGAGGTCGAAGGGCAGATCGAAGAGATCGGCACGGTTAAAACCACGTTGCTGACCGAGGAAGGTGAGCTAGTCTCAATTTCCAATCGGATCTTGCTGGAGCAGCACGTGACAAGCCGCTGATGCGGCAAACCCTGCTAATGTATGCCGCCGTAAAAACGCCTGCTCCTGTGGCTGATACGGCGGCCATTGACCTGACTGTCGGCACGACTCGTTTTGAATAAAGCCCAATCGCTATCCATGCGCTACGACCCCCGCGAGCTCTCTGATGAGGAGTTGGTTGCGCGCGCGCATGATGAGTTGTTTCACGTCACACGTGCTTATGAAGAATTGATGCGTCGCTATCAACGCACTTTGTTCAACGTTTGTTCAAGGTATTTAGGGAACGATAGGGACGCTGACGATGTCTGTCAGGAAGTGATGCTTAAGGTGTTGTACGGCTTGAAGAATTTCGAGGGCAAATCGAAATTCAAGACATGGCTATATAGCATCACTTACAACGAATGCATCACACAGTATCGGAAGGAACGGCGAAAGCGTCGCTTGATGGACGCATTAAGTATTGACCCCCTTGAGGAAGCGTCTGAAGAAAAGGCGCCGAAACCTGAGGAAAAGGGCGGACTTGATCGCTGGCTGGTGCATGTGAATCCGATTGATCGCGAGATTTTGGTGCTGCGTTTTGTCGCAGAACTGGAATTTCAGGAAATCGCGGACATAATGCATATGGGTTTGAGCGCGACGAAGATGAGATACAAGCGTGCTCTTGATAAATTGCGTGAGAAATTTGCAGGTATTGCTGAAACTTAGTTCAGTGCAAATGGATCTACGTTTAGGCAAGGTCTGATAGACTTGCCGCCGAGTTGTCCCCCGGTATGTGGGACTGCTTTACAATCACCAGATGGGGATTTAACGGATGAAACTGAAAAACACCTTGGGCATTGCCATTGGTTCCTTTGTAGCCGCAACTTCGTTCGGTGCCCTGGCACAAGGCCAAGGCGCGGTCGAGGGTGAACTGTTCTACAAAAAACAGTACAACGACAGCGTCAAGCACGTAGAAGACGGTTACAACCCAGGCGCATCGATCGGTTACTTCCTGACCGACGACGTTTCGTTGAACCTGACCTACGACACCACTAACCACACCCGTTCGAACGACGGCACTGGCCATCAGAAAATCAAAGGCGACAACTTTGGTCTGAACGCTCAGTACCACTTCGGCAACGTAGGTGACGCACTGCGTCCATACGTTTCTGGTGGTGTTGCTCACAAGAGCATGACCAACGTAGAAGCTGACGGCCACAGCGGTCGCGACCAGTCTACTTTCCTGACTGCTGGCGCTGGTGTTAAGTGGTACATCACTGACAACTTGTTCGCCCGTGCAGGCGTTGAAGCTGACTACAAACTGGACAACGGCAAGTGGGACTACGCTCCTACCGTTGGCCTGGGTGTTAACTTCGGCGGCAGCGGCGGCAAAGTAGCCCCGGCTCCAGTTCCAGCTCCAGCACCAATCGCTGAGCCAGAACCAGAAGCTCCAATCGCTGAAGTTGTTAAGGTTGAACTGGACGTTAAGTTCGACTTCGACAAAGCTGTTGTTAAATCTCAGTACCTGCCAGACATCAAAAACGTTGCTCAGTTCATGCAGCAATACCCTGCAACCACCACTACTGTGAATGGTTACACTGACAGCGTCGGTACCGATGCTTACAACCTGAGACTGTCGCAGCGTCGTGCTGACTCTGTTCGTCAAGCTCTGGTTCAGCAAGGTGTTTCTGCTGGTCGTGTAGACGCAGTTGGCCACGGTAAAGCAGATCCAATCGCTACCAACGCTACTAAAGAAGGTCAAGCTCTGAACCGTCGCGTAGAAGCGGTCGTTCAAGCTCAAGCTAATTAATTTTTAGCTAGCCTGATCAGAAAAACCCGGCTCAGGCCGGGTTTTTCTTTGCCTGTGATTCGCCGGGCGTCGCAGCTATAATTGCGCCCTTATTCCGTTACCCTTCGAGTCCATTACGCCCATGTATAACCTGGCCCGCCAGCTGCTTTTCAAACTTTCCCCCGAAGCCTCTCACGATCTGTCGCTGGACTTGATCGGTGCGGGTGGCCGTCTGGGGCTCAATGGTTTGTTGTGCAAGGCACCGGCGAAGCTGCCAGTGACAGTCATGGGGCTGAACTTCCCAAACCCGGTCGGTCTGGCTGCAGGTCTGGATAAAAACGGTGCTGCCATCGATGGCTTCGCCCAATTGGGTTTTGGCTTTGTTGAAGTCGGCACGGTGACTCCGCGTCCTCAGCCCGGTAATCCAAAGCCGCGTATTTTTCGGTTGCCTGAAGCGCAGGCAATCATCAACCGCATGGGTTTCAACAACCTTGGCGTTGATCATCTGTTGAGTCGCGTACAGGCAGCCAAATACACCGGCATCCTGGGGATCAACATCGGCAAGAACTTCGACACGCCGGTTGAGCGTGCCGTTGACGATTATCTGATTTGCCTGGACAAGGTTTACGCTCACGCCAGTTACGTGACCGTTAATGTCAGCTCACCTAACACGCCGGGTCTGCGCAGCTTGCAGTTTGGTGATTCGCTCAAGCAATTGCTTGAAGCCCTACAGCTGCGTCAGAACGAACTCACGCAGCGCCACGGTAAGCGCGTACCTCTGGCGATCAAGATCGCACCTGATATGACGGACGAGGAAACCGTGCTCGTGGCTCAGGCGCTGCTAGAGACCGGTATGGACGCCGTGATTGCCACCAACACCACGCTTAGCCGCGTTGGTGTAGAAGGTTTGGCGCACGCTGACGAGGCGGGCGGTTTGTCTGGCGCCCCGGTTCTGGAAAAAAGCACCCATACGGTCAAGGTGCTGGCCGCTGAGTTGGCTGGGCGGATGCCGATCATCGCCGCAGGCGGGATTACGGAAGGCAAGCATGCGGCTGAGAAAATTGCCGCAGGAGCCAGCCTGGTACAAATTTACTCGGGGTTCATCTACAAAGGCCCGGCCTTGATTCGTGAGTCGGTGGATGCCATTTCATCCTTGGGCCGCCAATAAGCAGCGCCGCCGAAAACAGGCATAAAAAAGGGCTCCCATAAGGAGCCCTTGGGCCGAAGCCCGCCGCCTGGATAGGACGGCAAGGTTAAGACGTTGTTGCTTCGTGGTGGTTTTACGTGCCCGTTGTTAACCGACGGCGTGAAGTTCGTTGAGTCTGTGGATGCCCGCAGTGCCAGTCATACCGTCCCAGTTGTCGCCGCGTCCTTCGCGCCAGCCGTTAATCCAGGCTTGGCGTACCGACGGTAGAGTAAAAGGGCAAAGCTCACGGGATTTACCATGAACGCCATATTGATATCCGCGTAAAAAAGCTCTTTCCAACGGATCACGCTTAAGTCTTCTCATAGGGTGTTGCCCTCACTTGTTGACTGTTTTATATAGCGTCGACCTACCAGAGGTCGGGGCAGAGTGTTCTGCCGTTGGGTGCTCGCTGCCGGCGTGGCGAGCCTTTTCGTTATCACCTGTGCGGCGACAACCTGAGTTCAGTTCTAACCAAAGCACTCAGAGGATGGAATGATCGTTTTGTCATAAGGACGTAACGATAATGGTGTTAGAGCCATAAGAAAGGCTGTTTTTACAGGCTCGGATTCGACTAAAGCCTGATAGGGCGAGTGCTTGCAAAGATGATGAGTTTCATTCTCCGTCGCGAATAGCCTCTCGTTTTACTCAGGTACTATTCGACGAAGGGTCTGAATATGACCAATTGTTTCTTAATGAATGAACTGCATCAGCGTCTAGACTCACCCTGCATCAGGCAGGGCTCTGTCGCTGAAGTGGAACGGCACAGTTTCGTGCCACACGAGCGCTCTTCAAGAAAAGCGCTTGATTGAAAACGGAGCAGGCAATGCGTTGCCTCCTCACAGAAAGCTAAAAGCTCAGGAATCCCATGTCGGATCGTTACGAACTCTTCCTTACCTGCCCCAAAGGCCTTGAAGGCCTTCTCCTTGAGGAGGCTATCGGCCTTGGTCTTGAGGAAGCCCGCGAGCACACCTCGGCTATTCGCGGCATGGCAGATATGGAAACTGCCTACCGTCTGTGCCTGTGGTCGCGTCTGGCCAACCGTGTGCTGCTGGTGCTCAAGCGTTTCCCGATGAAGGACGCTGAAGACCTTTACCACGGCGTACTGGACGTTGAATGGCATGACCATATGGTCCCGGACGGCACGCTGGCTGTTGAATTCAGCGGTCACGGCTCGGGCATCGACAACACTCACTTTGGTGCCTTGAAAGTTAAGGATGCCATCGTCGACAAACTGCGCACGCCGTCTGGCGAGCGCCCGTCGATTGACAAGTTCAGCCCTGACCTGCGCATCCATTTGCGCCTGGACCGTGGCGAAGCGATTCTGTCCCTCGACTTGTCGGGCAGCAGCTTGCACCAGCGCGGCTATCGTCTGCAGCAAGGTGCGGCACCGCTGAAAGAAAACCTCGCAGCCGCGATTTTGATCCGTGCCGGCTGGCCACGTATGGCGGCCGAAGGCGCAGCGCTGGCTGACCCGATGTGCGGCGTGGGTACGTTCCTGGTTGAAGGCGCGATGATCGCCGCCGACATGGCGCCGAACCTCAATCGTATCCATTGGGGTTTTGACGCTTGGCTGGGCCACGTACCGGCCATCTGGAAAAAACTTCACGAAGAAGCGACCGAGCGTGCGGAAATTGGCATGGCCAAACCGCCCCTGTGGATCCGTGGTTACGAAGCCGACCCGCGCCTGATCCAGCCAGCGCGCAATAACATCGAGCGTGCGGGGCTGAGCCACTGGATCAAGATCTACCAGGGCGAAGTCGCGACGTTCGAGCCGCGTCCTGACCAAAACCAGAAAGGCCTGGTCATCTGCAACCCTCCGTACGGCGAGCGTCTGGGTGATGAGGCGAGTTTGCTCTACCTCTACCAGAACCTGGGTGAGCGCCTGCGTCAGGCCTGCCTGAACTGGGAGGCTGCGGTGTTTACCGGCGCCCCGGATCTGGGCAAGCGCATGGGTATTCGCAGCCACAAACAGTATTCGTTCTGGAACGGCGCTTTGCCGTGCAAGCTGCTGTTGATCAAGGTCACGCCAGACCAGTTCGTCACCGGCGAGCGTCGTACCCCTGAGCAGCGTCAAGCAGAGCGCGAGCAGGCCGAATCGGACCTGCCGTCGAACATCGAAGCGCCGACCAAATACGAGAAATTCAACAAAAACGGCAACCCGATCAAACCGGCTCCTGTGGTGATCGAGCAGCCGCGCTTGAGCGAAGGCGGGCAAATGTTTGCCAACCGCCTGCAAAAGAACCTCAAGGCGCTGGGTAAGTGGGTTAAGCGTGAAGGCATTGATTGCTACCGCGTTTACGATGCCGACATGCCTGAATACTCAATGGCCATCGACCTGTACCACGACTGGGTTCACGTTCAGGAATACGCGGCGCCAAAATCCATTGACCCGGAAAAAGCCTCGGCCCGTATGTTCGATGCGCTGGCGGCCATCCCGCAGGCGCTGAACATCGACAAGAGCCGCGTGATCGTCAAGCGTCGCGAGCGTCAGAGCGGCACCAAGCAGTACGAGCGCCAAAGTGCGCAGGGCAAGTTCACTGAGGTCAATGAAGGCGGCGTGAAGCTGCTGGTGAACCTCACCGACTACCTGGACACCGGTCTGTTCCTGGACCACCGTCCGATGCGCATGCGGATTCAAAAAGAGGCGGCTGGCAAGCGCTTCCTCAACCTGTACTGCTACACCGCGACCGCCAGCGTGCACGCAGCCAAAGGCGGCGCGCGCAGCACCACCAGCGTCGACTTGTCGAAAACCTATCTGGACTGGGCGCGTCGCAACCTGTCATTGAACGGTTTTTCTGACAAAAACCGCCTGGAGCAGGGCGATGTGATGGTGTGGCTGGATGCGTGCCGTGAAGAGTACGACCTGATCTTCATTGATCCGCCGACCTTCTCCAACTCCAAGCGCATGGAAGGCATCTTCGACGTCCAGCGTGACCACGTGCAGTTGCTGGACCTGGCCATGGCGCGCCTGGCGCCGGGCGGCGTGTTGTACTTCTCGAACAACTTCCGCAAGTTCATCCTGGATGAGCATCTGGAAGCGCGTTACGCCGTTGAAGAAATCACCGCCAGCACCATTGATCCGGACTTTGCCCGCAACAGCAAAATCCACCGTGCCTGGAAAATCATGGCCCGTTAAGGGCTGTTGATACAGGCATAAAAAAACGCCCCTGATCGCAAGGTCAGGGGCGTTTTTTATGGCCTGCTAAAAATACCGGTCTCAGCGCTAAAGCCAACCCATGGGGGCGGGCTTGCCCGCGATGCTATCGACGCGGTTCAACAGGGAAACCGCATCGTCCGCATCGCTGGCAAGCCAGGCTCCCACAGGTTTCTCGCTGCATTTGAAGCGGCGTTCTCCTGCTAAACCCTTATTGGGCGATGGATACCGCGGTGTTTGCGACTGCTGGCTGGCGATACAGATCGAGCAATACCTGGTCGAGAATCGAGGACGCGCCCCAGGGGCGTGGGTCGTTCAGGATGGCGACAACGGCCCAGGTGTCGCCGTTACTGTCGCGGCTAAAGCCCGAAATGGCGCGAACGGTGTTCAGGGTGCCCGTCTTGATATGGGCCTGGCCGTTCATGGCGGTGGTTTTCAGACGTTTGCGCATGGTGCCGTCTTTACCGGCAATCGGCATGGAACTGATGAACTCGGCAGCGTAAGGGCTTTTCCAGGCGGCCTGGAGCATTTGCGCCATCTCTCGTGCGCTGACGCGTTCAGCGCGCGACAGGCCAGAGCCGTTTTCCATGACCAGATGCGGTGCGGTGATGCCTTTTTTGGCCAGCCATTGGCGCACAACACGCTGGGCGGCCTTGGCGTCGTCACCGTCGGCGTCGGTACGGAACTGCGCGCCGAGGCTAAGGAATAGTTGCTGGGCCATGGTGTTGTTGCTGTATTTGTTGATGTCGCGAATGATCTCGGCCAAATCGGGCGAGTAGGCGCGAGCCAGCAATTTAGCGCTTTTTGGCACGCTGGCCTGACGGTCCTGGCCTTGAATGCTACCGCCCAGTTCTTTCCAGATGGCGCGCACGGCGCCTGCGGTGTAGGTCGCGTGGTCAAGCAAAGACAGGTAAGTCTGAGAGTTGCAGCCATCTGCCAATTGGCCGCTGACCGTGACCACAACAGAGCCATCGGCCTGCGTGACAGGGTTGTAGCGTACGTCTCCGGTGCATTGCTTGGCGTTGATGGCTTTGACTTGATTGTCGATGCGAATGCTCGCAATCGGCGGCTCGACCGAGATCAGTACCTTGCCCGAGTCATTGCGTGCCACAAAGCGCAGGGCCTTGAGGTTGACCATCAGGGCGTCGGGCTTGACCAGGAACGGTTTGTTTTCGTCGTTGCCGTCATCGTTAAACGCCGGCAATTGCGGTTGTTCGAAGAAATTGCGGTCCAGTACCAGATCGCCGGTCACTTGCTGCACGCCATTGGCGCGCAGGTCGCGCATCAGCAGCCAGAGTTTTTCCATGTTGAGCTTGGGGTCGCCGCCGCCCTTGAGGTAGAGGTTGCCTTGCAGGATCCCGTTATTAAGCGTGCCATCGGTGTAGAACTCGGTTTTCCACTGATGGGTCGGGCCGAGCATTTCGAGGGCCGCGTAAGTGGTCACCAGTTTCATGGTCGAGGCCGGGTTCATCGACACATCGGCATTGAACACGGTAGGCACGCCGGGGCCGGTGAGCGGTAGCAATACCAGTGAAAGCGCATCGTTTTGCAGTTTGTTGGTCTTGAGTGCTTGTTGAACTTTAGGCGAAAGGGTGGTGTTGACGGGGGCGGCATTGGCGCCGAAGGCGAGCGGCAAAAACAGGCTGGCCAGAAGCAATGGTCGTAAAGATTTGATCATATGAAGTAAAACCCTGCAGGCGAGGGGGAAAATACGAGGGCATGAAAAAAGACCCTCAATGGTCATAAAAGTGTTGGCATTATGCCCGAAGGTCATCGGGCTTGTGCATTAGCCTGTTACAGGCAACGGCTTATTTATAGTAGAAAACGATGAGCCGTTCACACGGAACCGGGCAGCCGTAGCCTTAAGCTGGTAAAGTGCCGCCCGTAATTACTTATGAGGATTGTTCAATGGCTACTAATCGTTCCCAGCGTCTGCGCAAAAAATTGTGCGTTGATGAATTTCAGGAGCTGGGTTTTGAGCTGAACCTGGATTTCAAAGAAGACCTGTCGGAAGAAGCTATCGACGCATTCCTTGACGCTTTCTTGAAAGAAGCCATGGAAGCTAACGGCCTGGGCTATGTGGGCGGCGATGACTACGGTCTGGTTTGCCTGCAGAAGCGCGGTTCGGTCAGCGCAGAGCAGCGTGCAGCTGTTGAAGCCTGGTTGAAAGCTCGCACCGAGCTGACCAGCGCTGAAGTTAGCCCGCTGTTGGACGTGTGGTACCCGGAAAAGCCAATCAATCCGGTAGCCTGACGTCAAACACAAAGGCAGCCCGCGCGGCTGCCTTTGTGTATTTATTGCCTTTGCCCGTTCTGGGCGCTGTTTCGAATCCTTCTGATGACTGTCCGCAAAGCCTTGCGTGATTTCGCGTGTCTCTCTGTAGCAGTTGCCGAGCTTTGCGAGGCTACGTCCGATTGCGAAGCGATCGAAAGGTCGGCGAGTGCGTTTTAGCGCAGTGACTGCAAAATGTGGTTTTACGACGACTGCGTCGTCGGACGTAGCCTCGCAAAGCTCGGCAACTGCTACGACGAGATTTTTAGTCGTAAATAGCTTTCTTCTTCCAGTCACCATCGGCCTCATCCGTTTTAAGGCCTTCGGTCAGTTCATTGACTTCATCGCTGTTGGGCTCAAGTGTGTTTGTCAAAATAGCGTTGGCGCGGGCCAGTTGCGCTTCAAATGCTCTGAGCGATTCATTGTACGGCGCCAGATCAGGCTGTTTGCGCAAGTACTGAACGGCGCGCTCATAGGCCAGACGTGCCTGGCCCGGTTGGTTTTGTTGTAGCGCCAACTGGCCCAGGTTGTTGAAGAACTCGATATGCAGCGCCACCAGCAAGTGGCGGATCTCCTTGAGCCACTGTTTGGCTTCGTTGGCTGGAAGCACACGATCCTTGGCTGCGCGGGTGATTTGCCCGTGCAGCGTCTCCAGCAAAAAGCGCACATCCTTTGCCCTGGCTTCGCTCAGGATAGGGCGAGGAGGGTTGTTGACCGGAATCGACTCACCCAATGCAACCAGTGCCTGAAGTTCGGCAACCCGGGCCTTCAAAGACGCGCTGGATTTTTGCAGTTGCAACAGGCGCTGCGTGGCGTTGAGCTCGAGGCGTGTCAGCAGCAGCTTGAGGGCCGATGTCATCAGTTGGCCAGGAAAGGTCTCGTTGACCTCGCTGCAGCGGCGGGTCCGGTCATTGAGCTCAACCTTCAGGCGAGCCTTTTCTACTTTGTTATGTTCCACCACGTGGATCATGTAGCCGATGGCGACCAAAAGGGCGATCCCGGCGACGACAAGCAGGGTGATCATGGAAGGCGTCAACGTTAAAACCTCTTCAGGGTGGTTTGCCGGTGAATGGTGTTGCAGGCAGTGCTGCTATATAGGCATGTTCTGAGTGTGTCGTATGAGGAAAACCAAGGTTTTGACTATCTATAAAAAGGTGGTGATCCGATAGATGCAAATGGCCATCACTCAAGCCTGCTCATCATAGCGTCTTGTAGGATGCTGGAATATAGGCGTCAGGAGTCCGGCGCTACACGGTGTCAGAAAAAGCCTCTCTGGGAGGGAAGTCATTGATTTCAATAAATTTTCATATTGGGGTTGACGACTTCCTAAACCATCCCTAGAATGCGCGCCAATTGCAGCGTAAAGCGAACAGCCAAACGCATGTAACCAGTGAAGTTGTAGTGTGTCCCCTTCGTCTAGTGGCCTAGGACACCGCCCTTTCACGGCGGTAACAGGGGTTCGAGTCCCCTAGGGGACGCCATTGCGGGAATAGCTCAGTTGGTAGAGCACGACCTTGCCAAGGTCGGGGTCGCGAGTTCGAGTCTCGTTTCCCGCTCCATTTTTAAGCAGCTTTGCTCTAGGGCGAAGTTGAGTGAAAGCCAAAACAGTAACTTCGGTTAATGTGGTTGGCACTGAAATGCACAGTGTGCGTTTCGGGCAACGTCCCCTTCGTCTAGTGGCCTAGGACACCGCCCTTTCACGGCGGTAACAGGGGTTCGAGTCCCCTAGGGGACGCCATTATTGCGGGAATAGCTCAGTTGGTAGAGCACGACCTTGCCAAGGTCGGGGTCGCGAGTTCGAGTCTCGTTTCCCGCTCCAAATTTTGTTTTTTGGAGCTACGCATAGTCCAGAAGACTGAAAGATCAGCCGAAGGCTGATTTTTTTTGTGTCACCAGCAGCTTTGCTTCGGCAGGGTTGAGTGAAAAGCCAGAGCGATGACTTCGGTTACTGCGGCTGGCACTGAAATGCACAGTGTGTGTTTCGGGCAACGTCCCCTTCGTCTAGTGGCCTAGGACACCGCCCTTTCACGGCGGTAACAGGGGTTCGAGTCCCCTAGGGGACGCCATTATTGCGGGAATAGCTCAGTTGGTAGAGCACGACCTTGCCAAGGTCGGGGTCGCGAGTTCGAGTCTCGTTTCCCGCTCCAAATTTTGTTTTTTGGAGCTACGCAGTTTCAAAAAACACTCAGAAAGCAGCCTTAGGGCTGCTTTTTGCGTTTCAGCGACGTGTATTTCACACTTCTCGATCCTGAATCAGAAAGTCGATAAACGCCCGTACCCGTTGCGGCACATGGCGCGCGTGCGGGTACAGGAGGATAAACGGGCGATGGGTGCCACCAAACTCACGCAACACCTCAACCAAATCGCCGCTGTCCAGTGCCTGCTGGACCGTGAAACGGTAGGTCTGCATCAGGCCTGCGCCATGTTTGACCAGGGTTACCGCGCCCAGGTAATCATCCAGGCAGGCGCAGTTGCCTGAGGTTTCCAGCTCCATCCATTGACCGTCCCGCTGAAACGCCCACGGCAGATTGCGCCCGCTACTGGGGAGTTGGTACTGAATGCAGTCATGCCGGGCCAGTTCCTCAAGCGAGGTGGGCGTCCCCGCATCGCGCAAGTACTCAGGCGTTGCCACCACGACCAGTTCAGCCTCTTCCAGCGTGCGGGCAATCAGCCCGGAATCGGTCGGCGCCTTGCCTCTGATCGCCAGATCAAAACCGTCATCGGCAAAGTCGATGTTGCGATTGCTGATGTGTACATCGACCTGAACGTCGGGGAATTGCCGACGAAACGCGGGCAACTTTGGCAGCAACCGGTAGTGAGCATAAGGCGTGGGCACACTGATACGTAACAAGCCAGAAGGCTGGCTTTGCCGGCCCGTGACTTCACGTTCGGCATCCACCAATTGCATCAGGGCCTGACGGCATTGCTGGTAGTAAAGCCGTCCGCCATCAGTGAGGCGCATCTGGCGGGTGGTGCGCACGAACAATCGAACCCCTAAGCGCTCTTCCAGGCGGGCCACCGAGCGGCTTACCGCAGCCGGTGTGACGCCAGCCAGATTGGCCGCCGCAGTAAAACTGCCGGTGTCGGCAGCCAGGCAAAACAGCTCAATACTGCCCAGTTGAACATCATCAAAATGACGGGTCATCGCACGGCCAATTAATTACATGAGGTATCTATTCAAATGCTATATGCCTCATTTTTCAAGTCTCAGACCTGACCTAGAGTGCCTCCACACCCAAGGCATGAGCCTTGAACCTGCGGAGAAACACCATGCGTTCACATAAAACAGTCATCGTCACCGGCGCTTCCAGTGGGCTTGGCCTGGCCATTGCCAAGGCTTATCTGGACCTGGGCTTTAATGTGGTGGGCAACGCCCGGACCCTGGCCCGTTTGCAGGAGGCTGCGGCTTCACTCGGCAATCCGGCGAATTTTCTGTTGGTTGAAGGCGACATCGCCCAGCCGCAAACCACTGCTCGTTTGTTTGAACGCGCCGTGGAAGCCTTTGGCAAGGTCGATATTCTGATCAGCAATGCCGGGATATTCGTACCCAGCCCCGTGGGCGATTACACCGAGACGCAACTGGAATCGATTGTCGACACCAACCTCAAAGGTTTCTTCTACCCGGCGCAAGCAGCCGCCCGACACATGAGCGCCAATGGTGGCGGGCACATCGTTGCCATAACAGCGTCCATTGCCCTGCAACCTAACGTGAAAGTCCCGGCGTTGTTGCCCGTGTTGATCAAGGGCGGCCTCAACAGTGCTATTCGTGGCTTGGCGCTGGAACTGGCGGCTTCCCAGGTAAAGGTCAACGGCGTGGCCCCAGGCATCATTGCGACACCGATGCACGGCACGGATGAGGGCACTCAGGCTTTTCTTAAAACGCTGTCCCCGAGTGGTCGCATCGGCACCCCGCAAGACATCGTCGATGCGGTGCTATACCTGACGTCATCAACGTTTGTCAGTGGTGCAATCATTCCGGTCGATGGCGGTGGCGCCAGCGGCACCTGGTAATCAATGAGGAAATCGTCATGCCTTACGTCAACATCAAAGTGACTGAAGAAGGGGTCACCGCCGCGCAAAAACGCCTGCTGATCGAAGGCGTCACCGAGTTACTGGAGCGGGTGCTGAACAAGCCGCCGTCGACCACCTATGTGGTGATTGACGAGGTGTCGACCGATAACTGGGGTGTGGGCGGTGAAACCACGACTCAGTTACGCGCCAGGCAAAAGCTCAAGACGTAGCAAGCAGGTTTGCTTGCACGACTGTAAGCGTGTGGGAGCCGGGCTTGCCCGCGAACGGGTACTGAAGTGTTTTGCATCGCGAGTAAGCCCTCTCCCACACAGCGGTGTCTGTTGAACGCAGTCCAGTGTTTAAAGCGTTCTAAGCTAATAACCAAACAATCTGCAAGATAATCACGCCTCGCGCCACACAAGGATTCAAACCTGTTTTTGAGTCCTTCCGATGTCGCATTTTTTTGATAGCGCCCAGCAACGAGACATTCAGGCCCTGTCTCACACCTTTACCGGTCGTACGCAGTGGCCCACCTGGCTACTCCTGATTGCAGTTCCCGGCGCCTGGTTCGCCTTGCTGCTGGCCAGTCCGCTATTGGGCGCCGGGTTGACCATCGTGCTGCTGATTCCTGTGGTCGTGCTGTGGATGTCCGTTCAGCACGAATTACTGCACGGGCATCCCACGCGCTTCAATGGGGTGAACAAAGTGCTGGGCTACGCCCCGTTCGCGTTGTGGTACCCGTACACGCTGTACCGCGACAGTCACTTGCAGCATCACCGTGACCACGACTTGACCATCCCCGGTATCGACCCCGAAAGCCGCTACCTGAAGCGCGCCGACTGGCAACGCAGTGCCAAGTGGTTGCGCGGCCTGCTCTGGCTCAACAAAACGGTGTTCGGCCGCCTGTTGGTGGGCCCGCCGCTGGCCTTGCTCGGCATGGCCGCAGAAGAATTGCACCGCTTGCGTCAAGGCGATCGCCAGGCCTGGCTGATGTGGCTGACCCACGGCTTTTTCACCTTGCTGATGTTTGCCTTCATTGCGCGTTACAGCGATGTGGCTATTTGGCAATACGTGTTTCTGGTCACTGTCCCGGTGTTATCAATCGGTATGGTCCGCTCCTTCTATGAACACCGTCCCGCTGCCCAGCCAGAACAACGCACGGTGCTCAATGAAGCCGGTTGGCCCTGGACTTGGTTGTTTCTTAATCTGAATTTGCATCTGGTGCACCACGACTTGCCGCGTTTGCCGTGGTTTTACATGCCTAGGGTTTACCAGGCGCGACGTGAGCAATGGCAGCAGCGCAGTGGCGGCTATGTGGTTCACGGCTACGGTGAGTTGATTCGCCGCCACGCCGTGCAGGCCATCGACAGCCCGCAGCACCCGTTTACGTAAATCATCAGGAGCGCCACATGCCAGGCCGTTACGCAGAATTATTGATGTACGTTGCTCCAGCGCAGGTGCGTGAGGCCAACGAGCAATGGCTGACACGCATTCTTGAATTGCTGCAGGTCAGTCGCCGCGACGCGCAGGGGCTTGAGTTACTGACGCTGTTCCGGGCGCCCGCGTTGCTATTGAGCCAAACCTGCGGCTACCCGCTGATGACTCAGTTGCGCGGGCAGGTGCAGGTGGTGGGCCGCCCCCGTTATGAATGGCAAGACAGCAGCGCGGGGACGCATTGCAGCGTGATCGTCAGCCGTGACACCGACCCGCGCCGGGCGTTGGTGGACTTCAAAGGCAGTCGCGGAGTGATTAACGATCGGCATTCCAACAGCGGCATGAACCTGTTTCGTCATCGGCTGGCGCCCTTGCAGCAGGCAGGGCGATTTTTTGCCTCGGTGGCGATCAGCGGCGCCCATCAACAAAGCCTGCGTTGGGTGCGCGAAGGTTGGGCCGACCTTGCGTCCATCGACAGTGTGACGTTCGCCTATCTGGCGCGGTACGCGCCTGGCGACGTCGCGGGTTTGCGAATTGTGGCGCGTACGGCACTGAGCCCGAACCTGCCTTACATCACCGCGCTCAGTACCGGCCCCGCCGGGGCTGAGCGCATTCGCGAGGCAATGAACCTTGCCTTGCAGCAGTTGCCACACGTAAGCGCCACCCTGGGATTGCAGGAGGTGCTGCCCGCCAGCGAAGCCGATTATCAGGTCGTTCTCGACTATCAGCGTGAGGCCCGCGCGGTAGGTTATGACGTGCTGGTTTAACCGTTTGTGCCGCTCTGATGATTCCAGCAGCTACGCTGAAAGTTGTGCGGCCGATACTTTTGCCCCTTTTCATGACAAGAGAATCCGTATGAATAACCTGAAAAAATGGCTCGGTGGCTCGCTACTGGCACTTGGGATGTTGAGCCAGCCAGTGTTGGCCGACACTAAAACTACGCCGATTCACTTTGGTGATATCACTTGGGAAAGCGGCAGCTTGATCACCGAGGTCCTGCGTATCCTGACTGAAAAGGGCTACGGTTTGCCGACCGATACCTTGCCTGGCAGCACCGTCAGCCTTGAGGCCGCGCTGGCCAAAAACGATATTCAAGTGATTGGCGAAGAGTGGGCAGGGCGCAGTCCGGTGTGGATCAAGGCGCAGGCTGAAGGCAAGGTTTATGGGTTGGGCGATACCGTCAAAGGGGCCAGCGAAGGCTGGTGGGTGCCTGAGTTTGTGATCAAGGGCGACCCGGAAAAAGGCATCAAGCCGCTGGCCCCGGACTTGAAGTCGGTCGACGACCTGGCGCGTTACAAGGACGTGTTCCGTGACCAGGAAGACCCGAGCCGCGGGCGTTTTCTGAACAGCCCCAGCGGTTGGACGTCCGAGATTGTTAACAGTCAAAAGCTTAAAGCCTATGGTCTGGACAAGGATTTCGTGAACTTTCGCACCGGCTCAGCCGCCGCGCTGGATGCCGAAATCAGCTCCTCGATTCGTCGTGGCAAGCCGGTGTTGTTCTACTACTGGTCTCCGACCCCGCTGATTGGCCGCTACAAACTGATCAAGCTCGAAGAGCCTGCGTTTGATGCCGAAGCCTGGAAAACCCTGGCTGACGTCAACAACCCGAACCCCAAGGGCACTCGTTCGTTGCCGGCGCACTTGGCAATTGGCGTATCGGGGCCTTTCAAGGCTCAATACCCGCAGTTGGTCGAGTTCTATGAAAAAGTCGATTTCCCTATCGACCTGCTGAATCAGACCTTGGCCCAAATGAGCGAAAAACGCACCGAGCCGCGCAAAGCCGCCGAAGCTTTCTTGCGTGAGCAGCCACAGATCTGGCACGCCTGGGTGACCGCCGATGCAGCGCAAAAGGTCGACGCGGCGCTCAACGCCCATTAATTCACTGAACACGAGCACTGCATGTTTCCTGACAACCTGACGTTTTCCATCGCCGGATGGGTCAATGACGCAGTGGACTCACTGGTCAGCAATTATGGGGATGTGTTTCGGCACATCTCTGACACCTTGCTGTGGGCCATCGTTAACCTCGAAAACCTGCTGCGCATGACCCCGTGGTGGCTGATGCTGCTCATTGTCGGGGTGATCGCCTGGCACGCCACGCGCAAAGTCCTCAGCACCTTGCTGATCGTCGGCCTGCTGTTTCTGGTCGGCGCAGTCGGGCTGTGGGACAAGCTGATGCAAACCCTGGCGCTGATGATGGTGGCCACGCTGATTTCGGTGTTGCTCGGCATTCCGCTGGGCATTCTGGCCGCGCGTAACAACCGCCTGCGCTCGGTGTTGATGCCACTGCTGGACATCATGCAAACCATGCCCAGCTTCGTGTACCTGATTCCCGTATTGATGCTGTTTGGACTGGGCAAAGTCCCGGCGATTTTTGCCACCGTGATTTATGCGGTGCCGCCGCTGATCCGCCTCACCGATCTGGGCTTGCGTCAGGTCGACCGCGAGGTGATGGAGGCGATCAACGCGTTTGGCGCCAACCCTTGGCAGCAACTGTTCGGCGTGCAATTGCCGCTGGCCCTGCCGAGCATCATGGCCGGGATCAACCAGACCACGATGATGGCGTTGTCGATGGTGGTCATCGCCTCGATGATCGGTGCCCGTGGTCTGGGCGAAGACGTGCTGGTGGGCATTCAGACGCTTAACGTTGGCAAAGGGCTGGAAGCCGGGTTGGCCATCGTAATTTTGGCCGTGGTCATCGACCGCATTACCCAAGCCTATGGCCGACCTCGGCATGGGGCAAAAGATGAGTGACGGTGTGATCCACAAGATTGAAGTGCGCAATGTATTCAAGGTGTTCGGCAAGCGTGAAAAAGAAGTGCTGGCGCTGATCAAGGCAGGTCAGAGCAAGGAGCAAGTGCTGGCCCAAACCGGTTGCGTGATCGGGATCAACAACCTGTCGCTGTCGATTCATGCAGGCGAAGTGTTCGTCATCATGGGGCTGTCCGGGTCGGGCAAATCGACGCTGGTACGCCACCTCAATCGGCTGATTGACCCCACCAGCGGCCAGATCCTGGTGGATGGCGAAAACATTCTTGAGTACGACATGCCGACCTTGCGTCAGTTTCGTCGGCAAAAAATCAGCATGGTGTTTCAAAGCTTTGGCCTTTTGCCCCATCGCAACGTACTCGACAACGTGGCGTACGGCCTCAAGGTCCGGGGTGAAAGCACGGCGCAATGCAACGAGCGCGCCCGGCACTGGATCACAGTGGTGGGTTTGCAAGGCTATGAGCAGGCGTTTATTCACCAGCTCTCGGGTGGCATGCGCCAGCGCGTCGGTCTGGCGCGGGCCTTGGCCACCGACACCGACATCATTTTGATGGACGAAGCCTTCAGTGCCCTCGACCCGCTGATCCGCGCCGAGATGCAAGACCAGTTGCTGGAGCTGCAACGCACCCTGCAAAAGACCATCGTGTTTATCACTCATGATCTGGACGAAGCACTGCGCATCGGTAACCGTATTGCGATACTCAAAGACGGGCAGCTCATTCAAGTAGGCAGCCCACAAGAGATCGTGCAGTCTCCGGCGGATGATTATGTGGGCCGCTTCGTTCAGCGCCATCATGCCCGCGCCGGGCACTAACATATCCCGCTACCGCCTTGGGTGAGGCGTTCATGCGTTAAATCACAGAAACGGGCTTAGCCACCACGCGTGCGTTGGCTAAGCCATTGTCTGTTAACTGACGCGATGAACAGCCCATGAAAGAACTCTCGAAAACCCCCGATTTGATCGCCGCGTATTCGGCATTAAGCAGTTTTAAAGCCCAGCATTTTGGTCCGCGTCCCAGTTTTCTGGATGTCGCCAAAGACGTGTTCAAAAAAGCCCTGGAAGAGAAATACCCCGCCTTGCCTGTCCCCGTTGCTGATTTGGCATTGGCAGAGCCATTAACCGACGTTGACCCCGATAATCCTCAACCCCGGCACTATCGTTTCATGGCCCCTGAAGAGGTCATGATTCAGCGGTTTATAGACGACTCGGCTTTTACCTTGATTGAGGGCGAGCAGCGCCTGACCGCCAGTCGCGACCGTGAAAACCCGCCTGCTCAATCGGTGAGCATGGACAGCCTGCAACAGATTATTAATGAACACGCTGCGTTGCTGATCGGGGCTTACCAACAGGCTGTTGCAACGTTCTGGAGTGAGCGCCGAGAAGGCCATAAGAGTCCTTTTCAATGGTTGTCGCGCGCACTGAAATCGGGGTTGAGTTCGACGGTTGCCAATCGTAGCCGTGTGCCTGAGCTACCGAATGAAAAAGCAGTTTCATTAGCCGTAGTGAGTGCATTCCCCGATAAAGACGAACGTTTGAAAGCGACTGAAGAAACGCCCTTGCATGCGTATCTGGTGAATATTCAAAGCACCGAGAGAACCGGGCCGCAGCGCTTTCAATTGCCGGGCGCGCTGGTGGTTACCCGAGACATGGCCGATCGTTCTTTTATCCTCAGCTATGCCCCCGAACGTGGTGTTGAACAGTTTCGATCAATGCAGTGGTTGGGCAGCAGTTTAATCCCCCGCGTCAGGGAGCGAGTCGCAGCGTCCTTGTTTACCTGGACCCTGTATGAGCCGCCGGGTGATCTGTTTGACGCGCTGGCGCTGACGTTGCTCGATGCCCAACTTCACACCTTTGAGCGGCTGGGAGAAACCGCGCAGGCCGAGCACTGGAGCGTACCGCGGCTGGTACGGGCGCTTGATGATGCGGGCGCCCGGTTACCACTCTTTGACGCGCAAGACCGAACTTACCTTGAGCATGTGCTCGCGAATTTGCCGCCGTGGTTGCAGCAGGCAGAACCCGACGATCAGTTGTCCTACAGCGAGTTGTTGTCCGCTCAAGTCTTTTGGCAACAAAAGGCCAAGGGCCGCACGTTTCTTGAGGGGATAGATGCTTTACCCGACTACGCCCAGCAGATGCTGACGCAGCGACTTCACCTGGACCATCCCGAAGATCTGCTCGATGTGACGAACCTGCAGGTCCTCGAACTGACCGTTGAAAACTTGCAGTTGCCGCAATTCAACGTAGCGCGCACCTCGCTGGTTGAATTCGCATTGAGCTATAGAGGTGGCTGGCCAGTCGGTTTGATTGAGGTTCAGGACAGACAGGACAGGCCGGTGCCAGGCTGGCTGACCGGTAGCTACGTTAAAAATCTGATTGATGAACTGGATATAAGCACTCGATACATCGAGCTCATCAAACGTTTATTGATTGACGATGAAGCAGGCGTGGTCGAGCGTCAGGCTTTATTCAAGTCCCAGATCGGCGTGCAGCTGTCGATGCTGGCTCTTGAGAAAAAAATCAAGGGCGAAGCTGGGTTTACCCCGCAGGGCTGGCAAATAGTGGCGCGCCTCATGCGCCCTGAGAACGGGCTTGCCGTGGGCAATTGCAATGTCTGTGTCAGGCCTTTGGGGTTCCATGCGTACGAAGGATCAGCCATTGACCTTGTGAGCGATATGTATGTGCTGGGGCCGCAGGACCTTGATACGGGGCCTTTTATCCTTTACCGGCCGTTAACGACAGAACCTCTGCTTGAATTTTCGAGCTGGTCCGCATTGCTGGAGGCTATTAAGCAGCCTGGTGAGCTTCAGGACAGTGTGCTGGCCTGGTTTGATGACAGCGCACATGGCTTTTATGCCGACGCAGGTTTTGCACGACCGCACCTTGAGGGGGTATTGAACGAAGGGTTTTTGGCGCTGCTGCCCAGAAGCCCGGCAAGTCTGAGTACTCAGCGCATCGTCGGGGATTACTTCGAGGCGATGTATCAGGCCCATGCCCAGGCACTGATGACCTTGGCAGATAAACAAACCGTGTCGGCCTCTGAGCGGCGCTGGGCATCCATCAAGCGTTACGGTTGGAGCCTGTTTAATGGGTTGACCTTTTTTATCAGTGGACCGTTGCAAAAAGCAGCCTGGATTTTTCAGGCACTCGTGAGCCTTGATAATGGTTTGCAGGCCCGACTTGAGGGTGACAAAGACGCAGCCATGCAAACGCTCATCGATTTGTTGTTCAACATCAGCATGGCGCTGTTGCATGAGGGGCTGACTTTTCGCGCCACTGCGAACGAAAAGTGGCAACTCGACGCCCCGATAGATGAGCCAATGTTCTCGGTGTACAGCGATAAAAAACCTGAACCTGGCGTAACTCCGGATGCGCCAGCGCTTGTGCAGAAAAAACTGCCTGATCGTCAAACGCCGCAAACCATTGCCGAATATTCCTCGCTGGATTTCGCCTGGTTCAGTTCGTCAGTGCGATTAACGCCAGCGTTACGGGCAGCACTGGACGCCTTTGCGGTGGAGGTTGATTTGTCTCAAGGCACGCGTATTGAGGAGGGGCGCTTGAAGGGGCTGATCAAACTTCAGGACCAGTACTTTGTGCAGCTGGATGAGAAAACTTATTGCGTCAGCGCGGATGCTGACGGTGTAGTCATACACAAAGAACACGATGTGCAGACCCTGGGGCCGCGTTTGAAAAGCAGCGCGTCAGGTGAGTGGAGCCTTGATTTACGCTTGGGTTTGCGCGGCGGCGGGCCTAAAAAAACGATTCAGGCAAGACAGGCCAAAAATGCCGAAAAGGTCAATCGGTTAATAGAACAAGCCGAAAGCATTCAGCGCGATGTGGGTCGTCGCGAGATGGCCATGAATATCCTGGAAGGCATTCTTGAGGCCGACACTGAACGCCGTGAGGCGCATTTAGATCGGTACGAAGCGGAACTGGCTGAGTGGCGAAAAAAGGTTAAAGAGATTCTGCAGTTAATGAACGAGGCTCATAAAGTGTTACCCATTGATGGGCATGAGCAGAACACCCAAAACACCTGGGTGAAGTTGGCGCTTAAATCATTGAAATATCAAAATATAGTGGAGGAGTACTTACGAGAGATAACGGTCCGTAACTCTCACCCGGAGTATGAATCGTCGATGAAGGCGGTGCTGGAGGACGTGGCAGGCGGAGCAACAGCGTCCTATGAGTCGTGGGTCAACGACTTGAAAGTCGCGGAGCGGTTTGAAAAGCGTCTGTTTAAAAATGCCACTCTGGAAGTTGAAGCGCTAGAGCAGGTTAAAAAGAGGCCGCTGGCTAACAGCAGCCCATTGGCGGAAATAGTCAACAGGGCCAACAATGAGAACTTCGATCGGCATTGGGGGGCCACGTATCTGGAAACGCTGTGCGAGTTATTAATCCGGCGCGGCAGTGAAAATTTGCAGCCCGAGGAGCAATCCGCGTTTGACTTGTTTGGGCAAGGATCGCTGGTCGATACCGCATGGTCCCAATTAAGCCTGGGCCGTGAGCCCATAGGTAATACCTCCGAGCAGCTGGATTTTTTTGATAATGCGTTGCAGCACTATGACGCCGCTGAAGGGGTATGCCTGAATTTAATGGATTTAAATTCCGAGCACTTTCGAAATGAATACCTGCCCTCCATCATGCAGGTGCTCAAGAACCTGCGTGAGTTTGCTGAAAACCAAATGGCATCAGTGATCATCGACTCTGAAAGCTCATCTTCTGAGCCTGAGGAGCCGAGGCCAGGTCCGAGTCGCAAGGTCGGTCCTCAGCCCTCTGAGCAGGGCTTGAAAAAAATGCAGCGCATTATCAAAACGGATAAAAAACAGATGCTGGTCGGCACGCTGCGCGATTCAAGCTCTGAGTCGGCAGACGATATTGTCGATGTGATCGAGGGGGTGGACAGGTTAAAGGTTCACTCCTATCGCAGAACGCAAAGCGGAGAGTGGCAACAGATTGGCAGCCAACGGCCACCGACGTTGCAGGCCACCCACGTCAAGACATTAACCAAGCTTGAAAGTGACGCTCGAACATTGTTGGGGCAATTCAGAAATGCGATTGCCAGTGCCCGGGCAACGGCTGAATTTGCCAGGATTCCAGTCGAAATCCAGGAGATTCTTGAGTTTAAGGCGATTGCACTTGAGACCGTGGCCGCGCAGATGGACACCCTCATCCAGTCCACCAGCGCACACGTTGAGACGCTGAGTGATGAACGCAGAGTGGCCGCCAATGCCATGAGCCATAACCTCAAAGAAGGGGCCGCCAGACTGAGGGAAGAGGGGCGCAACCTTCGTATCAGCATCATCAAGCGCTTGCCACCGACGGGAGCCAATGTCGAATATTTAAAAAGCCAGGGCGCAGTAGAGGTTGTCCGGCTAGGGCCAAGAAAGCACTTAACCAAAGGCCAAAGAAAGGATTATCTTCAGGAATATGCCGTCAAGGACCTGGAGGGGAAGTCGTTGTGGTTTGCTCATTTTCATTACAAAACCCTGCAGACCCCGGCCCGCGAATTTGATGTCGCGCACTTGAAAACGGCCGAGCAACGCACGTTGAGTGAGAAAGCGCTCTATTCCAAGGCGCAAAGTTCCAAGGACTATGTCGAGGTCTATCGCGCCAAGCTGAACCTCGACGTGGCGATGCGGGTGTTCTTGTCGGTTGAATAGTCAGTTCAGGTCATAACGGACCGACAGCACGCCTTTCTTGAGGGTGGCCGAGAGCACATTGACGGCACCTAAATCGGCCAGAGAGCGGACATGGGTGCCACCACAGGGGTAACTCGGCAAGTCACCAAACTGGACAACCCGTTGCTGGTTGTCCACCCGCATATGTCGCGGCAGGTCCGCACTGATCCATTGCTCGAGTCGCTGCTGGATCTGCTGGGCATCAAGCGCCAGTGCGTGTTCTGCGGGGGTAAAGCTGACCCGGCATTCACCCGGCCAATGATGAGCTTTGGTCGGTATCCAGCCAGCTTGCTCACCGATGACCCCAATCAAATGCCCGGCGGAGTGCAAGCGGGCGTTCAACTGCCGGCGCCCAGGGTCAACCTCTGCGCGCGCAGGCCCAGGTTCAATGGCCTGCGTGACGTAATGCGCGATGCCGTCTTGCAGTTGCAACACCTTGAGCACTTCGCTGTTGCCAATCCGGCCGGTGTCACACGGTTGTCCTCCGCCCTGAGGATGGAAAGGGGTTGCCTGCAAGGTGACGACAAAGCCGTCTTCGCAAGGCGTGCAGTCTATGACGTCGACATCGGCGCAGAGTGCGTCACTGGTAAAAAAGAGGCGTTGGGTCATGGTGAGGTCCTGTTCGGTTTCTATTTTTAGTATAGGGTCAGGCTTTGTGCGTGATAATCCGTCAATTTTTCAATGGACCTGTGCGCTGTGAGCATAAATCTACCGCTGTCATTACTGGCTGAAATGGTGATCTTCGTGAGGGTGGTCGAGGTCGGGAGTTTTTCCGAGGCGGCGCGCCAGCTGGACACCTCGCCGTCAGCCGTCAGCCGCAGTGTGGCCCGACTGGAAAAAGCCCTGGCGATGCGATTACTGCAGCGCACCACACGCAAGCTGCGTTTGAGTGATGCGGGCGAGGAGGTCTTCAAGCGTTGCCAGGAGTTGGTGGGGGCGGCGCAATCGGTCATGGACCTGAGCGGTCGCTACAGCCAGGAGGCTGAGGGGCTGATTCGCGTCAGTGTGCCCAAGGCGGTGGGCCGATTCGTGGTTCATCCGCATATGCCCGAGTTTTTGCGGCGCTATCCCAAGGTCGATGTGCAGTTAATTCTGGAGGACCGCCATGTCGACCTGATTGATGACAATGTCGATTTGAGCCTGCGCATCACTGACCAGCCGCCGCCAGGGCTGGTGGGCCGTCAGTTGTTCCCGATCGAGCATTTACTGTGCGCAACGCCTGCCTATCTGGCAGAACACGGCACGCCTGGGCAACCCGAGGATTTACGTGAGCACAGTTGTATTTATCTGGGTGAAACCCCGGCAGATGCACGCTGGAAGTTCAAGCAAGGCAGCAAAACGGTGACGGTCGGTGTCAAGGGACGTTACGCGGCCAATCACACGGGCGTGAGGCTGGATGCGGTGTTGCAGCATATTGGAATTGGCAGCCTGCCTTACTTCACTGCACGGCAGGCGCTGGAGCAGGGGTTGATTGTGCACGTGCTGCCAGCCTGGAGTTTTATCGCTTCCTACCATGGTGGCGTGTGGCTTCTGCACACCCCCTCGCGTTATTTGCCACCCAAGTTGCGGGTGTTTATCGACTATCTGGTGGAGCGGCTGGCGCAAGAGCCAACATTGGGCACGTGGCAAAAAAAAGACCCGCGCGGTTAACCGGGCGGGTCTTGGGCACTCAGTGCACCCATCAGTGCTGTGGGCTGTCTTGGTCGGTCGGCAACGCCATGAACTGTTTTTCTTGATTCCAGTCGAACGGCTCGCCGTTTTCCTCGGCTTCAAAGCGGCGTTCTTCCAACTTCTCATACAAGTCCAGTTCTTCATCGGCCAGGAAGTTGAAGCAGGAGCCGCCGAAGAACCACAACAGATCACGCGGCACAACGTGGGCGATCTGCGGGTAGCGTTCGATCACCTGGCAGAGGATGTCCTGGCCCAGGTACTGGCTTTCATCAAAATCGGTCAACAGACCGGCTTTCATTTCATCGAAGCGTTCAATAAACAGCGCATGGCTTTCTTCCGGGATTTGCTCGGCGTCACCGACGGCAACCAGGATGCTGCGCAGCATATCGAGCAGGGCGAGATTGTGGTTGAGGTCATTAGTGGCCATGGTGGAGTCCTCTAGAGCAAAACGGGCGCGAGAGTATAAAGCCCTGCGCGCCCGCTGTCCTGCTAGCGAATCTTTCCTTCGCTGTGGGTGAGTGCTTCCTTGGCGAAGTCATCCACATCAATCACCTTGCGCCGCGCGGCTTCGGCGGCATGCAGGGTTTGTGCTTCAGCCGGTTGCAAAATGCCCGCGTGCAGCGCCGAATCGATGGACGGTTCGCCCGGCACTGGTTTGAGCTGGCCGCTTTTCAGTGCTTCGTGGAGTTTTTTGTGCAGTGGGCGAGCGGCGCTCAACAGGTCAGACGCGTGTTGCAGGGCGCCCACGGCGTCATCCGGTGATTGCGGACGGTAGCAGCCTGCAAGTACCGCTTCCAGGGTTGGATCGCCTTTGGCACGGCCCAATACGGCGGCGACTTCAGCATCCAGTGCATCCGATGGCCCGGTGTGGCGGCGGCCAAACGGGAACACAACCCCGCGCAGCAAGAAGCCCAGAGGCCGACTCGGGAAGTTTTTCAGCAGTTCGTCCAGCGCCCGCTCCGAATGGCCGAGGCTTTCTTCCATGGCCCACTTGAACAGCGGGTTGAGGTGCTCCGGCGAGTCGAGGTCGTGATAACGCTTGAGCGCCGCAGAGGCCAGGTACATATGGCTCAACACGTCGCCCAGACGCGCTGACAAACGCTCGCGGCGCTTAAGCTCGCCACCCAGCAGCATCATGCTCAGGTCGGCAAGCAGCGCAAAGGCGGCTGCCTGACGATTCAGGGCGCGGAAGTAACCTTGGCTCAGTGTGTTGCCGGGAGCGTGTTCAAAACGGCCCAGGCCCAGGTTCAAGACCAGGGTGCTGGCGGCGTTGCTAATGGCAAAACCGATGTGTTTGAGCAAGAGGCCGTCAAACTCGATCAGGGCCTGATCGCGGTCTTCACGCGCGGCCAGGGCCATTTCCTTGAGCACAAACGGGTGGCAGCGTATCGCGCCCTGACCAAAGATCATCAGGTTGCGCGACAGGATATTGGCCCCCTCCACCGTGATAAAAATCGGCGCGCCCTGCCAGTTGCGGCCCAGGTAGTTGTTGGGCCCCATGATGATGCCCTTGCCGCCGTGCACGTCCATCGCATGGCTGATGCATTCGCGGCCGCGCTCGGTCAGGTGGTACTTGAGGATCGCCGACAGCACCGAGGGTTTCTCGCCCAGATCCACCGCATTGGCGGTCAGCATGCGTGCGCTGTCCATCAGCCAAGCGTTACCGCCAATGCGCGCCAAGGCTTCTTGAATGCCTTCAAAGGCAGCCAATGGCACATTGAATTGCTCGCGAACCTGCGCGTATTGCCCGGTGACCAGGCTGGTGAACTTGGCCGCGCCCGTGCCGACTGCCGGCAACGAAATTGAACGCCCGACCGACAGGCAATTCATCAGCATCATCCAGCCTTTGCCGAGCATCTCCTTGCCGCCGATCAGGTAGCTCAGGGGGATAAACACGTCTTTACCCGAGTTCGGGCCGTTCATGAACGCGGCGCCCAGTGGCAAGTGCCGACGACCGATTTCAACGCCGGGTGTGTCAGTGGGGATCAGCGCCAGGCTGATGCCCAGGTCCTCTTTGTCGCCCAGCAAGTGCTCAGGGTCGTGTGCCTTGAACGCCAGGCCGAGCAGGGTGGCGACGGGGCCGAGAGTGATGTAGCGCTTTTCCCAGTTCAGGCGCAGACCAATGACTTCTTCGCCTTGCCATTGGCCTTTGCAAATGATCCCGGTGTCGGGCATCGCCCCGGCGTCGGAACCTGCCAGCGGGCCGGTGAGGGCAAAACATGGAATGTCGTCGCCGCGTGCCAGACGCGGCAGGTAATGATTACGCTGTTCGTCGGTGCCGTAATGCAGCAGCAGTTCTGCCGGGCCGAGGGAGTTGGGCACCATGACGGTGGACGCCAGGTCGCCGCTGCGGGTAGCGAGTTTCATCGCGACTTGCGAGTGGGCGTACGCCGAGAACCCCTTGCCGCCGAACGACTTGGGAATGATCAGGGCAAAGAACCCGTGAGTCTTGATATGCGCCCACGCTTCAGGCGGCAGGTCCATGGCCTGGCCGATTTCCCAGTCGCTGACCATCGCGCACAGTTCTTCGGTCGGGCCGTCGATGAATGCCTGTTCCTCTTCGGTCAACTGAACCTTGGGGTAAGCCAGCAACTGATCCCAGTCGGGGCGCCCGCTGAACAGTTCGCCATCCCACCATACGGTCCCGGCGTCGATGGCGTCGCGTTCGGTTTGCGACATCGGCGGCAGCGTTTTTTGAAACCAGCTGAACAGCGGAGCGGTGAACAGCTTGCGTCGCAGATCAGGCAATAACAGCAAGGCCGCTGGCGCTGCCAGCAACACCCACAACAGCACCAGCACCCAAATCGGCGCATGGCTGAAAAAGTCCATTATCAGCAGATAAATCGCCACCACGGCAATCGCCGTCAGGGGCGCAACGCGGCGATGAGCCAACCAGGCTACGCCAACGATCAACACCACAATCCACAACAAAAGCATATCCAATCCTCCGTGAAGCCAAGCGGGCACCCGTGTGAGCTTAGTCGCAACTCTTGAGCGAGGTCGTTCAATAGTGACCGTGTTCAAGAGGCGCAGTTCATCTTCACGGCGTAGACTGCTGCGGCGTCTATCAATCAGGAGTTGGATCATGCTGAAAGTGTGGGGTCGCAAGAATTCGTCAAATGTCAGGAAAGCGCTGTGGTGTGTTGAAGAGTTGGCGTTGGCGTATGTCAGAGAAGAGGCGGGTGGTGCGTTTGGAGTCGTTAACAGCCCTGAATACCGAGCGTTGAACCCAAATGGCCAAGTGCCCGTGATCGACGATGATGGCTTTGTGTTGTGGGAATCGAACACCATCGTGCGTTATCTGAGCGCGCAATACGGGGCGGATACATCGTGGTATCCGACGGATGTTCGGGTCCGGGCTCAAGCTGACAAGTGGATGGACTGGACCACTTCGTCCTTTGCTGGCGCCTTTCGTGATGTGTTTTGGGGCGTCTTGCGCACCCCGGCCGAGCAGCAGGATTGGGACAAAATAAACGCTTCAATCAACGTCTGCGCCAAATTGCTGGCGATCCCTGATCAGGCGTTGTCTGAAAAGCCTTACCTGTCGGGCGACGAAATCGGCATGGGCGACATCCCGCTGGGGTCGTTCATCTACGCCTGGTTTGAAATGCCCATCGAACGCCCGCCCTTGCCGCATCTGCACGCCTGGTATGAGCGCCTGAAGCTGCGTCCGGCCTACCGCAATGCCGTTATGACTGCGTTGACTTAATAGCCATTATTAATACGGGCGACTGTACTTGTGCGGCGAGGCCAAGCACCATGCAGCGTGTTTAACGGCTTTGTCGGACTTGTCTTACTGACAGTTCGCCCTTATTGAGTCATCCATCTTCTCCCCATCTTGGTGCGTAATCCGATATGAGTTCCGCTCTGTCCATACGGCAGCTAACCAAAACCTACGGCAACGGTTTCCAGGCCCTGAGTGGTATCGATCTGGATGTTGCTGAAGGTGACTTTTTCGCCTTGCTAGGCCCTAACGGTGCTGGCAAGTCCACGACAATCGGTATTCTCTCGACCCTGGTCAACAAAACCAGCGGCACCGTGAATATCTTTGGCCATGACCTGGACCGTAACCCGGCTGCGCTTAAGCGCAGCATCGGTGTGGTGCCGCAGGAGTTCAATTTCAACCAGTTTGAAAAGACCTTCGACATCGTCGTGACCCAAGCGGGGTACTACGGTATTCCGGCAAAAATCGCCAAGGAACGCGCCGAAAAGTACCTGACGCAGTTGGGGCTTTGGGACAAGCGCGATACGCCTTCGCGTTCATTGTCGGGTGGCATGAAACGCCGTCTGATGATTGCCCGTGCGCTGGTGCATGAGCCGCGTCTGCTGATTCTCGATGAGCCGACGGCGGGCGTAGACATTGAGCTGCGTCGCTCAATGTGGACCTTCCTCACTGAGTTGAATGAGCAGGGCACCACCATCATCCTCACCACGCATTACCTGGAAGAGGCTGAGCAGTTGTGCCGCAACATCGGCATCATCGACCACGGCACCATTGTTGAAAACACCAGCATGCGCCAGTTGCTGGGTCAGCTGCATGTCGAAACCTTCTTGCTTGATTTGAAAAATCCACTGGCAGTCGCTCCGCAGTTGATCGGTTACCCGAGCCAATTGCTGGATGGCAGCACACTGGAAGTACAAGTCGACAAAGCGGTCGGCATTACCGGTTTGTTCACTCAATTGGCCGCGCAACACATCGAAGTGGTGAGTCTGCGCAATAAAACCAATCGCCTTGAGGAGTTGTTCGTGTCGTTGGTCGAGAAAAACCTGACGAAGGTGGCGATATGAGCTCGGAGCTGCGCCCCAACCTGGTTGCGTTAAACACCATTATTTATCGTGAAGTACGCCGCTTTACCCGCATTTGGCCGCAAACCTTGCTGCCGCCTGCGATCACCATGGTCTTGTACTTTGTCATCTTTGGTAACCTGATCGGTCGGCAAATCGGTGATATGGGTGGTTTCACCTATATGGAGTACATCGTGCCGGGCTTGATCATGATGTCAGTGATCACCAACTCCTACGGCAACGTGGTATCGAGTTTCTTCGGTGCCAAGTTCCAGCGCTCCATTGAGGAATTGATGGTGTCGCCGGTGTCGCCGCACACCATTCTGATTGGTTTTACTGTGGGCGGTATTCTGCGCGGTCTGATGGTCGGCGTGATCGTGACCTTGCTGTCGCTGTTTTTCACCCATTTGCAGGTGCATCACCTGGGCCTGACCATTGTGGTCGTGGTGCTGACAGCGACGATTTTCTCGTTGCTGGGGTTCATTAATGCCGTGTTTGCCCGAAACTTCGACGATATTTCGATTATCCCGACGTTCGTGCTGACGCCGTTGACCTACCTGGGCGGGGTGTTTTACTCGATTACCCTGCTGCCGCCCTTCTGGCAAACCGTGTCGCTTGCCAACCCGGTGCTGCACATGGTCAACGCCTTCCGCTTCGGTATTTTGGGTGTCTCGGACATCAAAATCAGCGTGGCACTGACCTTTATGGTCGTGGCGACGGTGGTGTTGTACATCGCTTGCGCGAAGCTGCTGGTCAGCGGCCGCGGGATGCGTCAATAACCGCCAGTAGTCGCTGCCGCAGGCTGCGAAGGGTTGCGCAGCAGCCCGTTTCTCAACGCACCCGCAGCCCCACACAACAAAGGCCCCACTCGGGGCCTTTGTTATATGCGCTGGTTTTTCCGGCGCTTCCATTGACGATTCACCCACCATCGCCAGTACAGCATGGTGAGGCCGTAAGCCACCCCTCCCAGCACCACGCCGCACACCACTGACCCCAACAAAAACGGCTGCCATACAGTCGAAAGCTGGCTGCTGATCCATTCCCACGTCAGTTCATCGGGCAAGCTGCGCGGGGGGACGTCCATGAGCCAGGCGCCGAGTTGATAAGTGCAATAAAAAACCGGGGGCATGGTAATCGGATTAGTCAGCCATACCAGGCTGACCGATATCGGCATGTTGCTGCGCACCGTGATAGCCAGACAGGCGGCCAACAGCATTTGGAAGGGAATGGGGATAAAGGCTGCAAAAATACCCACAGCCATGGCCCGTGAGGCGGAGTGGCGATTGAGGTGCCAGAGGTTAGGGTCATGCAGCAGGGTGCCCAAGAAACGTAAGGATTTGTGTTCCCTTATGCGGGCCGGATCTGGCATGAAACGTTTTATTAAACGCCTTGGCATGGGCTTCTCGCTCGTAGCAAGGGGGCAGTATGCCCAAATTATGCAGGCTGACTATTCAGACTTTGTGACAATTTTTTAGTCCCCGATACGCAATCCCGACTAATCCGTAGGCAAGGATTGCTTTGGATCGGGTTATGCACACAAGGATGTTGGCGCTGGCGTCGGGCTTGATTGCGTTGCGCTATTTACCGGTGATACCCGCCGTTGAGTGGGTGCTGCTGTTGCTGGGAGCAGGACTGCTGCTGTTGGGATTGCGTATGTATCCGCCCGGATTGTTTCTGTTGGGATTGGGCTGGGCCTGTGTTTCGGGGCAGTGGGCGCTTGATGATCGTTTGGCACCCGCGCTCGATGGTCGAACGCTGTGGGTCGAAGGGCGGGTTGTCGGTCTGCCGCAGCGTTCAGATGTGTCCGTGCGCTTTGAGTTGCAAGGCGCGCAATCACGGCATGCCGAACTGCCCTCGACGCTGCGTCTGAGCTGGTACGGCGGGCCGCCGGTCAACAGTGGTGAGCGCTGGCGACTGGCGGTCAATCTCAAACGTCCCAAAGGGTTGTTGAACCCTCAAGGTTTTGATTTTCAGGCCTGGTTATTGGCGCAACGGGTTGGCGCCACAGGCACCATCAAAGAGGGGCAGCTATTGGCGCCAGCCCGTCACGCCTGGCGTGACGGCTTGCGTCAACAGTTGCTGCGCAGCGATGCCAATGGCCGGGCACCGTGGCTGGCGGCGCTGGTCATGGGCGACGGCTCGGGCTTGAGTCGCGAGGACTGGACGCTGCTGCAAGCGACCGGCACGGTGCATTTACTGGTGATATCGGGGCAGCACATTGGTCTGTTTTTCGGGTTGATCTACGGCCTGATCGCATTGCTGGCGCGTTATGGTCTGTGGCCGCGGCGACTGCCGTGGCTGCCTTGGGCCTGTGGTCTGGCCTTCGCAGGCGCGCTGGGCTACGGCTTGCTCGCCGGTTTTGAAGTGCCGGTTCAGCGCGCCTGCGTGATGCTCGGGCTGGTGCTTATATGGCGTTTGCGGTTTCGGCACTTGGGCGCTTGGCTGCCTTTTTTACTCGCGCTTAATGCTGTGTTGATCGCTGAGCCACTGGCGAGCTTGATGCCTGGGTTCTGGTTGTCATTCGCGGCGGTCGCGGTGCTGATATTGACCTTTGGTTCGCGCCTGGGCCCATGGGGTTGGAAGGCTGTGTGGCTTCGGCCTCAAGGCTTGATCGCTGTGGGACTGTTCCCGATGTTGTGGATTCTGGGGTTGCCCATCAGCCTGAGCGGGCCGCTGGCCAACCTGCTGGCGGTGCCCTGGATCAGCCTGGCGGTACTGCCCACAGCCTTGTTGGGTACCTTATTGTTGCCGGTGCCTTGGCTGGGTGACGGGTTGCTTTGGGTGGCGGGCGGATTACTCAATGGGCTCATCCACGGCCTGATGTTGCTGGCTGACACGGTCTCGCCCTGGTCACCCGCAACGGTGCCGCTTGGCATATGGCTGCTGTGTGCGGCGGGCGCCGTGATCCTGCTGCTGCCCGCCGGGATGGTGCTCAGGCCGTTGGGTTGGCCATTGGTGTTGCTGGCTGTATTTGCCGCGCGTGAGCAGATCCCTCATGGCCAGGTCGAGGTGTTGCAACTGGATGTCGGGCAGGGCCTGGCGATGGTATTGCGCACGCGGCATCACACGCTGCTGTATGACGCGGGTCCTAAAGTCCGGGACTTTGATCAAGGCGAGCGGGTGGTGGTCCCGGCGCTGCGATCCATGGGCATTGGCACGCTGGATATGATGCTGCTCAGCCATGCCGACTCGGATCACGCGGGCGGCGCGCTGGCGGTGCAGCGGGCGATGAAGGTGATGCGGGTGGTGAGCGGCGATGTGCCCGGACTGCCTGAGTCGCTGAAGGCGCAACCTTGTACGAGCGAGGACAGTTGGGAGTGGGACGGGGTGAGGTTTTCGTTGTGGCAATGGCCCGGTGCGACCGATGGCAATCAAAAATCCTGCGTACTGCACGTTGAAGCCAGCGACGAACGGTTGCTGTTGACCGGCGATATAGACATCCAGGCTGAGCGGGCCTTTATGGCCAGCCCGCTGGCGGTGCCCACGCAATGGCTGCAAGCACCGCACCATGGCAGCCGCACCTCTTCTTCAGCGGTTTTTCTAAAAAAACTGTCACCCGCCGCGGTCTTGATCTCTCGGGGGCACGGCAATACCTTTGGCCATCCGCATCCACAGGTGATGGCGCGCTATAAGGCGCTGGGCATGACCATCCTGGACAGCGCTGAGCAGGGGGCAATCCGTTTTCGGCTGGGCGCTTTCGGCGTGGCCGAAAGCCAGCGCGACCAACGGCGGTTTTGGCGAGACTAAACAAAACCGTAGTCGCTGCCGAAGGCTGCGAAGGGTTGCACAGCAACCCGTTATCCAGAGAGCGGCACACACGCTTAGCGTGTATACGTCATGGGAGCGTGGCTGCCCCTATGGTAAAGTGGCGCACTTTTTCGAGGGGATTGTCACTGTGTGGGAACTGGTCAAATCCGGCGGCTGGATGATGCTGCCGATCATTCTGAGTTCTGTTGCCGCGCTGGGCATTATTGTCGAGCGTCTGTGGACCCTTCGCGCCAGTCGCGTGACCCCGCCGCACCTGCTCGGGCAGGTCTGGGTCTGGATCAAGGACAAGCAGCTGGACAAAGAAAAACTCAAGCTTCTGCGCGCGGATTCTCCGCTGGGTGAAATCCTGGCCGCTGGTCTGGCGAATTCCAAGCACGGTCGCGAGATCATGAAAGAGTGCATCGAAGAAGCCGCCGCCCGGGTTATCCACGAGCTGGAGCGCTACCTCAATGCCTTGGGCACGATTGCTGCGATGGCGCCCTTGCTGGGCCTGTTGGGCACTGTATTGGGCATGATCGACATTTTCAGCGCCTTTATGGGCACGGGCATGACCACGAATGCGGCGGTGCTGGCGGGCGGTATTTCCAAGGCGCTGATCACCACTGCGGCAGGCTTGATGGTGGGGATCCCGGCCGTGTTCTTCCATCGCTTCTTGCAGCGTCGAGTTGACGAGCTGGTGGTCGGCATGGAGCAAGAAGCGATCAAGCTGGTTGAAGTGGTGCAGGGCGACCGCGAAGTCGACATGGTCGGGAGTAAAGCGTGAAGTTTCGCCGCAAGCCACGAGAAACGGTCGACATTAACCTCGCGTCGCTGATCGACGTGGTGTTCATCTTGCTGCTGTTCTTTGTCGTGACCACCACGTTCACCCGCGAAACGCAGCTGCGCGTCGATTTGCCGGAGGCCGTCAGCGGCACACCAAGCGAAGACCAGAACACCAAGCTGCTGGACATCGCCATCAGTGCCGATGGGGTGTTTTCGGTGAACAATCAGTTGCTGCCGAAAAACGATCTGGCGAGTTTGATGGATGCGTTGCACAGCGCCTCAGGTGGTGATACCAGCCTGCCGGTGTCGATCAGTGCAGACGGCAAGGCGCAGCATCAGTTCGTTATCACGGCGATGGACGCAGCCGGCAAGCTCGGTTTCAGCCATTTGCGCATGACCACTGTTGAGACGCAGGCGACGCCCTGATGGCCATGTCCGATCGTTTGTTGCGTGCCTGGTACAACGGCCACCCGTTGCTCGCTGTGTTGAGCCCACTGGAATACCTGTATCGGCGTGTGGTTGAACGTAAGCGCGCACGGTTTATGGCGGGTGAGGGCGAGATTTATCGTCCGCCTGTGCCGCTGATTGTGGTCGGCAATATCACCGTGGGCGGCACCGGCAAAACGCCATTGATTTTATGGTTGATCGAGCACTGCCAGCGCAAGGGCCTGCGGGTCGGCGTGGTGAGTCGTGGCTATGGCGCCAAACCGCCAACCTTTCCCTGGTGCGTCACGGCGCAGCAAAGCGCTGCACAGGCGGGTGACGAGCCTTTGCTGATCGTGCAGCGCACTGGCGTGCCGCTGGTGATTGACCCGGATCGCAGCCGTGCAGTCAAAGCCTTGCTGGCCAGTGAGCCGCTGGACCTAATTCTGTCTGACGATGGCTTGCAGCATTATCGGCTGGCCCGCGACCTGGAGCTGGTGCTGATCGACAACGCCAGAGGTCTGGGCAACGGCCGTTGCCTGCCTGCCGGGCCGCTGCGTGAGCCTGCCGAACGTTTAGAGAGCGTCGATGCGGTGTTGTATAACGGCGCAGCCAGCGACCCGCCGACAGGTTTTGCGTTTACGTTGCAACCCACTGCGCTGATCAATCTGCGCAGCGGAGAACGCCAGCCGCTGGACTTTTTTGCGCCTGGCCAAGCGCTGCACGCAGTGGCCGGGATCGGCAATCCGCAGCGTTTCTTCACTACCCTTGAAGCGCTACACTGGCGGCCAGTCGCCCACGCTTTCGCAGACCATGCGCCCTACAGCGCTGAGGTCTTGAGTTTTACGCCGTCACTGCCACTGGTCATGACCGAAAAGGACGCCGTGAAATGCCGCGACTTTGCGTCACCGGACTGGTGGTACCTGGCGGTTGACGCTGTTCCGTCAGAGGCGTTTGCCCTTTGGCTGGATCAACAGTTACAGCGTCTTTTGCCCTAACTCATCTTTAATTTCAGGGAACCCTTATGGACACCAAACTGCTCGACATCCTCGCTTGCCCCGTGTGCAAAGGCCCGCTCAAACTCAGCGCCGATAAAACCGAGCTGATCAGCAAGGGTGCCGGTCTGGCCTATCCGATCCGTGATGGCATTCCGGTAATGCTGGAAACCGAAGCCCGTACCCTGAGCACTGATGAGCGTCTGGATAAATGATTCCGGTTTTTACAGTGGTGATTCCGTCGCGCTTTGCGTCAACCCGTTTGCCAGGCAAGCCGCTGCAAATGATTGCCGGCAAGCCGATGGTCCAGCACGTCTGGGAGCAGGCCTGTAAAAGCAGTGCGCAGAGGGTGGTGGTTGCCACCGACGATGCGCGCATTGTCGAGGCCTGCAAGGCGTTTGGCGCCGACGTAGTGATGACCCGAGCGGACCATGAATCGGGCACCGACCGCCTGGCTGAAGTCGCTACACAACTGGGCTTGGCCAGCGATGCCATCGTGGTCAATGTCCAGGGTGACGAGCCGCTGATCCCGCCGCAAGTGATCGATCAGGTGGCAATCAACCTGGCCGCTCACAGCGAAGCGAGCATGGCCACTTTGGCTGAGCCGATTGAAGACGTTGAGCAACTGTTTAACCCGAACGTGGTTAAGGTGGTCAGTGACATCAACGGACTGGCGCTGACGTTCAGCCGCGCCACGTTGCCGTGGGCCCGTGATGACTTTGCCCAGCAGCCGGACGTGCTGCCAGCCGGTGTGCCGTACCGTCGCCATATCGGCATCTATGCCTACCGTGCAGGTTTTCTGCATGACTTCGTCAGTTGGGGCCCGTGCTGGCTCGAAAACACTGAGCGTCTTGAGCAATTGCGCGCCCTTTGGCATGGCGTGCGGATTCACGTCGCTGATGTGCTTGAAGCGCCGCCAGCCGGTGTTGATACCGTTGCAGACCTTGAGCGCGTTCGGCGTTTGCTGGAGGGGTAATGCGCGTTCTGTTTGTTTGCCTGGGCAATATCTGTCGTTCACCCACCGCAGAAGGCGTGCTGCGCCAAAAATTGCGTGCAGCCGGTCTGGCTCAGCGCATCGAGGTCGCTTCGGCGGGTACGGGCAACTGGCATGTTGGCAAACCGCCCGATGCGCGCAGCCAGCGGGCGGCCAAGCATCGTGGCTATGACCTTTCGGCACAGCGCGCCCAGCAGGTCACGGCGATGGACTTCAACCGCTACGATCTGATTCTGGCGATGGACCAAAGCAATCTACGAGACCTCAAGGCGTTGCAGCCAGTAGGTGCATCGGCTGTGCTTGATTTATTTTTACGCCGCTATGAAGGGGTCAAGAACGAAGTCCCTGACCCTTATTACGATGGCGACCACGGTTTTGAAGAAGTGCTGGATCTGGTCGAGCAAGCCTGCGACCTGCTGGTAATTGAGTTGAAGGGACGTTTATGAGTTTGCAGTTGCAGGTTGATGCGTCACTGAAGCCGTTCAACAGCTTTGGCGTGGAGGTACTGGCGAGCCTGTTCGCCGAGGCGCACAACGACTCTGACGTGCGCGAAGCGTTGCAGTATTCGGTTGATCAACAGGTGCCGTTGCTGGTCATCGGCGGCGGCAGCAATTTGCTGCTCACCGGCGATGTTCATGCATTGGTGTTGCGCATGGCCAGTCGCGGCATTCGTGTACTTGAGGATGATGGCGAACGGGTCGTGGTCGAAGCTGAGGCGGGAGAGGTCTGGCACGCGTTTGTGTTGTGGACCCTGGCGCAAGGCATATCCGGTCTTGAAAACCTGAGCTTGATCCCCGGAACAGTGGGGGCTGCGCCCATGCAGAACATTGGTGCTTATGGTGTTGAGATCAAAGATGTCTTTGCTGGCCTGACGGCGCTGGATCGGCAAACCGGTGAGCTGCGTGATTTCACCTTGGCACACTGCTTATTTGGCTATCGTGACAGCGTATTCAAGCAGCAGCCGGGACGCTGGCTGATTCTGCGGGTGAGATTTGCCCTGAGCCGCGTGGCGCGCCTGCATTTGGAATACGGCCCCGTGCGTCAGCGTCTGACTGAGCAGGGCATTGAACAGCCGACGGCCAGTGATGTGAGTCGCGCGATCAGCAGTATTCGCAGCGAAAAATTGCCGGACCCGGCGGTGCTGGGCAATGCCGGAAGTTTCTTTAAAAACCCGCTGGTCTCGGCGGTACTGGCTGCCGAGTTAAAGCGCACGCACCCCGAACTGATTGGCTACCCGCAGGCCGATGGTCAGGTCAAGCTGGCGGCAGGCTGGTTGATCGAAGCGGCAGGCTGGAAAGGCTTTCGTGAGCTGGATGCCGGTGTTCATCGTTTTCAGTCGCTGGTGCTGGTTAACCATGGCTCGGCCACTGGCTTGCAGCTGCTGGATCTGGCGCAGCGGATTCAAGCAGATATCAAGCAACGGTTTGCTGTGCAGTTGGAGATGGAACCCAACGTCTATTGAGGGTTTCAGCGCAGTTTGCGGTATTCACGCCCACGGGATGATTAATGAAACAACTTGCGCTCTGCGCGTTAGCGATAACTCTGGTGGCGTTGACCGGGTGCACGACCGCTCCGCCCAGAGACCAAAACAATCTCTGTAACATCTATCGCCAATACCCAGCCTGGTACAAGGACTCGGTGGCGATGCAGAGTCGTTGGGGCACGCCGCCCAACGTGGCAATGGCGATCATGAAGCAAGAAAGCAGCTTTGTAGCCGACGCGCTTCCACCTCGCGCTTACCTGTTGTGGATCATCCCGTGGGGTCGGGTTAGCCCGTCCTACGGGTACGCACAAGCTCAGCCTCCAGCCTGGAAAGACTTTGAAGGAAGCATGGGTCGTTCAGGTTCTCGCGATAACTATGCCGATGCCATCATGTTTATTGGTTGGTACACAGCGGGCACCCAACAGCAGTTGGGGATTTCCAAGTGGGATGCTTACAACCAGTATCTGGCGTATCACGAAGGCCGAGGTGGTTACAGTCGCAACACCTACCGCGCCAAACCCTGGCTGATGCAGGTGGCGAATAAAGTCCAGCAGCAATCGCAAACCTACGGTGCACAACTTAACCAGTGCCGTGATGAGCTGGAGAAAGCCCGCCGCTCGTTTTGGTTCTTCTGATGCCATAAAAAAACCCCGCCAGTTCAGAACTGGCGGGGTTTTTTAGTGGCCTTTGGAATTAGACGAGGGGTTTAGACTCGTGCTCTTCCTGGGCGACGGTTTCGCTCGCTGATGCTTGAGCGGCGGCAGCGGCGGCTGCAGCTTCTTCGCGTTTGCGGCGACGAACTTCACGCGGGTCGTTAGGTGCGCGACCGTTGCTTGGCAGTGTGCTGACAACCGGAGCGGCTACCACAACCTCAACCACTTCGGCGGCGACAACCGCTTCAACTGGTTCAGGTTGCGCAGCCACTGGGGTTTCAACCACAGCTTGCGTCACAACGACTTCGGCAGCGGCAGGCTCTTCTGCTGGAGCCGGTGCGGCCTCAACGGCGGCGGGTTCGGCAACAGGCTCGCGAACAACACGGGCTTGCTTGACTGGTTCCGACGCTTTCTCGATGACAGGCGTCTCGTCAACCGGGGCTTCAGCGCGTGGCGCTTCGACCGCAGGAGCTTCGACAACGACTTCGGCGACAGGCTCTGGAGCGATAACGGCCGGGGTTTCGATTGCAGGGGCTTGTGCAGCGACCTGAACTTCAGGCTCGGCTGCTGGAGTCGGTGCAACCTCGACTTCTGGCGCCTTGAATGCTTCGACCGGGGTTACGGCTTCAACAACCGGGGCTTCTGCCACTGGCAATTCGACAGCCGGCGTGTGTGCCGCAGGTGCTTCAACAACCGGTGTTTCGATGACGGGCGTTTCAACAGCCGGCGCTTCAACCACAGGGGCTTCAACTGCTGGTGTTGCAACAATAGTCACTTCGGTTGTTTGCGCTTGCACAACGGCCGTGGTTTCGGTTTCGACCGCTGGCGATTCTTGAACGGCGTGAGTGGCGCGCTCGGCTTGTTGATGAGCCTGGGCTTCAGCAGGTGCGCTGATGGCCTGGCTGGCAACAGCTTGCTCAGCAGTCGGTTGTGGAGCATCAGCGTTTTCGGCGTTGGCTTCTTCGCTGTTCTCTTCTGAACCTTCAATCACGTTGCCGTTGGCATCACGTTGACGCTCGCGACGGTTGCTGCGACGACGCTGACCGCGGGAGCGGCGACGTGGACGATCGCCTTCGGCGCTGTCCTGTGTCTCGTCCTGCGCTTGCTCTTCGGTCGACAGTGCTTCTTCGTCTTCCGCAGTGCCAGCCGCCTGGGTTTCGCGTGGTGCACGTTCTTCACGCGGGGCGCGAGGTTGACGCTCTTCACGTGGCGCGCGGGCTGGACGCTCTTCTTCGGTCACAACTGCGGCAGCAGCGGCAACGGCAGGGGCTGCATCCAGAGGTTCGCGCAATTCGCGTACGCGCTCTTCACGACCTTCGCCGCGTGGCTTGCGGTCTTCACGCGGCGCGCGCGGGGCACGCTCTTCGCGCGGTGCACGAGGTGCGCGTTCTTCACGAACGGCTGCAACTGCCGGTGCTTCTTCGCGCGGCTCGCGGACTTCGCGTGGTGCACGCTCTTCACGAGGTGCGCGCTCTTCGCGTGGCGCACGTTCTTCACGAGGCTTGCGCTCTTCGTCGCGGCGACCGTTGCGATTGCGGCTTTGCTGACGACCGTTGCGACGCTCTTCGTTACGGGCTGGACGCTCGGTGGCTGCTGGTTTTTCAGCCACGGCCGGGGCGGCAGGCTCTTCCTTGCTGGCAAACAGGCTGACCAGTGACTTCACCAGACCTTTGAACAGGCTTGGCTCGGAAACGGTCGGGGCCGGTGCGGCAGCTGGGGCGGCAACTTCGGTAGGTACCGGAGCCGAAGCGCGAGCGGGTGCAGTTTTAACGGCGGCTTCCTGGCGAACCAGAGTACGGGTCGCGGCGGCTGGCTGGACTTCTTCTACTTCGGCAGCAGCGGCAGCGATTTCGTAGCTGGACTGGTTGGTGTGAGCTTCCGGGCTGTCATCACGCAGACGCTGAACTTCGAAGTGCGGTGTTTCGAGGTGATCGTTCGGCAGAATGACGATGCGCGCGCGGGTGCGCAGTTCGATCTTGGTGATCGAGTTGCGTTTTTCGTTGAGCAGGAACGCGGCAACCGGGATTGGCACCTGGGCGCGTACTTCGGCAGTACGGTCTTTCAGGGCTTCTTCTTCGATCAGGCGCAGGATGGCCAGCGACAGCGATTCAACATCACGGATGATGCCGGTGCCGTTGCAGCGAGGGCAGACAATGCCGCTGCTTTCGCCCAGCGATGGACGCAGGCGCTGACGGGACATTTCCAGCAGACCAAAGCGCGAGATACGGCCAACTTGTACGCGGGCACGGTCGGCTTCCAGGCATTCGCGGACTTTTTCTTCCACGGCGCGCTGGTTTTTGGCAGGGGTCATGTCGATGAAGTCGATGACGATCAGGCCGCCGATGTCGCGCAGACGCAACTGACGGGCGATTTCTTCAGCCGCTTCAAGGTTGGTTTGCAGGGCTGTTTCTTCGATATCGCTGCCTTTAGTGGCGCGCGCCGAGTTGATGTCGATGGACACCAGGGCTTCGGTCGGGTCGATAACGATGGAGCCGCCGGAAGGCAGTTCAACGACGCGCTGGAATGCGGTCTCGATCTGGCTTTCGATCTGGAAACGATTGAACAGCGGAACGCTGTCTTCGTAGAGTTTGATTTTGCTGGCGTACTGCGGCATCACCTGGCGGATGAAGGTCAGGGCTTCGTCCTGAGCTTCCACGCTGTCGATCAGCACTTCGCCGATGTCCTGGCGCAAGTAATCGCGAATGGCGCGGATGATCACGTTGCTTTCCTGGTAGATCAGGAATGGCGCGGAGCGATCCAGCGAGGCTTCTTTGATGGCGGTCCACAGTTGCAGCAGGTAGTCGAGGTCCCACTGCATTTCTTCGCTGCTGCGACCCAGGCCGGCAGTGCGTACGATCAAGCCCATGTCAGCAGGGGCGATCAGGCCGTTCAGGGCTTCGCGCAGTTCGTTGCGTTCTTCACCTTCGATGCGACGGGAGATACCGCCAGCACGCGGGTTGTTTGGCATCAGGACCAGGTAGCGGCCAGCGAGGCTGATGAAGGTGGTCAGGGCAGCGCCCTTGTTGCCACGTTCTTCTTTCTCGACCTGCACGATAACTTCCTGGCCTTCGCTCAGGACGTCTTTGATGTTTACGCGACCTTCAGGTGCTTTCTTGAAGTATTCGCGGGAGATTTCCTTGAGTGGCAAGAAGCCGTGGCGCTCAGAGCCGAAATCGACAAAGGCAGCCTCAAGGCTTGGTTCAATGCGAGTAATACGGCCTTTGTAGATGTTGGCTTTCTTCTGCTCGCGTGCACCCGACTCAATGTCCAGGTCGTAGAGGCGTTGGCCATCTACCAGTGCAACGCGCAACTCTTCAGGTTGAGTTGCGTTAATCAGCATTCTTTTCATGTTGTACCGTCGGTTTCCGGGCTACCGGAAACGGCGTTCGGCACACACGACTTCTCATGGTCGGTGTCAGGTGCGTCAGGAGTAGTTGGCCACTCCAGTGTCCAGCGAGGTTCGACCAATGGGGGCGAAGTCGCGACTTACGCTTCCTGCTTGCTGTGGTGACTTAATAAGCACTCAGTCAGGAGGAGGAATCAACCAGCGGCTGTGGACGAGATGAAGCGTCTTGATAAAGCCTATTGCTACACAGTCCGACGGTTGTGCATCTCCACCCTACACGTATCCCTGATAATTCGGGTGCTGCCGCGCGCAGAATCCGCAGCGGGTTGGCATTTACCGTGTTCTCCAAAAGGGGAGTTCACGCATCATGGCTAATAAAGGCGATGTTTCCGAAACATTCGCTCGAAATACCTGGAGCTGACTGCACTTTGTGAACTGGCCGTGAATATCGGCGTAAAAGGCGAGTTTTCACTCTGCTTTCCAGGCTCGCTTCAGGCCTCATGTCACCTGCGCTTGTTACAACTCCATGTGTTCCGTATGCAGCAAAAGCCCCGTAGGACGGCCTCGCGTCCTCGTGAAGAGCGTTGGTCAGGGCCGGTTGTTCACCGTTAATCCGCTGTCCAGGCCGCTTTTGGCGGCGTTCGCGACTATAGCAGCAATGATTAAGTGCTTCAATTCCATAAAAAATTGTTATCATCCGCGCCATGACGACGACTACCCCCCCGACCCCCAGCGTTCAGCTGCTTGAGGTCACGCCGGAATATGCCGGCCAACGCATCGACAACTTCCTTCTTGCCCGGCTCAAGGGTGTTCCCAAGACTTTGATTTACCGCATTTTGCGTAAAGGCGAAGTGCGCGTGAACAAGGGGCGGATCAAGCCTGAGTACAAGTTGCAGGCGGGCGATATCGTGCGCGTGCCGCCGGTTCGCGTGCCTGAGCGTGATGAGCCGGTGCCCGTGGCCCAAGGTTTGCTGCAGCGACTTGAAGCCGCGATTGTCTACGAAGACAAGGCGCTGATTGTGCTCAACAAGCCTGCCGGTATTGCCGTGCACGGTGGCAGCGGCCTGACGTTTGGCGTGATTGAAGCCTTCCGTCAGATGCGCCCGGACGCCAAAGAACTGGAGCTGGTGCACCGCCTGGACCGCGACACCTCTGGCCTGCTGATGATTGCCAAAAAACGCAGCATGCTGCGCCATCTGCATGAAGCGCTGCGTGGTGACGGTGTCGATAAGCGCTACATGGCGCTGGTGCGTGGCAATTGGGCGGCCTCGATCAAGCAAGTGCGTGCACCGCTGATGAAGAGCAATCTGCGGTCGGGCGAGCGCATGGTTGAGGTGAATGAAGAGGGCAAGGAGTCGGTGACCGTGTTCAAGGTGCTGCGTCGCTTCGGCGATTTTGCCACCATGATCGAAGCCAAGCCGATTACCGGTCGAACTCACCAGATTCGCGTGCACACGCTGCATGCGGGTCATTGCATTGCCGGTGATACCAAGTACGGCGATGAAGGCTTTTCTAAAGAAATCCGCGATCTGGGCGGCAAGCGCCTGTTTTTGCATGCCTACATGCTGACGGTGCCGTTGCCGGATGGTGGCGAGCTGAAGCTGCAGGCGCCGGTTGATGAGATGTGGGCCAAAACTGTGGAGCGCCTGAGTGCTGAGTGAGTACAAGCTGCTGATTTTTGACTGGGATGGCACATTGGCTGATTCCGTTGGTCGGATTGTTACCTCGATGCAAGTGGCAGCGCAGCGCTCGGGACGCCCTGAGCGTGATGAAGAGTCGGTCAGGGGGATTATTGGCTTGGGCTTGCCTGAAGCCATACTGACGCTTTATCCCGATATGGCCGAGGCTGAGGTAATTGCGTTTCGCCAGCACTATGCCGATGTCTATATCGCGATGGACGCCGAGCCTTCACCGCTGTTTCCTGGTGTGGTGGATTCGCTTGAGGCTTTGCGTGCCGATGGCTATCACCTGGCGGTTGCGACGGGCAAGGCGCGCCGCGGGCTTGATCGTGTGCTCAAGTCGCATGGTTGGGAGCGGTTCTTTGATGTCACGCGGGCGGCGGACGAAACCGCCAGCAAGCCTGATCCCTTGATGCTGAATCAGATTCTGGCGCATTGCGGCGTGTCGCCCCGGCAAGCCTTGATGGTGGGCGATGCCTCCTTTGATTTGCTGATGGCGCGCAATGCAGGCATCGATTCTGTAGCCGTGAGCTATGGTGCTCAATCAATAGAGCGTTTGCTCACGTTTGAACCGCGATTGGCGATTGATAGTTTTCCTGAGTTGCGTGCCTGGCTGGGTCGGCAGGGTAATTAAAGTCTTTGCAGGGGTAGAGCATGGTTGATCAATGGAAGGCGCCTGCTGAGGGTGAGCCAACAGTGGGTGATGACAAAAGCTGGAAGTTATTGGAAAAAACCTTATTGGCCGGTGTGCAAGAGCAGCGTCGTGCGCGTCGCTGGGGTATTTTTTTCAAGTCGCTGACGTTCTTGTATCTGATTGCGATATTGCTTGTGTTTACACCGTTTCTGGATATTGAGCGCACTGCAACCAAGGGCGAGGGCTATACCGCGCTGATTGATGTGCGAGGCGTGATTGCTGATAAAGAAGCCGCCAGTGCTGACAACCTGATCACCAGCCTGCGGGCTGCGTTTGAAGACCCTAAGGTCAAGGGTGTGGTGCTGCGCATCAACAGTCCGGGCGGCAGTCCGGTGCAGTCGGGCTATGTCTATGACGAGATTCGTCGTTTGCGTGGCTTGCACCCTGAGATCAAGGTCTATGCCGTGATTTCCGATCTAGGGGCTTCTGGCGCTTACTACATTGCCAGCGCGGCCGATCAGATTTACGCCGACAAGGCGAGTCTTGTGGGGTCGATTGGTGTGACGGCGGCCGGCTTCGGTTTTGTCGGTGCGATGGAAAAGCTGGGTGTTGAGCGCCGCGCCTACACCTCGGGTGAACACAAAGCCTTTCTTGATCCGTTTGAGCCTGAAAAGCCGGATGAGACCAGGTTCTGGCAGGGTGTGTTGAACACTACGCACGAACAGTTCATTGCCAGCGTCAAGCAGGGTCGCGGCGATCGTCTGAAAGACAAGGATCATCCGGAGTTGTTCTCGGGGCTGGTCTGGACCGGTCAGCAAGCGCTGCCGCTGGGCTTGATCGATGGTCTGGGCAGCGCCAGTTCGGTTGCGCGTGATGTGATCGGCGAAAAAGAGCTGGTTGACTTCACGGTGCAAGAATCGGCTTTCGACCGCTTTTCGAAAAAACTGGGCGCCAGCGTGGCTGAGCAGTTGGCCATGTGGATGGGGTTTCAGGGGCCGACACTGCGCTAATTGTGTGGTCATCAGTGTTAGGTTTCGATCGGCACTGTTCGCGTTTTAAAAAAACCGGCACTCATAATGGGTGCCGGTTTTTTTGTGCGTGCGACGTTTTTTTTGTTGGAGGCAATCATTCGCAAGAGTGCGCAACAAATTGCGCATCTAAATGTGCTTTCAGGGTGTTTTTTATGGCTGCAGGCTTCGTGAATAAAGGGCTGTAGAGGATTGCGCAATAAGTTGCGCAGCGCTGCGCAACTTATTGCGCAATTTTGCCTGTTTTCCGCTCGATAGAGTCGCTGTTTTGACGGGTGTTTATTTCAACGTATTGATTCGTATCTATTTTTTAATTGTTGGCATGAGTGTTGATGTATATGGGGGTCTGTCAGGGCGAGCCCTGCACCTGCGAGAGCCCCATTAATGTCGACTGTCTTCAGGCCCAAAAACCCCAACAACGTCAACCTCTCACGAGACGATGCGCGAAACAGCATGGGCAGGTTGCATGTTGGGTTGGGGGTTTTTACTTATGTTCTCGGCTTTCTTGCTGCTGCAGCTGGTTTTAACGTTTATCAAGGCCAGTGGGTTCAAGCTGTACGTAGCGGTAATCGAGGTGCTCAAAGCGGGGCCATGATAACGATGATTGCCTCGGGTGGTTTGGCGCTTACGAATGCTTATGGGTTTGGCAACACCTTACAAGCAGGTTTTCGGGTGCTCATGGCTACCAAGGGAGAGGCCCGTAAGGCGGCATGGGTGGCTTCGGGAACTCGTCTTGGTAGCGTTTTTTTTCGCTCCAGTTGGGCCGGCGGTTTATTTACGATGCAGGAGCTAGCGGGTGCCTGGCTTTACAACCGTTACAACACCAGCGCCCATGATCGTTGGTTGCAAAGCACCCCGTGGGGGCTTGATACAAGTAGGCGCGAAGATTTAACCCTGCAAGAGTTTCAGCATTACCTTGAGGTGCAACAGCAGGCGCCCTTTGTAGAGATCAAGCGCTCTGAGGACGAGTCGTTTTGGCAAAGCATGTTGTCCAGCGCCAAAACGGGTGATATTTGCGTGATTCTTCCGGGGCTGACTGTGCCCGACTATCAAGTCACGCTGGAGGGGAGGGTCAGTCACGCTCTTAAGATCGGCGCTCAGCGAATCACTACGTTTCTTCGGGGGGATCGAGGTATTCCCGTTGAGCAACGGGAAGTGGTAACAGAGCAGGTGCAAGCAGGTTTGTATCGTGTGGCGAGCAAACCAGAGAAAGAAGAGAAGGGGCCGGCGCCCTTGTTGTTGAAGCTCACTTATCCGCGTAACCCTGAGCCTGTGTTCGGCAAAGTGTTTGAAGAGTTATTGATTGAGCTTGAGCTCCAGTCATTGGATGACAAGGGGCAACTGGATCGGCGTAATTACCGTATCCGTTTTAACCCGACTAAAGGCGGGCGATTCCTATCAGCGAATCAGCATTTCGAAGTAAATGGTGAGATGTCTTTGCTGGTGGTCGATGTCATGGCATTGGAGTTATCTCAATGACCAATGCTCACGCGATATCGCCTCAGCAGTCGGTGAGTGGAGCGCAAAAAAAAGCTGGCGACATTGAGTTTTTCCCTTTCGGTCGTCAGACCTATTTGGCCCCCTTGCCGTTGCCCACAGAAGCTGAGCCTCATTGTCCATATATCAGTGATTACAACGACACATACTTAGATTTTGGGGGCGGTGAGCCGAACGTTTTTTCGTATCAAGTCAGTTTAGGCGGGCCATTTAGCTGTGCGTGTCTAATCGCTTTCGTATTTCCACTTTTGACTGGGTTATTGGCGGCGTCTTTAGGGTTTGGTGTTGAGGACGTTATGGATTCCATTGAGGGGTCGTTTTCAATTTTTTGGAAGTGGGCTCTGTTTGGGGGGGGTGGAGCTTTAGCTATGGCGTTTTGTATCTGGCTTTACCACCACAAACTCTTCACCACCGTCATCCCCACCCGTTTCAACCGCCAGCGCCGCGAAGTCTGCTTCATGCCCGACGGCGCCACTGAACCTCTATTCGTCCCATGGGAATCCCTGTCTGCCTGGATCGTTCAAGGCCAGAGCGCGAGCCAATACGGCGTCACTCGCCACTACGGAATGGGCATGGGGTTTGAGCATGAGGGCGAGTTGGTTCGTGTCGAATTCCAATGCGGCGCCTTGCAACTGGCAATCGCCAATTGGGAGGCGGTTCGCGGTTACATGGAGTACGAACTCAACGACCTGCAAGCCATTCAAGACCCGCTGGAGCTGCATGAACCCGGCGACCCGTCCCACGAAGGCTTGCACACCTTCCGCAATGCCCGCGCCAGTTTGCATCGGCGTATTCGAGAAAAAGAGGCAGGATGGATCTATGGCTTTTTTTGGTACGTCTACCACGTGATGACGTTGTGGACCTTACCCAATCACTTGGTCGAGTGGGAGATAAAACGCATCGCCAAAGTCGGCCGCCGAGCGCTGCCGCAGTCGATGCGCGAGTGGTCCGAACCCTTGCCGCCTGAGCAGTGGGTCAAGCCCAGCGCCGATTTGCTGCGTTTGAGCGCCAGGGTTAAAGCTCTGATCAAACGCTCACCACGCAAGCCGATTGCTGAAGTGTTTGCCAAGGTGTGGCGCCAGTGATGCGGATCACGGAATATCAACCCCTTGCGCAAGCAGCATGTCGATCAGGCGTATAAGCGGCAAACCCACCAGGCTGGTGGCGTCATCGCCTTCGGTGCGCTGGAACAGGCGCACGCCCAAACCTTCTGCTTTAAAGCTGCCAGCGCAGTCGTAGGGCTCTTCAGCGTGCAGGTAGCGTTCGATCTGCTCTGAAGTGAGTGCGCGCATGTGTACGGTGAAAGGCACGCAGTCAGTCTGGCAGTGGCCGGTCTGACTGTTGAGCAGGGTCAGGCCGGTGAGGAAGGTCACGCTGGCGCCGCTGGCGTTAAGCAACTGCTGGCGGGCTTTGTCGAAAGTGTGGGGCTTGCCGATGATCTGTTCGTTGAGTACCGCGACTTGGTCGGAGCCGATGATCAGGTGTGCGGGATGGCTGGCAGCCAGTGCCTGGGCTTTTTCCAGGGACAGGCGCTTGACCAGCTCAAGGGCGGACTCGCCAGGGCGGTGGCTCTCGTCGATGTCGGGCGAGCTGCAACTGAAAGGCAGTCGCAGGCGCGACAGCAAATCGCGGCGATAAACCGAGCTTGAAGCGAGTAATAGAGGTAGCATGCGCGACTCCTGTAGGCGGCCGGGAATTCTAGCGAGAGTATCGGTTGTCGCACAGGCACAATTTCCTTTGACACGTGAGGGGGTCGTCCCTAGAATGCTGCGCCTATGTTGAATGACCCGATTCCACCTCACGTTGACCCGCGCAAATTAGCTGATCGTGGCACTACCCTTCAAGGTGAAGTGCTGCTGGCTGATTTGGAGAGACTCTGCGACCCGCTTTCCGACAATGTCGGTGTGGTCCAGGCTAAATTTGTTTTTGAGCGCGACGAGCGAAGATCTGTGGTAATACACAGCTCCATCGACGTCGAGGTCAAGATGGTTTGCCAGCGTTGTCTTGAGCTGGTCACCCTGCCGATCCACAGCGAGTGCAGTTATGCTGTGGTGAAAGAGGGTGCGAATACCCAGTCGTTACCGAAAGGTTATGACGTGCTGGAACTGGGCGAAGATCCTTTGGATCTGCAGTCACTGATCGAGGAGGAGCTTTTGCTCGCCTTGCCCATTGTGCCTGCTCATCATCCGGAAGAATGCCAGCAGCCGGCGGGTCTCGATGAGCCCGAACCAGGCGAGGACGAGGTAACGCGGTCCAACCCGTTCAGTGTATTGGCGCAGTTAAAGCGTGACCCAAACGTTTAGGAGTTAATCAATTATGGCTGTTCAGCAGAACAAAAAATCCCGCTCTGCCCGTGACATGCGTCGTTCGCACGATGCTCTTTCGGCTAGCACTCTGTCTGTAGAAAAAACCACCGGTGAAATTCACCTGCGTCACCACGTATCGCCAGAAGGCGTATATCGTGGTCGTAAAGTGATCGACAAGGGCGCTGACGAGTAATCACTTGTCCGCTCAGGTCATCGCGATCGACGCAATGGGCGGGGACTTCGGTCCCCGCAGCATTGTTCAGGCCTGCATTGCTTGCCTTTCTGCTACACCCTCGCTGCATCTGACCCTTGTCGGTCAACCCTCCTTGCTTGAAGAATTGATCAGTGGCCATACGGCTGTGGATCGCTCGCGCCTGACCATAACCCCGGCCTCTGAAGTCATCTCCATGAGTGAGCGGCCTTCGCACGCCTTGCGTGGCAAGCCGGATTCCTCGATGCGGGTGGCGCTAGAGCTGTTGCGTGACGGCAAGGTCCAGGCGTGTGTGAGTTCCGGCAATACCGGTGCGTTGATGGCATTGTCGCGGCATGTGCTTAAAACCTTGCCGGGCATTGATCGTCCGGCGATGGTGGCCGCAGTTCCAACGCAGACCGGCTATTGTCAGGTGCTGGATTTGGGCGCCAATGTCGATTGCACGGCTGAACAGCTGTTTCAGTTTGCAGTCATGGGGTCGGTGGCTGCACAGGCGCTGGGTGTTCTTCGTCCTCGGGTCGCCTTGCTCAATATCGGCACCGAAGACGTCAAGGGTAATCAGCAGGTCAAGGAGGCGGCTGCTTTGTTGCAGGCTGCGTCCGGGCTGCATTACATCGGCTTTGTCGAGGGTGATGGGGTTTATCGGGGTGAGGCGGATGTCGTAGTGTGCGACGGATTTGTCGGCAATATCTTGCTCAAATCCAGCGAAGGCCTGGCGACGATGATTTCGAGTCGTCTCGAAGCGGTGTTCAAGCGCACGCTGTTCAGTCGATTGGTTGGTGCGCTGGCGTTGCCGCTGATGCGTCGTCTACAAGCTGATCTGGCGCCCGCGCGGCACAACGGGGCAAGCTTTTTAGGGCTGCAAGGCATTGTGATCAAGAGTCACGGTTCGGCAGGTGCTCAGGGCTTTCAAAGTGCGATAGAGCGCGCACTGATTGAAATCCATGAAGACCTGCCAAAGCGGCTGCATGGACGCCTTGAAGGGTTGTTAACGTAGGCGTTTTGTTGGGCGAGTGCTTAAATGTGACCGCTCAGTCAAATCTGCCATCCAACTGTCAGTTTCTTGCGTCCGCCAGTGCGCGACGTCAATTCACCGACGACAAGATCATTAGGGGCTTGTTACATGTCTACATCCCTCGCATTCGTCTTTCCAGGGCAAGGTTCGCAGTCCCTCGGCATGCTGGCCGAGTTGGGCGCGGAACATCCGCTGGTCCTGGAAACATTTAAAGAAGCATCTGACGCTTTAGGGTACGACCTGTGGGCATTGACCCAGAACGGTCCTGCTGAACAGCTCAACCAAACCGATATTACTCAGCCGGCCATTCTGACCGCCTCGATTGCCTTGTGGCGTCTGTGGCTGGCTGAAGGTGGCAAGCGTCCTGACTTCGTTGCGGGCCATAGCTTGGGCGAATACAGCGCGCTGGTTGCGGCTGGCTGCCTGGGTCTGGCAGATGCCGTGAAGCTGGTTGAGCGCCGTGGCCGTTTGATGCAAGAAGCCGTTCCGGCTGGGCAGGGCGCCATGGCTGCGATTCTGGGCCTGGATGATGCTGTTGTTATTGATGCGTGTGCTGAAGCGGCGCAGGGCGAAGTGGTCAGCGCCGTGAACTTCAACTCGCCAGGCCAGGTTGTCATCGCCGGTGCCAAGGCCGCTGTTGAGCGCGCCATGGAAAACTGCAAGGTGCGCGGCGCCAAGCGTGCCTTGCCGTTGCCGGTGAGCGTGCCGTCGCACTGCGAGCTGATGCGCCCTGCGGCTGAGCGTTTTGCCGAGTCCATCGAAGCGATTGACTGGCAGGCGCCGCAAATCCCGCTGGTGCAAAACGTCAGCGCTGGCGTTGCCGCCGATCTGATCACCCTCAAGCGCGATCTGCTTGAACAGCTGTATAAGCCGGTGCGTTGGGTTGAGTCGGTTCAGTACCTGGCGACCAATGGTCCGGTTGAGTTGGTTGAGTGCGGTCCGGGTAAAGTCCTGGTTGGCATCAGCAAGCGTTGCGCTGATGGCGTCACGACGCACAATTTGAATACCCCAGATGCCTTCGCTGCCGCTCGCGCGGCGCTGGCCTGAATCTGAATTAGGAGAAGCCTGCATGAGCTTGCAAGGTAAAGTTGCACTGGTAACGGGCGCTAGCCGTGGTATTGGCCAGGCTATCGCGTTGGAGTTGGGTCGTCAGGGCGCCGTGGTTATCGGCACCGCGACTTCGGCCTCCGGTGCCGAGCGTATTGCTGCCACCCTGAAAGAAAACGGTATTCAAGGCACTGGCATGGAACTCAATGTCACCCGCGATGAATCCGTTGCGGCGGTGTTGGCAAGCATCCAGGAGCAGTTCGGCGCGCCGGCCATCTTGGTCAATAATGCTGGCATCACCCGCGATAACCTGATGATGCGCATGAAAGATGACGAGTGGCATGACGTTGTCGATACCAACTTGAACAGTCTGTTCCGTCTGTCCAAGGGCGTTTTGCGCGGCATGACCAAAGCCCGTTGGGGACGAATTATCAGTATTGGCTCTGTTGTGGGTGCCATGGGCAACGCAGGCCAAGTAAACTATGCCGCAGCCAAGGCCGGTCTTGAAGGTTTCAGCCGTGCACTGGCCCGTGAAGTGGGCTCGCGCTCAATCACTGTCAACGCGGTAGCACCTGGGTTCATCGACACCGATATGACCCGTGAGTTGCCAGAAGCACAGCGTGAAGCCTTGCAGGCGCAGATTCCGCTGGGCCGTTTGGGTCAGGCTCAAGAGATCGCAAGCGTGGTCGCTTTCTTGGCTTCAGACGGTGCAGCCTACGTGACTGGAGCTACAATTCCGGTCAACGGCGGGATGTACATGAGTTAAATGTGACGGATTGCTTCAAAAAAATGTCATACGAGCTGTCTAAAATCCGTTATAAAGCTGCAATCTATTTATAGGTAGTCGGTTATTGATGGGTAAGTTCAAAGCTTTCAGTTGAAAAACTGAAAAGCCTTTCGATACACTTGCCCACTGGCCAGCTGCCTGAATTTGTCCATTAGGAGTGAAAACAAGGTATGAGCACCATCGAAGAACGCGTCAAGAAAATCGTTGCCGAGCAACTGGGCGTTAAAGAAGAAGAAGTGACCAACAGCGCTTCCTTCGTTGAAGACCTGGGTGCCGACTCCCTTGACACCGTTGAGCTTGTGATGGCTCTGGAAGAGGAATTCGAGACTGAGATTCCTGACGAAGAAGCTGAAAAGATCACTACTGTACAAGCCGCTATCGATTACGTTACTAGCCACCAGGCTTAATAGTTTGTAATCGCTGCGCGCTGTCATGGAAAAACCGCACTGCCGCTATGGCGTGCGGTTTTTTCTTTAGGCGTGCTGCAAAGTGTCGTCAATAGAATAAAGGAGAGTGCTGTGTCGCGTAGACGCGTCGTAGTCACCGGTATGGGGATGTTGTCGCCACTGGGGGCAGATGTACCAAGCACCTGGCAAGGCATTCTGGCAGGCCAAAGTGGTATTGGTCTGATCGAACACACGGATCTTTCTGCCTATTCCACCCGATTTGGCGGCTCGGTTCAGGGCTTTAACGTTGAGGATTACCTCTCCGTCAAAGAGGCCCGCAAACTTGACCTGTTTATTCAGTACGGTTTGGCAGCTGGCTTTCAGGCGGTGCGTAACGCCGGGCTTGAAGTGACCGATGCCAATCGTGAGCGTATTGGTGTGGCGATGGGTTCAGGTATTGGCGGTCTGACCAATATCGAAGAAACCAGCCGTACCTTGCACGAGCAAGGCCCGCGACGGATTTCCCCGTTCTTCGTGCCAGGCTCGATCATCAATATGATTTCCGGTTTTCTGTCTATCCACTTGGGTACACAGGGGCCTAACTACGCCATCGCCACAGCGTGTACCACGGGTACGCACTGCATCGGCATGGCGGCGCGCAACATCGCTTATGGCGAAGCGGACGTGATGATTGCCGGTGGCGCCGAAATGGCAGCCTGCGGTCTGGGCATGGGCGGCTTTGGCGCCTCGCGTGCACTGTCGACGCGCAACGACGACCCGACCCGGGCCAGCCGTCCGTGGGATAAAGGCCGTGATGGCTTTGTACTGTCTGATGGTGCCGGTGCGCTGGTGCTTGAAGAGCTTGAGCACGCCAAGGCGCGTGGTGCCACCATCTATGCCGAGCTGATTGGCTTTGGCATGAGCGGTGATGCGTTCCACATGACGTCGCCTCCGGCTGATGGCGCGGGTGCCGCTCGCTGCATCGTCAATGCCTTGCGTGACGCCAAAGTGAACGCTGATCAAGTGCAGTACATCAACGCGCACGGCACCTCGACGCCTGCAGGCGACCTGGCTGAAGTGTCAGCGATCAAGTCGGTGTTTGGCGACCACGCCTACAAGCTGGCTGTGAGTTCGACCAAGTCCATGACCGGTCACTTGTTGGGTGCAGCGGGTGCGGTTGAGGCGATCTTCAGCGTGCTGGCCATCAACAGCCAGGTAGCTCCGCCGACCATCAACCTCGATGAGCCGGATGAAGGCTGTGATCTGGACTTCGTGGCGCACACCGCCCGCGAAATGCCGATTGATGTGGTGTTGTCCAACTCCTTCGGTTTTGGTGGTACCAACGGTTCGCTGGTTTTCCGCCGGTACGCCGACTGATGCAAAGCTGGGTCGACGGTCAGCCCGCGAGCGCCTTGGCGTCGCTTAAAGACCGTGGGCTGGCCTACGGCGATGGTCTGTTCGAGACCATCGCGGTCAGTGCTGGCCAACCGCTGCTGCTGGACCTGCACGTGCAGCGTCTGGCGCTCGGTTGCTCCCGGCTGGCGATTGTTGCGGATCACGCCTTGATCCGCAGCGAATTGCTGGCCTATGCGCAAGCGATGGGCGAGGGCGTCCTCAAGCTCATCCTGACCCGTGGCGACAGCCAGCGTGGTTACAGCGTTTCTCCAGAGGCTCAGCCTCGACGAATTCTTCAAGCCAGCCCTGCCACTGCTTACCCGCAGGCCTACGCCTTGCACGGGGTTCAGCTGTTTGACTGCGCCACGCGTTTAGCCGAGCAGCCGCTGCTGGCGGGGCTCAAACACCTTAATCGCCTTGAACAAGTCATTGCGCGCTCCGAATGGCAAGACCCGGCCTATGCCGAGGGCTTGATGCGCGATACCTCCGGGCGGGTGATTGAAGGGGTGTTCAGTAACCTGTTTTTGGTGCGTGACGGGGTGTTGATCACGGCGGATCTGCAGCGTTGCGGTGTGGCCGGTGTGATGCGTGCTGCGCTGCTGGCTGAGGCCGAGCGTCTGGCAATTGCGTATCAAGTCACTGACATCAGCCTTGCGCAGCTGCAGCAGGCCGATGAACTCTTCCTCTGCAACAGCGTGTATGGCATTTGGCCCGTGCGCGCGTTTGCAGACCTGAGCTGGCCGGTGGGGCCGCTCACCCGTAAACTGCAAGGCATTGCTCGCGCCCTATTGGATGTTTGATTCGTGAAACGTAAATTCTTGGTGCTGCTGGAGATGGGTCTGGTGCTGGCGGGCTTGGTGCTGGGCGTTAGTGCCTGGAAGCTCAATTCGGCACTGGAGCAACCGCTTAACCTGACGCAAGAGCAACTGCTCGACGTTCCGGCAGGTGCTACCCCGACCGGTACATTTAATCGTCTAGAGGCTAACGACACGCTGCAAGATGCGTTCTGGCTGCGCCTGTACTGGCGATTCAATCTAGATGGCCAGCCCCTGCACAGTGGCGAATACCGCATGACCCCCGGCATGACTGCGCAAGACCTGATTGGTCTGTGGCAGCGGGGCGACGTGGTGCAATACAGCCTGACCTTGGTCGAAGGCTGGAATTTTCGGCAGGTGCGCAGCGCATTGGCCAAGCATGAAAAAATCGAGCAGACCCTGGATGGACTGAGCGACAGCGAAGTCATGGCAAAGCTGGGGCATCCGGGTGAATTTCCCGAAGGCCGCTTTTTTCCTGATACCTATCGTTTCGTGCGCGGCATGACCGATGCCCAGTTGCTGGAAAAAGCCTACGACCGCCTGGAAAAAGTCTTGGCGCAGGAGTGGGAGCAGCGCGACCCTGAAGTGCCCTATGCCGATCCGTATCAAGCGCTGATCATGGCCTCGCTGGTCGAAAAAGAAACCGGCGTGCCACAAGAGCGAGGGCAAATTGCTGGGGTCTTTGTGCGTCGGATGAAAATCGGCATGCCCCTGCAAACCGATCCGACTGTGATCTATGGTCTGGGCGAGCGCTACAACGGCAAACTGACCCGGGCCCATTTGCGCGAGCCTACGCCCTACAACACTTACACCATTCCCGGCTTGCCGCCGACCCCGATCGCGATGGTAGGGCGTGAAGCGATTCATGCCGCCTTGCACCCGGTGAGCGGCACCAGCCTGTACTTTGTGGCCAAGGGCGATGGCAGCCACACGTTTTCCGATAACCTGGACGCGCACAACAATGCGGTGCGCGAGTTCCAGATCAAACGCCGGGCTGATTACCGCTCAAGCCCTGCACCGACGCCCGCGGCAGAACCGGCTGCTGAGCCTGTGCCTGCTCCGGCCGACGTGCCAAGCCCGCAATGACACTGATTAAGGATTGCTGCCTGTGACTGGCTTGTTTATTACCCTGGAAGGCCCCGAAGGCGCGGGCAAGAGCACCAATCGCGAATACCTGGCCGAGCGTCTGCGCGCGGCGGGTATCGACGTGGTGTTGACCCGCGAACCCGGCGGCACGCCGCTGGCTGAGCGGATCCGCGAATTGCTGTTGGCGCCAAGTGACGAGACCATGTGCGCCGATACCGAGTTGCTGCTGGTGTTTGCAGCCCGTGCCCAGCATTTGGCACACGTGATTCGCCCGGCGCTGGCGCGGGGTGCGGTGGTGTTGTGTGATCGCTTTACCGATGCTACTTACGCGTATCAGGGCGGCGGTCGAGGCTTGTCTCAAGAGCGCATCGCCACACTGGAAACCTTTGTTCAGGGCCCGTTGCGCCCTGATTTGACCCTGGTGTTTGACCTGCCGATTGAAGTGGGAATGGCGCGTGCCAGCGCCCGTGGGCGGTTGGATCGTTTTGAGCAGGAAGGCCGCACCTTCTTTGATGCCGTGCGCAGCACGTACCTCAAGCGGGCTGAAGCGTCCCCCGAGCGCTATCGCTTGATCGATGCGGCGCAATCGCTGGAGAACGTTCAGGTGCAGCTCGACACGTTGCTGCCGCAATTGCTGGAACTGTACCGTGGCTGAAGCCTATCCGTGGCAGGACGGCCTGTGGCAGCAGTTGGCGGGCCGCGCGCAGCATGCGCACGCGTATTTGCTGCATGGGCCTGCGGGCATTGGCAAGCGGGCGCTGGCCGAGCGCCTGATGGCCCGCCTGCTGTGCAAATCGCCGGTCGGGCTTGAGGCCTGCGGCAGTTGCAAGTCTTGCTCGCTGCTGGCCGCAGGCAGCCATCCCGACAACTACATCCTGGAGCCCGAAGAGGCCGACAAGGCGATCAAGGTCGATCAGGTCCGTGATCTGGTCAGCTTTGTGGTGCAAACCGCCCAGTTGGGCGGGCGCAAGGTGGTGCTGGTCGAGCCGGTCGAGTCGATGAACATCAACGCGGCCAACGCACTGCTCAAAAGCCTTGAAGAGCCCTCCGGTGACACGGTGTTGCTCCTGGTCAGCCACCAATCGAGCCGTTTGTTGCCGACCATTCGCAGCCGCTGCGTACAGCAGGCCTGCCCGTTGCCCTGCGAAGCCATGAGCCTGGAATGGCTGGCCAAGGCTTTGCCTGAGTGCAGCGCGGAGGAGCGCGTGCAATTGCTGACACTGGCCGCGGGTTCGCCGTTGGCTGCCGTCAAATTGCAGACGCAGGGCGTGCGCGAACAGCGTGCAGCAGTGGTGGAAGGCGTTAAAAAGCTGCTCAAGCGCGAGCTGTCAGCCAGTCAATTGACTGAAAGCTGGAAAGCTATCCCGCTGTTGTTGCTGTTTGACTGGTTTTGCGATTGGTCGAGCCTGCTCCTGCGTTATCAACTGACTGAGGACGAAAACGGTCTCGGGCTGGAGGACATGCGCAAAGTACTGCAATACCTGGCGCAGAAGGCCCCGCAAGACAAGGTTCTGACTATTCAGGACTGGATACTTGCCCAGCGCCAGAAAGTCTTGAGCAAAGCCAACCTTAATCGTGATTTGTTGGTCGAAGCGTTACTGGTGCAATGGGCAAGCCTGCCCGGCCAGCGCTGATATAACTGAAATGTGCTCTTTGCTAAAAAACACGTAGGTAAATTTTGTATGTTGGTTGACTCTCATTGCCACCTCGATCGTCTTGATCTGAACGCCCATGACGGCTCGCTGGACGCCGCCCTTGACGCTGCCCGTCAGCGCGGTGTCGGACATTTCCTGTGCATTGGCGTGAGTGCTGACAACGCCGCTGACGTCAAAACCCTGACCGAGCGCTATAGCGATGTGGATTGTTCGGTGGGGGTTCACCCGCTGGACGTTCAGCCCGGCGCCGCGCCTGCGCTGGACTGGTTGCTGGGCGAATTGAACCACCCGCAGGTGGTTGCGATTGGTGAAACCGGTCTGGACTATCACTACGAGCCCGAAGCGGCCGAGTTGCAGCAACTGTCGTTTCGGGTTCATCTGGAGGCGGCCCAGCAGACTGGCAAGCCTGTGGTGATCCACACCCGTGGCGCCCGCGCCGATACCCTGGCCTTGCTGCGTGAAGCGGCGCTGCCCCAGGCTGGCGTGCTGCACTGCTTCACTGAAGATTGGGACATGGCCAAGGCGGCGCTGGACATGGGCTATTACATCTCGCTGTCGGGGATTGTGACCTTCCGCAACGCCGATGCCCTGCGTGATGTGGCCAGCAAGGTTCCGGCTGACCGCCTGCTGGTCGAAACCGACTCGCCTTATCTGGCCCCGATTCCCTATCGCGGCAAGTCGAATCTGCCGCAATACGTGCGTGAAGTGGCAGAGTTTCTGGCCATGCTTCGCGGCGAGTCCTACGAGCGTTTTGCCGAACAGACCACTGAAAACTTCAAGCGTCTGTTTCCGCTGGCCCGTGTTAAAGCCTAACCCTGCCCTGTAGGAGCGAGCTTGCCTCGCGATCTTTTAAACGATCAAAAGATCGCGAGGCAAGCTTGCTCCTACAGTAGATCCAGTTGACCTCGGCATTAGCGCCGGGCAAAAAAAACCCGGAATCTGGGGAATCCGGGTCAAGACCATTAGGAGTAAAACAAAGGCACACATCCAATGCTGCCTTAATCGTCGGCGTGGCACTTGGGGGGGATGTAACGCCGACCCCCTAAGTATTGGTCAGCTTTGTCGAACGTCCAGTGGCCGATTGATCGTTTTTTAAACAGATTTGGAATACGCGTGATTCGTTTGAGTGCTCAATCTGTTCATCTGAATTGATCGGTAAAGATCGGCGTGCAGGATGGTCCGTGCAATTTAGCGTGACTAATGCATAATACTCCGCTTCTATTTTGACCCCTACAGACCTTTTCTTATGCACAAAGAACCCCGTAAGGTCCGTGAGTTTCGTCGCCGCGAGCAAGAAATTCTCGATACCGCGCTCAAGCTGTTCCTCGAAGAAGGTGAAGACAGTGTCACCGTCGAGATGATTGCTGATGCCGTGGGTATTGGCAAAGGCACGATCTACAAGCACTTCAAGTCCAAGGCCGAGATCTACCTGCGCCTGATGCTCGACTATGAGCGTGACTTGAACGCGCTGCTGCATTCCGCTGACGTTGATAAAGACAAAGAAGCGCTGTCACGCGCCTACTTTGAATTTCGCATGCGCGACCCTCAGCGTTATCGCTTGTTTGATCGCCTGGAAGAGAAGGTCGTCAAAGGCAATCAAGTGCCTGAGCTGGTTGAAGAGCTGCATAAAATCCGCGCCTCCAACTTTGAGCGCCTGACCCTGTTGATCAAGGGCCGGATCAGTGAAGGCAAGCTTGAAGACGTGCCGCCTTACTTCCACTATTGCGCTGCCTGGGCGTTGGTACACGGTGCTGTGGCGCTGTATCACTCGCCGTTCTGGAGCAATGTGCTGGAAGATCAGGAAGGTTTCTTCCAGTTCCTGATGGACATCGGTGTGCGCATGGGCAACAAGCGCAAGCGCGACACTGATACGCCGGCGGTCGAGTAGGTTTTCCTGCGGAGCCGATTGCTGTGCGGCCTATACTCAGGCTTGGGCCCTGCCAGAACGTGATGCGTGAGTCAGGTTCTGGTGCGGCCTGTGCCCCTCGCGCCGGAGTTATCCATGATTGTTGACCGCCAAGGCAGACGCTTTCGCAATTTGCGCATCAGTCTGACGTCTGCCTGTAACTACGCCTGCACCTACTGCGTGCCCAACGGCAAGCGGCTGGTGGCGGCGCAGGACGAGCTATCGGCTGAGGCCATGGTGCGCGGGGTGGCTTACCTGATTGAGGCGGCTGGGATCGAGCGCTTGCGCATCACCGGCGGTGAGCCGCTGGTCAGTCCAAAACTTGAAACCTTTATGCGTGACGTCGGGCAGTTGGGGTTGAGTGATATCAGCCTGACGACCAACGGTCAGTTGCTTGCGCGCAAATTGCCGCTGTTGCTCGATGCTGGCATTCGTCGGCTCAACGTGTCCCTTGATACCCTCGACCCGGCAGCGTTTCGCAGCATCGCCCGCGGCGGCGATTTGCCGACGGTGCTGGACGGCATGCGGCAAGCCAGTGCCGCCGGGATGAAAATCAAGGTCAACATGGTGCCGCTGCGCGGGCAAAACCTTGATCAGGTCATGCCGTTGCTGGCGTTCTGCTTGGAGCGCGGCTACGAACTGCGGTTTATCGAACTGATGCGCATGGGGCACCTGGCCAGCGACAACAATGCTTTCCTGCAACAGTTTGTCAGCCTGCAACAGCTGTTGTCGTTGATTGGCGAGCGCTACGAATACCTGCAAGCCGACGCGCCAATAGATACCACGGCGGTGCGTTATCACATACCGGATCACGGCTATTTTGGCGTCATTGCCAACGAAAGCGTGCCGTTTTGCCGAACATGCTCGCGTTTGCGTTTGTCCTCGACCGGCTGGCTGCATGGCTGTTTGTCGTCGAGCAATCGCCACTATGTGGGCGATCTGCTGAACAAGCCGCGTCATGAGGCCTTGCCGGCGCTTCAAGGGCTGTTGATGAAAGCCTTGAGTGACAAACAGGACGTTGCGTTCTCAGGCGGCGCCACCGTGATGAAAATCATCGGCGGTTAACACTGTGGGAGCAACTGTCTTGGCGACTTTTATTGAGTCGCCCAACTCAGAGGCAGCAAAGCTCCCACAGTATCTAACCGTGCAGCTGTCTGAAGAAGGTATTGCCGTCCCGTTCAGACGACGTGTTCCTTCCATTCAGATCCATCACGGATCATCGCGTTTAGACGTATCAGCAAGACCCGCATACAGGCGATGAGCGCGACTTTGGCGCATTTGCCTTTCTCGCGCAGCGCCTTGTATCGGGCGCTGAACTCAGGCTGATACCGAATCACGGACCAACAACTCATATACAACGACCTGCGTACTGCGAACCTGCCGCCGCTGATATGACGCTTACCTTGGTGTCTACCACTGTCGTCGTTGTAAGGGGCGATGCCCGCCAACGCAGCAATCTGACGCCTGCCAACTTCGCCCAGCTCCGGTAGATAGGACATTAAACTGGCCGCTGTAATCAGCCCTATACCTTTCACTGAGCGCAAACGAGCGGTTTTTTCACTGTCCAGGCTTTCGGCGCACTCACTAATGAGTACTTCTATCGCTTTAATGGCCTTGCACAGGTAGTCGATATGACTTTGCAGCGCTGGTTTGACGACGTCGGATGAGGCCGTTTTGAGCCTGCGCTTATCGTCATCCATTTGCTGAACAAAGTGTTCCCGCTGCTGGACCAGCGCACGCAAGTTATCTTGCTCGGAACTTGTGATTCGGGCGCCAGGGGCTTTGATGACGGCTGCAAACTGCGCAAGAAAACGTGCATCTATCGGATCGGTTTTGGCTTGTTGCCCCATGGCCTTGGCAAAGCTTTTGGCACGGCACGGGTTGATCCGTATGACTTCAAGTCCTGCGGTCTGAAGCGCCTTCATCACATTGCGCTCATAACCGCCGGTAGCTTCAAGCAAAACGCGGCCGACTTGGTGAAGTAACAACCACCCAATCAACCCGGGGAAATCACTTTCGGCATTGGGGCAACTCACCCCGACCTCTAGCAGATTAACCCGAACTTCAAGGCTGTCTTTGGAAACATCAATCCCTGCAGGATAGGAAAACATGGCCAAACCCTCTTACACTCAAGATGAGAGCGCTCTGGTTTGGCCCGCGCTTGTAACTGTTCGAGGTGGGCTCGTTCAACTGTTCGGGCTCAATAACCAGAGTGGAGAGGTGAGTGGCAGCGTTGGCTCCCACACGTGCTTTAAGCACTCCAGGCATTCAGCTTGCCACTCACCGCTCTCATCCTCAGTCTAATCCCGACGTAAGACACAAGCGGGCTTGCCCGCGATGGTGTCGACGCGGTTTAACCGAAAAACTGCATCGCTTGTATCGCTGGCAAGCCAGGCTCCCACAAAAGCTGTGCGCTACCTTCAGAGTCAAATTGGCGCGCAAACTGCATCACGCGACTATTCGCCGGTTTTCTGTCGCCGGCCATCGGGAGAATGGGATGCGTAGTCTGTTTGGGGTGCTGGCTTTTTTAGCGCTGGGCGGTTGTATGACGGTCAGCGATATGGGAGAGGGCGCTCGCTATCAAATGAGCGACGCCGGTCTGCTCGATCACAGCAACACGCGGCGCACGAACTCGCTGCGTATCCAGCCTGACTCCTTTATCTACATCGCCCAAGGGCCTTTTGCCCCTATCGGCGACCCTGACGTGCGGCCCAATATTGTGGCCGAAGAAGCGTTTAACGGCTTTGTCGAATACTTCCCGATGGTGCGCAGGGCCAAGGCGCCGCTAGGGCTTGATCAGGCGATGGCCGAAGCCCGTGGTTTTGGTGCGCATTACTTGCTGTACACCCGTTTTGCGCGGGCCGATGATCGCATTGGCAACAGCGACGAATGGCTCGACCAGGAAGACGTCAGTCGCCTGGGCATCGACAGCGGGGTGATTCAGGTGATGCTCATCGAAACCAGCACCCAATACCTGATCGACACGGCAACCATCCGCAGTCGTGGCGGTTTGCTGACGTTCCATGACAACAAGCCCGCCGACCTGATTGGCCCGCCGCTGGCTAAGTACGCGCGCAGCTTGATAGGCTTGAGCGATCAATAAGTCGAGGAGAGCAGCATGAGTGAGCCGGTAGACGTCAGTAACCTGTTGGCGCAAATCCCCAAAGCCGACAAGGGGCTGCCACCGGTTCATCTGTGGGACACGGCGTTTTGCGGCGACATCGACATGCGCATCGCCCGTGATGGCACTTGGTACTACATGGGCACGCCGATTGGGCGCAAGCCAATGGTCAAACTGTTTTCGACCATCATTCGCCGCGATGGCGATGATTACTTTTTGATCACGCCGGTGGAAAAAGTCGGGATCACAGTCGATGACGCACCGTTTGTCGCCGTGACGTTGGAGGTTGAAGGGCAGGGCGAACAGCAAGTGCTGCGGTTTACCACTAACGTGGATGAACAGATCGCCGCCGACAGCGAGCATCCTTTGCGCGTAGTGATCGACCCTGACACTCAAGAGCCGGCGCCTTACCTGCTGGTGCGCCGCAACCTTGAAGCGCTGATCCATCGCAACGTGTTCTACCAACTGATCGAACTGGCCGTATCGCGGACCCTCGACGGCCAAGCCTGGCTAGGCGTGTGGAGCAGCGGCGAATTCTTCCTCATCGGCCCAGAGCCGGTCTAACAAACACCCATTTTCCGTGTAATTACATGGACTCGCCCAAGCCGAGGCGTCTGTGCGCCACGGTGGCATTCTATTAGAAGCCAACGACAGCGAGGGCGAGTCCATGAAAAAGAATACGACGACCAATCAGTCCATGCCAACCGATGTTTCGAAATGCACCGTCATCGCCGTAGACCTGGCTAAAAGGGTCTTCCAGGTGGCTGGCCAGGATGCCTTTGGCCTAACGGTGTATGAGGAGCGCATCAATTCACGTGAGGCCTTTCATGCATTTCTTCGGAAATTGCCAACAAGCGTAACCGTGTTGGTGGAGACAGGTCCGGGGGCTCAGGCATGGGCGCAATTGCTGAAAACCCAAGGCAATCCTGTCCGGATATTGCCAGCCCAGCATGTCGCCAATCACCGCAGCGGACCCAAGAACGATCGCAACGATGCACTGGCTATCTTGCGCGCAGGGCGAGATATCAATATCTCGTCGGTACCGGTCAAGAGTGCTGCTGCCTTGGCCATGCAAGCTCTTCATCGTGTCCGGCAAGGTTACGTGCGCCGTCGCACAGCAATGAGTAATCAGATGCGCGGCCTGTTGCTAGAGCATGGTCTTGCCATGGCGCAGGGCGAAGCAGCAATCAGCCAGGTTATCCCCCGGATTCTGGAAGATGCCAGCCAACCATTGCCTGATCTGTTACGCGAATTGATAGATGAGTTGCTGGGCGAATGGAGTCAGTTGGGCGAGCGCATCAATGTACTGACCGGTCGACTGGAAACAGCGGCAAAAAATGACGAAACAGCCAAACGGCTGATGACCGTACGCGGTATCGGCCCAATTATTTCTACAGCAGTGATCGCTAAACAAACCGAACCTGAGCGCTTTGCCAACGCGCGGCAGTTCGCTGCTTACTTCGGCTTGGTGCCCAAGCAGCACAGCAGCGGCGAGAAAGTCCGATTGGGCAAGATGAGCAAGCATGGCGATGCCTACTTGCGAAGCTTGGCGATTCAGGGCGCTCACGCGGTGTTGAGACAGGTACGCACTGATTCAGAGGATCCAGATGACCGGCGCTTGCAACGCTGGGTATCAAAGTTGGGTCGCAAAGAGGCGGCCGTTCGGTTAGCCAACCGAAACTTGCGCATCATCTGGGTGCTGTTACAAAACGACCAAACGTATCGCCGCCAAGTGAGCAACGGCCAGGAGGCAGCGATGAGTTAAGGATCTAAAGAGTTCTGCCACCGGGGTGTAAACCGCTCCAACCCATGCTTAAGAACATTGATCACAGGTCAGACCGTCGCGAATTTATGCCTGCGCTCCTACCGGCCCTTGAGGCCTAACTGTAATTGGCATATCGCGAGCTCATAAAATGTTGGCCAGAAGCCGATTATGGCTTCCCAAAATAGGCCTTATACATAGATGCAGCCGGGTATCAGTGGGAAAAAGCGGGTTGACAGTGGGGGCGAGTCCATACATAGGAGCGAGCTTGTCTCGCGATCTTTTGATCTTTAGAAGATCGCGCGCAAGCTCGCGCCTAAAAACGTCATGCTCGTTATAAAATCCCAATATATGGGAGTTGAATTTATATATTGAGATTTATATCCGCTCAGGTTTATAGTCGCCCGCACTGATTCACAGCATTCACTGCTAAAAACAAAACAGGTGAAGCGATGCAGGCGCAATTGATCGCGCTCGATTGGGGAACAACTTCCCTTCGTGCTTATTTACTCGGTCCCGCAGGGCAGGTGCACAACAGGCGCTCGCTGGCGTGCGGGATCATGCAGTTGCCGACGACGCCTCGCCAGGTGGCAGGTCAGCCCTGCGCTGACGGCTTTGAGCTGGCATTCGACGAGGCGTGCGGCGACTGGCTAGACGCCAACCCCGGCATCCCGGTGATTGCCTGTGGCATGGTCGGCAGCGCCCAAGGCTGGCGCGAGGCCCCTTATCGCGACACTCCGGCCAGCCTCAATGCGTTGAGCACCGCGTTGCAAACCGTGCGCAGCGTGCGCGGGGTGGATGTGCACATCGTGCCAGGGGTGATTCAGCGCTCGGCCTTGCCCAACGTGATGCGGGGCGAAGAAACCCAAGTGCTGGGCGTGATGCAAAGCCAGCCGCACCTCAATGACTGCCTGATCGGCTTGCCCGGTAGCCATTCCAAATGGGTGCAGGTGCAAGACGGCTGCCTGGTGCATTTCGATACCTTCATGACCGGCGAGTTGTACGCTGCCGCATGTGAACACACCATTCTGGGGCGCACCCAGCAGCACTCCGGCCAATTTGATGGCGCCGCGTTCGAGCGTGGCGTGCACGTGGCACTGTCGCCCGACGGGCAACTCGGGCCGCTATCGACATTGTTCAGCGCCCGTACGCTCGGGCTGACCGGACAGCTGACGCCCACGCAGCAACCCGATTACGTCTCTGGCCTGTTGATCGGTCACGAACTGTCTGCCTTGGGCCGAGTGCTGCGCCAACGCCGAGGCGACCAGCCGTTGCCCGCGATCATTCTGATTGGCAATTCCCAGCTCTGTGAGCGTTACCGGCGGGCGCTGGATGCTTGCGGCTTCGCTGACGTGCGTCTGGCAGAACAGGCCACCGAACAGGGTTTATGGCACCTGGCCCACGCCGCCGGGTTGCTCCACCACATGCAAACGGAGGGCTGAGATGCTCAAGCAAGCACTGGCAAAGAATGGACTGATCGCGATTCTTCGTGGTTTACATCCGCAAGAGGCGCAGGCCATCGGCAAAGAGTTGTACGACGCCGGTTTTCGAATCCTCGAAGTCCCGCTCAACTCTCCACAGCCTTACGACAGCATTCGTATTTTGCGTGACAGCTTGCCCGCCGATTGTCTGGTGGGAGCGGGCACCGTGCTAACGCCTGAGCAGGTGGAGCAGGTCAAGGCCGCAGGCGGGCAGGTGATTGTGATGCCCCACAGCGACGCGAAGGTCTTGCGTGCCGCCAAGGCCGCCGGGTTGTACCTGTCGCCGGGCGTCGCCACGCCAACCGAAGCTTTTGCGGCGCTGGCGGAAGGGGCGCACGTGCTGAAAATGTTCCCGGCCGAGCAAATGGGCCCGGCCGTGGTCAAGGCCTGGCTTGCAGTGTTGCCGGCTGGAACCTTATTGATCCCGGTCGGCGGGATTACCCCGGACAACATGCAGGTATTTCTTGATGCAGGCGTGTCCGGTTTTGGTTTGGGTTCGGGGCTGTTCAAGCCCGGTATGAGCCCTCAAGACGTGGCGGTTCGCGCCAAGGCCTATGTGCACGCCTGGGATGCAGGGCGTCAGGCTGATTGATTGGCGCTTGCGCCCCCATCGAACAAGAGAGACAAAACGATGAAAATTACCAAGCTCACAACGTACCTGGTTCCGCCGCGCTGGTTGTTCCTGAAGATTGAAACCGATGAAGGTGTGACCGGCTGGGGCGAGCCCGTGGTTGAAGGGCGTGCCCACACCGTGGCCGCTGCCGTGGATGAACTGTCGGATTATTTGATCGGCAAAGACCCGCGCAACATCGAAGATATCTGGACCGTGCTCTATCGCGGCGGTTTCTACCGGGGCGGCGCCGTGCACATGAGCGCGCTGGCGGGTATTGATCAGGCGTTGTGGGACATCAAGGGCAAGGCACTGGGCGTTTCGGTCAGTGATCTGCTGGGTGGCCAGGTGCGCGACAAGATTCGCGTGTACTCCTGGATCGGCGGCGACCGTCCGGCCGACACCGCCAAAGCCGCTAAAGAGGCGGTGAGCCGTGGTTTTACAGCGGTCAAAATGAACGGCACCGAAGAGCTGCAATTTGTCGACAGCTTTGAAAAAGTCGACCTCGCGCTGGCCAACGTGGCGGCCGTGCGTGATGCAGTGGGGCCGAACGTGGGCATTGGCGTGGACTTCCACGGCCGTGTGCACAAGCCGATGGCCAAAGTGCTGATGAAAGAGTTGGACCCGTACAAGCTGATGTTTATCGAAGAGCCGGTGCTCAGCGAAAACTACGAAGCGCTTAAAGAGCTGGCGCCGTTGACCAGCACCCCGATTGCCCTGGGCGAGCGATTGTTCTCGCGCTGGGACTTCAAGCGTGTGCTCAGCGAAGGCTATGTCGACATCATTCAGCCCGATGCGTCCCACGCAGGCGGCATCACTGAAACCCGCAAAATCGCCAACATGGCCGAAGCCTATGACGTTGCGCTGGCTTTGCATTGCCCGTTGGGGCCGATTGCACTGGCCGCGTGCCTGCAACTGGACGCGGTTTGTTACAACGCCTTCATCCAGGAGCAAAGCCTGGGGATCCACTACAACGAAAGCAATGACCTGCTGGACTACGTCAAGGATCCGGCTGTGTTCGACTACGACAAAGGCTACGTCAAAATCCCCAACGGCCCGGGCCTGGGCATCGAGATCAACGAAGAATACGTGCGTGAGCGCGCGATCGTCGGTCATCGCTGGCGTAACCCGATCTGGCGCCATGCCGATGGCAGCTTTGCCGAATGGTGAGTCCGCTCACCACGGCGTAGTCGCTGCCGAAGGCTGCGAAGGGTTGCGTAGCAACCCGTTTCCTTCAGCTCCCCGCAGCCCCCCTCGCAGCCTGCGGCAGCGACTACGGATTCAGCTTCGACCTCAATAACCATAAAAAAGAGGCATGTCTCATGACTAGCACTGTCGCGTCTGCGTCCTTGGTGGCGCCGAGTCGCAAGCGTTTTTTCATCATGGTTCTGCTGTTTATCACCGTAGTGATCAACTACCTGGACCGCAGCAACCTGTCGATCGCCGCCCCCGCGCTGACCAGCGATCTGGGGATTGATCCGATTCACGTCGGGCTGATCTTCTCGGCATTCGGCTGGACCTACGCCGCCATGCAAATCCCCGGTGGTTGGCTGGTGGACCGCGTGCCGCCGCGCATTCTCTATAGCGTGGCGTTGCTGCTGTGGTCGTTGGCCACGGTCATGCTCGGGTTTGCCGCCAGCTTTATTGCGCTGTTCGTGCTGCGCATGGCGGTCGGTGCGTTGGAGGCCCCGGCGTATCCCATCAATAGCCGCGTGGTGACCACCTGGTTCCCTGAGCGTGAGCGGGCCACCGCCATTGGTTTTTACACCTCCGGGCAATTTGTCGGGTTGGCGTTTCTGACTCCGGTGCTGGCATGGCTGCAACACCAGTGGGGCTGGCATATGGTGTTTATCTGCACCGGTGCAGTGGGCATTATCTGGGCCGGAATCTGGTACGCGGTGTACCGCGACGGTGTACCGCGACAGGCCGAAATCGACCTGGTCGCCGAAGGTGGCGGACTGGTGGATATTCAAAGCCAGACCGCCAAGCGTAAAGCCCCGTTCAGTTGGTTGGACTTGGGTATCGTGCTCAGCAAGCGCAAGTTGTGGGGCATTTACCTGGGGCAGTTCTGCCTGAACTCCACGTTGTGGTTCTTCCTGACCTGGTTCCCGACGTATCTGGTCAAATATCGCGGCATGGACTTCATCAAGTCCGGTCTGTTGGCATCGTTGCCATTTCTGGCGGCGTTTGTCGGCGTGTTGTGCTCGGGGTTCTTCTCTGACTGGCTGATTCGTCGCGGCTATTCGGTGGGTTTTGCCCGCAAGTTGCCGATCATTGGCGGGCTGTTGATTTCGACCTCGATCATTGGCGCCAACTTTGTCGAGTCGACGCCGCTGGTGATTGCGTTTCTGGCCTTGGCGTTTTTCGGCAACGGTCTGGCCTCGATCACGTGGTCGCTGGTGTCGACCCTGGCCCCGGCCCGATTGCTGGGCCTGACGGGTGGGGTGTTCAATTTCATCGGTAACTTGTCGGCGATTGCCACGCCGATTGTGATTGGCTTTTTGGCCAGCGGTGACTCGTTTGCCCCGGCCATCACCTACATTTCGGTGTTGGCGTTGCTGGGGGCGTTGTCCTACATCTTGCTGGTGGGCAAAGTAGAGCGCATCGAGCTGTAGCCGCCAGACAGCCGGGCGACCATAATGCCGCCCGGTTCTCTCCCTTCTATGCAAAGGCTGGCTATGCAGGACGACGCTTCGAAAACCGCACCTACCGGCACCCAAACCCTGTTGCGCGGGCTGGCCGTTGTACACGCTGTGGCCAATGGCGCGCGTGACCTCAAAGACATCTCCCGTGCCATCGGCACCACGCGCAGCACCACGCATCGGCTGGCCAGTTGCCTGGTCGATGAACGTTACCTGCGGGTGTTGCCGCAGGTGGGTTACCTGCTGGGACCGAAACTGATCGAGTTGGGTTTTCAGGCCCGTGAAGAACTGCCGCTGGTGACTCTGGCCGGGCCATACCTGGACCAGTTGTCGGGCTTGACCGGTGACACCATTCACTTGGCCGTGCGCGAAGGCGATGAAGTGCTGTACCTGCACAAAAATCCGGGGCGCAATGGCCCGGAAATGCGTTCGCGGGTAGGGCATAGAATGCCGTTGGCGCGCACCGGGATCGGCAAAGCCATGTTGCTGGATTCGCCGTTGGGTGAATGGCGCCGTTTGTATGAGAAGAGTCATCCTGTGGGCGGCAAAAATCCGCTGTGGCCGGATCATCAGGAAGTGACGTGGGAAGTGTTTGAGCAGCGGATGCGCAGCTACGTGGCTGGCGGTTATGCGTTCGATCTGGAAGACAACGAACCGTCGATCCGGTGCGTGGCCGCGCCCATCCGTGATGCCAGCCGCAAAATCGTGGCGGCTATCAGCATTGCCAGCACCGTGCCTTACCTGTCACTGGAGAAAATGACCGGGTTGATCCCGGTCATTACCCAAGCAGCGCAACGCATATCGGCAGAGTTGGGCGGGTAACTCGATCTCCTGTAGGAGCAGCCGGTCGACGCTCGATTGCCTCGCGATCTTTTAAAGGATCAAAAGCTCGCGAGACGAGCTCGCTCCTACAAGGGGGCGGTGGTTAAGCCTTTAACGTTTTCATGTCGATCACAAAGCGATATTTCACGTCGCCTTTCACCACGCGCTCAAAGGCTTCGTTGATGTTTTTGATGTCGAGCATTTCGATGTCGCAGGTGATGCCGTTGGCTGCGCTGAAGTCGAGCATTTCTTGCGTTTCTGCGATGCCGCCGATCAGCGAACCCGCCAGTACGCGACGCTTGAACACCAGGTTGAAGGCATTCAGAGCAGGATCAACCGGCTCGATCAGGCCTACCAGAATGTGCACGCCGTCGAAGCGCAGGGTTTCGAGGTAGGGGTTCAGGTCGTGCGGCACCGGAATGGTGTCCAGCAAGAAGTCGAAGCTGTCAGCCGCGGCTTTCATCTGCTCAGGATCGGTGGACACGATCACATGGTCGGCACCTTGCTTGAACGCTTCTTCAGCCTTGGAGGCCGAACGGGTGAACAGGGTGACTTCCGCGCCCATGGCTTTGGCGAACTTGATGCCCATGTGGCCCAGGCCGCCCATGCCCAAAATCCCGACTTTATCGCCTGCTTCTACGCCGTAGTGCTGCAGTGGCGAGTAGGTGGTGATACCGGCGCACAACAGCGGAGCAGCGCTGGCCGGGTCAAGGTTTTCAGGGATGCGCACCACAAAGTGCTCGCTGACCACGATGCTGTCCGAGTAGCCGCCCATGGTGTTGGTGCCATCAACCCGATCTGGCGTGCAGTAGGTCATGGTCGCGCCTTCCAGGCAGTATTGCTCCAGGTCTTCTTTGCACGCCGAGCACTCGCGGCATGAATCGACCATACAGCCCACACCGACCAGATCGCCGACCTTGTGTTTGGTGACTTTGTCGCCGACCGCTGTCACTTTGCCGACGATTTCGTGACCCGGCATGACCGGATAAACGGCAAAGCCCCATTCGTTACGGGCCTGGTGGATGTCAGAGTGGCAAACGCCGCAGTACAGAACTTCGATGGCCACGTCGTCCGGGCGCGGGGCACGGCGGTTGAACTTCATTGGCGCAAGAGGCGCAGTGGAGGTTTGAGCGGCATAACCGATGGCGTTGTAAGTGACGTTAGACATGGCGAACCTCGAGTAGCGTTAACAGTGAACAGGGCGCAATTCTGCGCTTGTGGGCCTTTCAGGACTATGACGATTCCTCCGCCTGTCATGCCTATTCGTCCGGAGTCGCGGAGCAACTGTCGCTTTATTGACCAATTCTGCGAAGATGCGGCGGTCTATCTCTTCTGCGAAATCATTTCCATGTTTTTGACGCGTCATCGCGATGAGAACGCCACCCTGGTGTCACTTATCAAACCGCTGGCCACCCAATTGGGCTTTGTTCACACCTTGATGCCTGAGGTACGGGTGGTTTCGGCGTGCAACGCTGTGGCCCGGATGCCGCAGATCTATGAGCCTAGCCTAATGGTGATCGCTCAAGGCAGTAAGGTGGCCTATCTTGGGCCGCGCACGATGGAATACGGCGCGGGGCATTACCTCGTGCAAGCCTTGTCGGTGCCTTTTGAGTGCGAAACCTTTGCCTCAAAAGAAATCCCCTTGCTGGGCGTGGCCATCAGTATTGATCGTGCGGTGTTGGGCGAGTTGGTGCTGGCGATGGGCCTGGACCCTGAGCGCAGCGTTGCGCAAACCCCGGAGTCCATGACCTCGGCGGTGCTGGATGACGACATGCGTCAGTCGGTGGAGCGTTTGCTGCGTTGTCTGCATGACCCGCTGGAATGCCGAATCATGGGCCGTGCGCGCTTGCGCGAAGTGCTCTTTGCCGCATTGCGTGGCCCGCAGGCCAGCGTGTTAAGGGCGTTGGTCGAGCAACAGGGGCAGTTTGCGCGGGTGGCGGCGTCACTCAATCATTTGCATGAGCACTTTGCCGAGCCGCTGAATGTCGAGACCCTGGCCCGTTGCGCAAACATGAGTGCGTCGACCTTTCATGAGCATTTCAAGCGCAGCACCTTGCTGTCGCCGGTGCAGTACCTCAAGCGCCTGCGCCTGTTGCGGGCTCAGCAGTTACTGCTGAGCGAAGGGCTGGGCGTGGCCCAAGTGGCGGAGCGGGTGGGCTACCAAAGCACCTCGCAGTTCAGTCGCGAGTACAAACGCTATTTTGAGCGCAGCCCGGGGCATGAAAACTCGGTGTGCTAAAAGAAACAAACTCGCTCTGGAAAATGACCACAAAAAAGGCTCCCGAAGGAGCCTCATGCCAGTCAGTGACGCCTGTCCCCTGTGGGAGCGGGCTTGCCCGCGAGGGTATCGACGCGATTCAGCAGAAAAACCGCATCGTCTGCATCGCTGGCAAGCCAGGCTCCCACATATTGGGCGATGACTTACATGTTCGGGTAAGTCGGGCCGCCAGCACCTTCCGGAGTGACCCAGGTGATGTTTTGCGACGGGTCTTTAATGTCGCAGGTTTTGCAGTGCACACAGTTTTGCGCGTTGATCTGGAAGCGCTTCTCGCCGCTTTCCTGTGTGATCACTTCATAGACCCCGGCCGGGCAGTAACGCTGTGCAGGCTCGTCGTAGAGCGGCAGGTTAACGCTGATCGGAATGCTCGCATCACGCAGCTTGAGGTGGCACGGCTGCTCTTCTTCATGGTTGGTGCTGGAGAGGAAGACCGAGCTGAGTTTGTCGAAGCTGAGCTTGCCGTCGGGTTTCGGGTAGTTGATCTTCTTGCTGTCTTTGGCCAGCTTCAGGCAGGCATAGTCTGGCTTGGTGTCGTGCAGGGTGAACGGCAGTTTGCCGCCGAAGATGTTCTGGTCAATCCAGTTGAAGCCGCCGCCCACGATAGGACCAAACTTGTGCAGTGCCGGGCCAAAGTTACGGCTGGCGAACAGTTCGTCGAACAACCAGCTGCCTTTGAACGCTTCAACGTAGGTGTTGAGTGCATCGCCGCCTTCGGAGCCTGCGAACAGCGAATCAGCCACGGCATCAGCGGCCAGCATGCCGGACTTCATCGCGGTGTGGCTGCCTTTGATCTTGGAGAAGTTCAGGGTGCCCAGATCGCAACCGATCAGTGCGCCACCGTTGAAGATCATTTTCGGCAGCGAGTTCAGGCCACCTTTGCAAATGGCGCGGGCGCCGTAGCTGATGCGCTTGCCGCCTTCCAGATACTGCTTGAGCACGGGGTGGTGCTTGAGGCGCTGGAATTCATCGAACGGCGACAGGAAGGTGTTGCTGTAGGACAGATCGACGATCAGGCCGACGACCACCTGGTTGTTTTCCAGGTGATAAAGGAAAGAGCCGCCGGTGTTTTCGTTGGCCATCACATCCAGCGGCCAGCCCGCGGTGTGAACGACCAGACCCGGTTGGTGCTTGGCTGGGTCGATTTCCCAGATTTCTTTAAGGCCGATGCCGTAGTGCTGGCTGTCAGCGTCGCTGTCGAGCTTGAAGCGTTCGATCAGTTGCTTGCCCAAATGGCCGCGGCAGCCTTCGGCGAACAAGGTGTACTTGCCGCGCAGTTCCATGCCGGGGGTATACAGGCCTTCTTTCGGGTTGCCTTCGCGGTCAACGCCCAGATCACCGGTGATGATCCCGCGGACCACGTTGTTTTCGTCGAACAGTACTTCTTGAGCCGCAAAGCCGGGGTAGATTTCTACGCCCAGGTTCTCGGCCTGCTGTGCCAGCCAGCGGCACAGGTTGCCCAGCGAAATAATGTAGTTGCCTTCGTTGTGCATGGTTTTAGGCACAAAAAGGTCAGGTACTTTTGTCGCAGCGCTGTCATTGCGCAGTACATAAATGTCGTCACGGGTGACCGGAGTGTTGAGCGGTGCGCCGAGCGCTTTCCAGTCCGGGAACAATTCGTTCAGGGCGCGGGGTTCGAACACCGCACCGGACAGAATATGAGCGCCGACTTCGGAGCCTTTTTCAACCACGCAGACGCTGATTTCTTTACCGGCTTCGGCGGCCTTCTGCTTCAAACGGCAGGCGGCGGACAAACCGGCAGGGCCGGCGCCGACGATGACCACGTCGAATTCCATGTATTCGCGTTCCACAGGTTCTCTCCTACTCAAGGCTCAACGGTATTTTTCTAATTGGAGGTTTGGCGTTTCATCCATTATTCCCTCGACCGGGGGTCGAAGACTCAATGGATGAGGCGCCGCTCTCTCTATGGGCGCGCATTATATCTACACCACTAGCAGCGTCCAATACAAACGTTTGTTTGAATTCGCTGCAAGCCAGACAAATCAAAGACGCGCGGCTCAAAAGTGGCCGATTTGCTGTATTGACCGCAAAAGGCGTTCCGGTCAAGATACGGGCGGTTTTGCGCTCGCCGTAGGCTGATTGTTGGTTTCAAGAGCACCTCTAAAGACAGGGCATAGGCAAAAGCCTGTAGGAGCCTGCCATTTTTTGAGCGGAGTTTACACGTCCTTTTGGTGGATGACTTGTGAGTCACACCTGACAGACGGTCGCACGGGAAGTATTTGGCACTCGTCATTCTTTATATAAGAAGGGCACTGCAACGATCTTTGGAGGTGCCCTTGTTCTGATGAGCATCAACCGCCAGGTTCGCCTAGGCGACTTTCTTTTCACCGGAGAGTAACGAGGAATCCATGAAGGTTCTTGTAGCTGTCAAACGAGTGGTCGATTACAACGTTAAAGTTCGCGTCAAAGCGGACAACTCCGGCGTTGACCTCGCCAACGTCAAGATGTCGATGAACCCCTTCTGCGAAATCGCTGTGGAAGAGGCCGTACGCCTGAAAGAGAAAGGCGTTGCGACTGAAATCGTCGTCGTCTCCATCGGCCCGACCACCGCTCAAGAGCAACTGCGCACCGCGCTGGCTCTGGGTGCCGATCGCGCCATTCTCGTCGAATCCGCCGAAGACCTGACCTCGCTGGCCGTGGCCAAGCTGCTCAAGGCTGTGGTTGACAAGGAACAGCCTCAGTTGGTGATCCTGGGCAAACAGGCCATCGACAGCGACAACAACCAAACGGGCCAAATGCTGGCTGCACTGACCGGCTACGGTCAGGGCACCTTCGCTTCGAAAGTTGAAGTGGCGGGCGACAAGGTTGCTGTGACCCGTGAAGTAGACGGCGGCGCGCAAACTGTTTCGCTGAGCCTGCCGGCCATCGTCACCACCGACCTGCGTTTGAACGAGCCGCGTTATGCGTCTTTGCCAAACATCATGAAGGCCAAGAAGAAGCCGCTTGAAGTGCTGACGCCAGACGCGTTGGGCGTTTCGACAGCTTCGACCAACAAAACCTTGAAAGTTGAAGCGCCGGCTGCTCGCAGCGCAGGCATCAAGGTCAAGTCGGTGGCTGAACTGGTCGAGAAACTGAAAAACGAAGCGAAGGTAATCTAACAATGACTATCTTGGTAATCGCAGAACACGACGGTAAAACGCTGGCTCCGGCTACGCTGAACACCGTAGCCGCCGCTGCCAAAATCGGTGGCGACATCGACGTCCTGGTTGCAGGTCAGGGCATTGGCGCAGTCGCTGAAGCGGCCGCAAAAATTGCTGGCGTGGCTAAAGTGCTGGTGGCCGACAACGCCGCTTACGCGCATCAACTGCCAGAAAACATTGCTCCGCTGGTCGCTGAACTAGGTAAGAGCTACAGCCACATCCTGGCCGCTGCTACTTCGAACGGCAAAAACATCCTGCCGCGCGTTGCTGCCCAGTTGGACGTTGATCAGATTTCCGAGATCATCTCGGTTGTCAGCGCTGACACCTTCACCCGCCCAATCTACGCCGGTAACGCCATTGCTACCGTGCAGTCGACGGCATCGGTCAAAGTGATCACCGTGCGTGCCACTGGCTTCGACCCGGTTGCTGCTGAAGGGGGTTCGGCTGCGGTTGAAACCGTTGCAGCGGTTCACGATGCAGGCACTTCGTCGTTCGTCGGCGAAGAACTGGCCAAGTCGGACCGTCCAGAGCTGACCGCTGCCAAAATCGTCGTTTCCGGCGGTCGTGGCATGCAGAACGGCGACAACTTCAAACACCTGTACGCACTGGCTGACAAGCTGGGCGCTGCTGTTGGCGCTTCCCGCGCGGCGGTCGACGCAGGTTTTGTACCCAACGACATGCAGGTCGGCCAGACCGGCAAAATCGTTGCGCCACAGCTGTACATTGCAGTCGGTATCTCCGGCGCGATCCAGCATTTGGCCGGTATGAAAGACTCCAAAGTGATCGTTGCGATCAACAAGGACGAAGAAGCCCCGATCTTCCAGGTAGCCGATTACGGTCTGGTAGCGGACTTGTTCGAAGCAGTCCCAGAGTTGGAGAAACTGGTTTAATCCAGTCGCTTCACTTATAAAGAGCCCGGTTCTCCGGGCTGTGGAGAAGGGCGGGGCACTGAGTGTTCTGTTCCTTCCTTGCAGCCTGAGTGACCGGGCTTTTTTATGCGTTTGAATTGAGTGGGTGGGGTGTAGGGATATGGATGTGCGACAGGCAGGCAGGTTGTTATTGGGGTTGGCATTTTTGCCGCTGCTGACAGAAGCTGCGGGGAAGTGCGAGCGCTTGATCGTTACCGGCAGCCCTGATGCGCCCCCTTATCTGTGGCGGGATCCGGCCGATCCGACGCACTTGATCGGCGCCAGTGCTGACGTGTTGCGCCAGGCTGGCGAAGAACTCGGGATTAAGGTTGACGTGCTGTATGCCGGTAAGCGCTCTCAGGCCCAGGACGAAGTGCGCACCGGACGTATCGACATGTTGCTGGATACGCCGCTGACATTGGCCGGACTGACCTCGCTGGACTACATCCACCCGCCGTTGGTGCGTAACGATTACCTGGTGTGGACGCGCAAGGACTCGACGTTGCACTACGAGACACCCGCCGATTTGCACGGGCACGTGGGCGCGCTTTCGGAAAAGGCCCGCTTGACCGAAACCTTTGATGCGTTTGCTCAGCATCAGTTAACCCTCAAACCCCAGCCCAGCCTGACTCAAGCGCTTCAAAAACTGTTGCTGGGGCAGGTCGAGTATGTTTTAGCCGGGCGTTATGCCGGGATGGCCACCGCTCAAACCCTGGGCATCGCCGATGACCTGCAGGCACATCCACAACCCATTGATCAGCCAGGGCTGTTTCTGGCGATCTCCCATGACTCGGCCTGCAATGAGCCGTGGTTGCGCGGACAGCTCGCCAAAAAGATGACAGAATTGCCCGCCTCCGGTCTGGCCGAGGCGGCATTACAACGCAATCTGGAGCGGTGGAAGGCTCAACTGCAACAACCGCTCAGCGTCCCAAAACAGTAGGAATTTTTAGTGACGATTCGACCTCTTTTCGCAGCCCTGGCTGTTCTGGCTCTGGCGGGTTGCGCCACCGACCCTGCGCCCAATGAACAATTACGCTTGACTGAACAAGCCCTGGAGCAAGCCAAGGCAGTCGGCGCGAATGCCGACGACATGCCTGAACTCAAACACGCCGAAAACAAGCTTGCCCAAGCTCAGGCCGACATGGTTGAAGAGTCCTACAAAGACGCCCGCATACAGGCCGAACAAGCCGAGCTGGATGCGCGCTTGGCCGAAGCCCGCGTGCTGACGCAGAAAAGCCAGGAACAATTGAACGTGCTCAATACCCGCATTACCCGTTTGCGCAAACAACTGGCGGAGGCCCAATGAGCCTCAAGTCCAGCATTTTCAGCAGTGCGGTACTGCTCGGTAGCATCAGCCTGGCCGGTTGCGCGGGGCATCACGCCAGCGATCAGGCCATGCAGCAAGCCAACAGCGACTTTCAGACGGTCAAAGAAGACAGCAACGTGCTGCGCATCGCCCCCAAGGACGTGATCCGTGCCGGTGAGTCGCTGGCCCGTGCCGATCGGCTGTCCAGCTACTGGGGCAGTGGTGAAGACGTTGAGCATTACGCTTATCTGAGCCAGCGCTACAGCGAAATTGCCCGCGAACACACCCAGAAAGTGCTCAACGAAGAACGGGCTGCCAAGCTCGAACTGGAACGTCAGCGCCTGCAACTGGCCTTGCGTGAAGCCAAATTGTTGAGCGTTCAAGAGCAGGGTAAATGGCTGGAGGAACAAATTATCAGCCTGGCCACGACTCAAACGGATCGTGGTTTGGTCATGACGTTGGGTGATGTGCTGTTTGACACTGGCGAAGCGGACTTGAAAAACTCGGCTAACCGTACCGTGCTCAAGCTGGTGCAGTTTCTTCAATTGAACCCTAAGCGGATCGTGCGGATCGAGGGCTACACCGACAACACGGGTGGCACCGAAGACAACCTCGCTCTGTCGCTGGCGCGTGCCCAGACCGTGGCTGATGTGCTGGTTGATCTGGGCATCGACGAAAAGCGCATTCAAGTTGCGGGTTACGGGGACCAGTACCCTGTAGACGTCAATGCCACCGAGCGTGGTCGGGCGCAGAATCGCCGGGTCGAAATCGTCTTCTCCGACGAAAAAGGTCAACTGGGCGCTGCTCGCTAAGCCCAACACTGTCTTGTGGATGCGGGCTTGCGCCTATTTCTGTGGGAGCTGGCTTGCCAGCGATGAAGGCGATACGGTCTTGCTATCCGACCGTGCCGATACCATCGCTGGCAAGCCAAGCTCCCACAGATTATTTATTGCTTACAAATCCTGTCTCGTACTCACCCGCACCCATACAGTTAATCCCGCCTCTGCACTGTACGGTTCAGAAGGGTGACAACTGTGCCCGTACACTTCTAAACTGTTCCGGTATTGTTCATCACAAAAATGCTTCCTATAAAAAAAATGCCTGAACATCGAGTGCCGCGCCATGACCAACCTTTTGCTTTATCAACGTATTGCTCAGCAACTGGCTGAGGATATTCGGCGCGGCGTCTATCAGCCGGGCGAGCGTGTGCCATCGGTGCGCAAGATGAGCTCGCAGTTGAATGTCAGCCATGCGACGGTGTTACAGGCCTACGCCAACCTTGAAGACCAAGGCCTGATCCGGGCGCGGCCGCAGTCTGGCTACTATGTGCATCAGACCCCGGCCTTGACGGCTCCCACGCCGGACATCGCGCGTGTAGAGCGCCCGGGGTTGGTCACCCGCAGCAGCATCATTCAACAGGTACTGGTCGAGTCGCGCCGCGAGGGCGTGTTTCCACTGGGCGCTGCGGTGCCCAGTGTCGATTACTTGCCGGTGCGTGCGTTGCATCAGCAATTGGCCAAGGTCACGCGCTTTCATAGCCCTCGCGCATTCAGTTACATGTTCAGCCCCGGTTTTGAGCCATTGCGCCGTCAGGTTGCGATTCGCATGCGTGACGCCGGGGTGGTGGTCGACCCTTCGGAAGTGATCATTACTCACGGCTGTGTCGACGCCCTGCAAATGTCACTGCGGGTGCTCACACGTCCGGGAGACCTGATCGCAGCTGAATCGCCAACGTATTACGGCTTGTTGCAATTGGCCGATCTGTTGGGGTTGAAAGTGATCGAGATCCCCAGCGACCCGGCTATAGGCATGAGCCTTGAAGCCCTGCAATTGGCGGCCAATCAATGGTCGATCAAGGCGCTGGTGCTGACCACGCGCCTGAGCAATCCGCTGGGCGGCACGATGCCGGAAGAGCGGCAAAAACAACTGCTGCGCCTGGCTTCGGACTTCGATATCCAGGTGGTGGAAGACGATATCTATGGCGAGTTGATGTTTGAAGTCGGTCGCACCAAGGCGCTGAAAGCCTACGACCGTCTGGATCGCGTGATTTATTGCTCCAGCTTTTCCAAAACGCTGTCGCCGGGTGTGCGAATCGGCTGGATGATTGCTGGGAAATATCAGCAGGAGATCCAGCGCCTGCAAACGTTTACCACGCATTCGGCGTGCAGCGTGACGCAAATGGGCGTGGCGGCCTACCTTGAAAACGGCGGATACGACCGTCATTTACGTTACATACGCCAGGAATACCGCAAGAATCTGAGCGCGTTCCAGCTGGCGGTTCAGCAATACTTCCCGGAAGGCACACAAATGTCGCGCCCCAGTGGTGGTTTCATTTTGTGGGTGAGTTTACCGGGCCGGGTCAATACCCAAGAGTTGCACGTACGCGCGTTGCAGCAAGGGATCAGCATCGCGCCGGGGCTTATTTTCAGTAACACCGAGCAATTCAATCACTGCATCCGGTTGAACTGCGGCACGCCCTGGAACAAAGAGGCTGAACGGGCCTTGATGACATTAGGTATGCTTGCCAGCCAGCTGTGCCAGGAAACGACCAACCTCTATTGAGGGCTGAACGGCATGCGTGATAGCCATTTGGTCATATTCGGCTTGTCTCCGCGAGCCTAAAGCGCGAGCATGTGCGCCTTATCTATGAAAACTGTGGGAGTTATGAGAGCGAAATATTGTGTGGGGTTCATGTTGGTCGGCGTTTTAACTGCGTTTTTCGCGGTGGCGGCACCCGCAAATCAATCACAGTCCGAGGCCGTCACTACGAAGTCTCAAACCGCTCATACCCCGACCAAACCTGCGGCCGCTGCGGGAAAAACACCGGCCCCAAAGCGCGCACCGGTCGCCTCGAAATCCAAGTCAGCGCATGAAGTCGCCCAAAAGCGTTTACCGGCCGCCAAGCTTGATTTGAGCCTGCCGCCCGATATGGTTCGACAGCTACGACCTCTGGGCACCATTCCCATGCCTCAGCACAAGCCGTTGCTGCCCAATATGTTCGGCGAAAAGCCTGCCGAAGAGAGCCCTTTTCAGTTGAATGGGCGCTTGCTCAGCAATGAGATGGGCCTGCAACTGCGCAACGAAGCACGGCAGAATGAGATCGATGGCGCGGCACTTGATTTTGAATTCAAGCAATAAGTGCCCAATCCCTGAAAACGGACTTCTAAACTGACTGTTCAGTCACTGTATATTCTGCTGGACGGTCAATTTCAAACGCCCGTTCCAGCGAGTACTATCCCTTGTCATCAACGCACTTTGCCCCAAACGAGGAGCTAACGTCATGAACTGCCGTGAAGGCTGTGGCGCTTGCTGTATAGCCCCCTCCATCAGTACACCGATCCCTGGCATGCCCAATGGCAAACCTGCCGGGGAACGCTGCCTGCATCTATCTGTCGACTACTTATGTGGCTTGTTCGGCCAGCCAGAGCGTCCTGCCGTGTGCGGTTCGTTTCAGGCAGACATTGAGGTGTGCGGCAGCAACCGGGAAGAAGCTATCAATCTGATCGGCTGGTGGGAACAGATGACGGCGGCCTAGTGCGTTCATGTTCCATGAACAGACCTTCAACAATAAGGAATAAAACAATGGGTTCGTTGCATCGAGTGGCATTGGCGTGTGGTTTGAGTGTTCTGCTGGTGGGCGTGGCTCACGCAGAAGACTGGAAAGTGGCGAAGAACGAAGACGGTATTAAAGTCTCGTTGAGTGAAGTGTCGGGCTCCGCCTACAAGGCTTATCAGGGGGTGACCACCATCAAGGCCCCGCTGGCTAAAATCAAAGCGCTGCAAGAGGACGTGGCAGGGGCTTGTGCCTGGATTCATGAGTGCAAATCGCAAAAGCTGCTCAAGATTGAAGGCGACAAGAGCTGGACTTATACCCAATTCAATACGCCGTGGCCCGTAACCCCGCGTGACTCGATTCTGGAGGTCACCTCATCGGTTGCCCCAGACGGCACGCTGACCCGTACCCTCAAAGGCGTACCGACCTATCAGCCTGAAGAAAAAGGCTTCGTGCGGGTGGCCCAGGTGGACGGTTTCTGGAAGCTGGTCCCTAAAGGCGACAACCTGACCGAAGTGACGTATCAGGTGCACACCGAGCCAGGCGGCAGCGTGCCTTCTTTTGTCGCCAACAAGTTCGTGGTGGATGCACCGTTCAATACCCTCAAAGGGCTCAAAGAGCGCGCGGAGAAGTAACACGCGGCCCGTACGGCTATAGGTCTGGTCCTGGACAGCGCATCTGTCCAGGTGCCTGACCCTGTATTTTTTTGAGTGTTATCAGTCGCCCTTTAAAAGCGTAAAATTTTATTTCCCTCTTGGCAGAGAATATCGGACAGGTCTACTCTGCACCCAGACCAGCGAAGTAATCGACTGGCTCTGATCTTGTTCGCTACATGCTTATTTCTCTCGGCCACGGCACATTGACTGCGGTACCGAGAGCGCTGAATGTCTATCCATTGCGAGGAGGACGTTTCATGAGCACAGCCCATCAAGAAGACCTCAGCAGCTATGTGCTGCGCCGCATGAAAGAAGGCGGTTTTGACTTTGCACGAATCCATCCCATTGAGTTTTACGCGATCTTCCCGGATGAGGAGCGGGCGCGCAGAGCAGCAGGCAAATTTTGTGGTGAGTCCCTGAATGCCCAGATCAACGTGCGTGATGACGGTGCCTGGCATCTGGAGTTGAGCAAAGTGATGTACGCCACGTATGGCGGCATTGGTGATTTTGAGCAGGACTTCGAAGCGGTCGTGGTACCGCTGGGCGGCATTATCGAAGGTTGGGGCGTCAAGCAGGAGGTGCGTGGCCTGCTGAACTGACGTCCTGATGTCCATTAACGCAACGTACGGCTAGCCTTGAGGCTGGCCGTTTTGGTTTATGCGCGAGGGTTTCTGTTGTTACGGGGTGGTGACTTTGCGCTTGGCCATGTGTTGCAAATAGCTGATCAACTGCTCCAGCTCGGCGTCAGGCAGTACGTTGGGCGCAAAGCCGGGCATGCGCGCTTGCGGCCATTGGCGCAAGCTTTGCGGGTCGCGAATGTAACGCTTGAGAAAGTCGGCGCCAAAGTACTCGGTCGGGTTGTAGGGGATGTTCAGATCGGGACCGAACTGCGCATCACCCGCGCCATTCAGGCGATGGCACGCCAGACAGTTTTTCTGAAACAGCGCAAAGCCCTGATTGATCGGTGAGTCAGGCGTCAGCGCCGGATCGGGCCGCAAGGCCGGGAAACGTTCAGCCACCGGGGGCAGGCGCTTCAGGGTGGCCAGTGCATAAGGCCATTGTTCTGGGCTGATACGGCCCGCTTGAGGGTCGGTCCACACCAGATAAAACGGTCCGGCACTGTGCTTGCCTGCGCCCAGAGGTGGCCATGGATGAGCGGGGTCTTCAATCGCCAGCCAGGCTTTGGCGCCGGTTTGACTCAGCAATGGGTCAGCCGCCAGCTCAGCCGCGAAGCCGTCCAGAGCGACCGCTTGCAAGTGGTCGCCGGGCGTGATGCCTTCAAGCAGTGTGGCCAGTGGCACGGCGCGGTAAGTCATGTCCCGTTTGTAAGACACGTCGTCAACGATATGCAGTGTTTGCGCTGTCGGGTGCTGCAACAGCTCGGCGGTTTGCCACGTCCGGATGCCGCTGCCCAAATCGAGGGTGAGTTGAGCAGCGCAAACGGGCAGGCTGAATAAGGCGATGATGAAGAGCGTCAGTAATTTCAATGGATTTGCTGTTATGGATTGTCGGTGGTTTGAGTGCATCGACTCGAACGGGGTTACGACACCTTAGCCGATCACCTTGGTCAGATTCGGCAAAATCAACAGCAAAGTGGTGGCGAGGAGAATAAGCCCGGCTTGACGTATTTTCGTGTGTTTGAACATGGCGACCTGCCTTTTGTTGTTATTCCTGAACCCCAATGCTCCACGGTAAGGGCGCACATCCTTAAAAAGCGTCTTGCCCGTTGACAGAGTTAACCTTAGAGGCCTCATAACACATGGCTTAGAACCCTTTTACATCATCCAAGTGCATTAGGTTTCTAAAACGCTATTAGCTTTTATAAGCGTGCCCTGTCAGCCCGTAGCTAGACGCAATGAACACTCGGGGTCGGGAGATTATTAGTACCCTACCGTTCGTCAGGGAGCATTATTCAGGCGCCAAATGCCCGACGAAGTCGGGTGTCCAAGGCTCCAGTACGCTCAGTAGTGTTCAGTGCTTGCCATTAATTACTGTTTCAAGGCAGGCTCTAGCGTGTTGCCGCTATTACTTTCGTCATTATCGTGCCAGGTATTTTTATGTCGCTACGCATCTGCATTCTGGAAACTGACATCCTGCGTCCAGAGTTTATTGATCAATACCAGGGCTACGGGCAGATGTTCAAACGCCTGTTCTCCCAGCAGCCCATCCCCGCCGAATTCAAAATCTTCAATGTGATGAACGGCCAATACCCATCCGATGATGAAGTGTTTGATGCCTACCTGGTGACCGGCAGCAAGGCGGACTCGTTCGGCACCGATCCTTGGATCGAAACCCTGAAAGCTTTCTTGCTGACCCGCTACGAGCGTGGCGACAAGCTGCTCGGCGTTTGCTTCGGTCATCAACTGCTGGCGTTGCTGCTGGGCGGCAAGAGTGAGCGGGCAACTCAGGGCTGGGGCGTGGGCACCCATCAATACAAATTGGCGGCCAAAGCACCGTGGATGAGCCCGGTGGTAGAAGACCTGACGCTGTTGATCAGCCACCAGGACCAAGTAACGGCCCTGCCGGAAAACGCGACAGTGGTCGCCTCCAGCGAGTTCTGCCCATTCGCGGCTTACCACATCAATGATCAGGTGCTGTGCTTCCAGGGGCACCCTGAATTCATTCACGACTACTCACGGGCGTTGCTTGATTTGCGCCAGGAACAATTGGGTCAGCCGATCTACAACAACGGCATTGCCAGCCTGGAACAAGACCACCACGGCCGGACCGTTGCCGAGTGGATGATGCGTTTTGTCTCAAACAAGCCCGCGGTCGAGTCGGTGTAACACCGGGCTTTAGGCGCATACATCTGTAGGAGCGAGCTTGCCTCGCGATCTTTTGATTGTTTAAAAGATCGCGAGGCAAGCTCGCTCCTACATTAAACGGGGTCTCTAAAGCCAGCCAGAACGCTTGAAGCTCGCCCACAACCCCGTCACGCCCACCGCAATAAAGCTCAGCACACCGAAATAGCCGTAATGCCAGGTCAGTTCCGGCATGTTCTGAAAGTTCATCCCGTAAATACCCGCCACCGCCGTAGGGAACGCCAGAATGGCCGCCCAGGCGGCGAACTTGCGTTGCACGATGCTCTGGCGTGACGACTCCAGCAGTACAACGATCTCAATCGTTTGGCTGGCGATGTCGCGCAAGGTGGTCAGGTCTTCCATTTGCCGAGTGACGTGAATCTGCACATCCCGAAAATACGGGCGCATGTTCTTGTCGATAAAAGGAAAGGTCAGACGCTGCAACTCTTCACTGATTTCGACCATGGGCGCCACGTAGCGGCGTAACCGCAACACATCGCGGCGCAAATCATGCAATTGAATGATGTCCGCTTCATTCAATGCATTGCCCATGATGCTGCGTTCGAGTTGCTCGATTTCGGCGTGAATGGCTGCGCTGACGGGCTGATAGCTCTCGGTTACAAAGTCGAGCAGGGCATACAACACAAAGTCTTCGCCGTGCTCCAGCAGCAGCGGCCGTGCCTCGCAGCGCTGACGTACAGCCCGGTACGAAGCGGAGTGGCCGTTACGGCTGGTGATGATGTAACCGTTGCCCGCAAAGATATGGGTTTCTACGAACTCTAACTTGCCTTCATTGCGAATCGGCGAGTAGATGACGATAAACAACGCATCGCCAAAGGTCTCAAGCTTTGGCCGGCTATGTTGTTCAAGGGCGTCTTCGATGGCCAGCTCATGCAGATTGAACTGACGCTGCAAGTTGCTCAGCTCTTGCGCATTGGGTTGTTCCAGACCTATCCAGACGAAGTGGTTGGGCTTTTCAGCCCAGGCACTGCCTTCGTCCAGAGTGATGTTGGTGATTTTTTTGCCTTCGCTATAAACCGCAGCAGCAACAACTCTGCCCATAGTTCTAATCGCTTCTTCATCAAAGGGTTATGGCTCGAAGATGCAGCTTAGCGTGCATTCCACCACTTCGACGTTACAAACGTTCAGAGGTTCGGGTTAGAGGCTGTCGTCTTGTCGGCGGGAACAGGTGGCAGACGGCGCTTTTGCTCTGCCAGCAACTCACGGTCCATCGCCTCGATGCACTCGCGCATCTGTTCGCGGCATTGCTCCATCAACTGAGGCAGATCATCCAGGGTCAAGCCCGCCGTGGGAATGGCAGGCAACGAGCGAATTTGAATATCAGCACTGTGCCAGCGATTGAGCTTGAGGTGCTGGCTATAGGTACTGACACACACCGGCACAATCGGCACCCCGGCAGTGATAGCCATATGGAATGCGCCCTTTTTGAAAGGCAGCAAGGTTTTGCCGAGGTTGCGCGTGCCTTCCGGGAAAACCCAGATCGAGGTGTCCTTCTCTTGTAGGGTGCGGGTGGTGGTCAGCATCGATTGACGGGCTTTTTGAGCGTTGCTGCGATCAATCAACACATTGCCAGCCAGCCAGAACAACTGGCCGAACAGCGGCACCCATTTCAGGCTCTTCTTACCAATACACACCGTACGGCGCGGCACGACATTGCCGAACACAAACAGGTCGTAATTGGACTGATGGTTGGCGACCACCACGCAGCTCTGAGGCTTATCCATCAAAGGCCCGACTTCAGTCTTGAGCTTATAGCCCAGGATCCATTTCGCCGGCCAGGCATAGAGCCGGGCGCACAATCGGCTGTTGTCCGGATTGAAGGGTCGGCACATGCCCAGCAGCACGCCGAGCACGCCCGCAGCGACAAAATGCAGACTCATCAACACCATGCGAAACGAAAGTAGCATTTACAGATACGCCAAAACAAAAGGTGGCGCAGTGTACGGACGTGCACTGTATTCGGCAATTACTCGGATACACGCCGGAGATTACTGATGTTTAAGCTTATGTTTCGAAGAAGGCTGTGAGGTACGGCCCAGAGGTGTTAGCGGGAAAACAAAGGGGGCGGGGCAGGCGCGTGCCCGGCCGCAGGTAGCAGCCGGGACAGTCAGATTCAGACGGCGTGGTGCTTATCCAGCTCGATGGCCTTATCCAGCGTCTCCAGCAGCTCTTTGCGCACTTTGAGTTTGGTGTTCTTGTGCGCCTTCATATTGATCTTCTTCAACTGACGGGCCACTTCCAGGGCTGTCGCCTGCAACGCTTCGGGCTTGACCACCAAGTCGAGGAAACCTGCGTCTACCGCGGAAGTCGGGTTAAACATCTCACCGTTGATCACTGAGCGATGAAAAGCCGATTTGCGCAACCGGTCGCGGGCCAGCTCAATTCCGGCGTGGTGCATCGTCATGCCGATTTGCACTTCATTCAGCCCAATGCTGAATGGGCCTTCGACGCCGATGCGGTAATCCACCGACAACAGCAGAAACGCACCTTTGGCCACTGCATGGCCTGGGCAGGCAACCACTACCGGGAAAGGATGCGCCAGCAGGCGACGAGCCAGCGTCGACCCTTTAGTGACCAAATCAACTGCCTGCTCGGGACCTGCCGTCATCACCTTCAAGTCATAACCGCCCGACAAAATGCCTGGCTGCCCGGTAATAATCACTACTGCCCGATCCTGCTCCGCCTGATCCAGCGCTGCGTTAAAGGCCGCGATCACATCCGGGGAAATAGCATTCACCTTGCCATTGCTCAGGGTCAGCGTCGCGATACCGTCTTCCAGGTGATAAGCAATCAAGTCACTCATGGCGCAATTCCTTGTATTGAAGTGAGGCAGACGTTACCCAGCCCCACGGCGCAGGTAAAGCACGGAGACTGACTGATGAGTCAGACAAATGCCCGGTGCCTTCTATATAGACGGCAGCGTACCTGAGGTTTGCCGTGCAGACGCTGCAGTACCCAGGCTGGAAATTGGCAGATTCACCCGCACAGGAAGCGGTCAAAAAAAGGCAAAACCCGTAAGCGCATGAAAATTCTGAAAAAAACATTTGTCATATCGAAAGCTTTCGACTACATTAGCGCGCCTCGACAGACAGAACATGTTTGAAGAGATACGGTGAAGTGTCCGAGTGGCTTAAGGAGCACGCCTGGAAAGTGTGTATACAAGAAATTGTATCGAGAGTTCGAATCTCTCCTTCACCGCCACATTAAGTAAACACAAACCCCTGATTTTCCTAGAGAAAGTCGGGGGTTTGTGGTTTCTGGCGTCTGAAAATGGGCGATATGGGGCTGAAATGGGGCTGGGGGGCTTTTATGGATTGGTTACGCGCCCTTTGGCTCATGTCTCTTCGTCTCACGACTCAAAAAGTTCCCAGCAGGTTTTTACACGGATACACATCAGGTCGGACGACGTCCGCCTCGCTTGGCCGGGGGTTCTTGTCGATGCTGTGAGCGTGTTCACTTCGGATTCAAAAGCATATTAGCTTTGGTTTCTTCGTCGATGATATTGCGAAGCGCCTCGAATAGAGGGGCGGCATCTGTGTATTTTTTGCCATAGGCAAGATTGAATTCGTAATCGAAGTCCGATGGGTTCTTGCCTTGGTTGTGCTGAAGCATTGTTTCCAACTTATCTAGCGCCTTGACGGCTACCGCCTCTGGTGACAACGCATTTTCGTAGTCGTCCCAAAGTGCCAATATTTCGGCTTTTAATGATTCATCCAGAGCATTGGTCAAGAGAATGAGGTCGCTCCTCTCTTGCTCGCTCTTGTTGGGAAACGAATCTTTATTGACGGCGGGAATGTCACCGCTGATGGCCTCTCCCAAGTCGTGAATGACACACATCTTGAGCATTTTTAACCTATCGAGACCGGTCAGATAATCTCCAAAGACGACGGCCATCAGGCATAAGCGCCAGCTGTGCTCTGCCGTGCTTTCGGTTCGCCCGGAAGAGGTGTGCGCGCTTCTAAGTACATCCTTGAGCTTTTCCGCCTCGCGTAGAAATTCGAGGCGCCCTTTGATTTTTTCGATGTCCATGAACACCTCTGACTCTGTGGGCCGGACGGAATGTCCGCTCACCTGATTCAGCCAGACTAAGTTTCAAGATGATTAGCGTCTACGCATAAAATATGCAGGGTGCAGTCAGAGCGACTCAACCAAGCGTGTTGTTGCTCCGTCCGAAAGGGGGATTCGTGTCCAGCGACATAAGCTTTGGCTGATCGGAACAATGGACGAATGATTGTCGCCCGTTAGAAATTCCAGCGCTGGTGGTGCGAAGGCTTCCCGCCAACCCAATCTATCTAGGTCAGCTTCCATGCTGATAATAGTTGGCGTAGCGAAGCGCCATAAAGAACTACCCAGCAGCTCGCTGATAGGACTCGCGAACTGGGCTGCTCGCGAAGATGAACAAGCAAGCAAACGGTGCGTCAAATCACAAATGAGATGAACGGGGCGCGAGCTTTCACGAACCATTCGGCCCAGCGCTTGATCAGCGGCTGTAGTGAGGCGAGCAGCCAGCAACTTCTCAAGCTTTTCGTGTGCGCGGGAATCCAAATCCAGTACGCCACTTTCCCAGCGAGAGATAGTCGATTGGGTAACGCTAAACAACTCTGCGGCATGGGATTGTTTGACTTGGTGCAAGAGACGCCATCGCCGGAGCATGACCCCAGGTAACGAAGGTTTTAGCAACATATCAGGCATATTGAGTTACAGAAAAAGTGGGAGTCTTGGCGAGTTTGATCTGCGCGAGCCCTGCATGCAAATTGCCTGGATAGGTGGAAGCTGAATCGAGGTGCCAGCAGACAATGTCTTTTGCGAAGCTGCTCGTAACTCCCCTCTAAATGACGTTATGTGCGAGTCAATGAACCGCCGAATGCGTGGGGATAATTCGCGCCCTATCGGAAAAGCGCGGGACTTCCTGCTGAAAAATCGGATAATGGCGGCCATATTTTTTAGCTCGTTATTGTGGTAATTCCCCCATGGAAATTAAGGTCAACTTTCTCGACAACCTTCGACTTGAAGCCAAGTTCGATGATTTCACGGTGGTGGCCGATCAACCGATTCGCTACAAGGGCGATGGTTCGGCACCCGGCCCGTTTGATTATTTTCTGGCTTCGTCGGCGTTGTGTGCGGCTTACTTTGTGAAGCTGTACTGCCAGACGCGCAATATTCCGACCGAGAATATTCGTCTGTCGCAGAACAATATTGTTGATCCGGAAAACCGCTATAACCAGATTTTCAAGATTCAGGTCGAGTTGCCCGCTGACATTTCCGACAAGGATCGCCAGGGCATTTTGCGTTCCATCGACCGTTGTACGGTGAAGAAGGTGGTGCAAGCCGGGCCTGAGTTTGTGATTGAGGAGGTGGAAAACCTCGACGCCGATGCTCAAGCATTGCTGATGCCGGCGTCTAATTCCGACTCGGCTTCTACAGCAGGCACTTATATAGCGGGCAAGGATCTGCCGCTGGAGCAAACCATCACCAATATGTCGGCCATGTTGGCTGACTTGGGCATGAAGATTGAAATTGCCTCATGGCGCAATATCGTGCCCAACGTCTGGTCGCTGCATATCCGCGATGCGCATTCGCCGATGTGTTTCACCAACGGCAAGGGCGCGACTAAAGAGGGTGCATTGGCGTCGGCGCTGGGCGAGTTTATCGAGCGCCTGAACTGCAACTTCTTTTATAACGATCAGTTCTGGGGCCAAGACATCGCCAATGCGCCGTTTGTGCATTACCCGGAAGAGCGCTGGTTCAAGCCGGGGCGCAAAGATGAACTGCCGACTGAAATTCTCGACGCGTACTGCCTCAAGATTTACAACCGCGAAGGCGAGTTGCGCGGCTCGCACCTGATCGACACCAACTCCGGCAATGAAGAGCGCGGCATCGTTTCGTTGCCCTTCGTGCGTCAGTCAGACGGTGAAGTGGTGTATTTCCCGTCCAATCTGATCGAAAACCTGTACCTCAGCAACGGCATGAGCGCGGGCAATACCCTGGCTGAAGCGCAGGTGCAGTGCCTGTCCGAGATTTTTGAGCGTGCGGTTAAGCGCGAAATCATCGAGGGTGAGTTCGCGCTGCCGGACGTGCCACAAGAAGTGCTGGCGAAATATCCGAGCATTTTGGCGGGCATTCAGGCGCTGGAAGAGCAGGGTTTTCCGGTTCTGGTGAAGGACGCGTCGCTGGGCGGTGAGTTCCCGGTGATGTGCGTGACCTTGATGAACCCGCGTACCGGCGGTGTGTTTGCCTCGTTTGGTGCGCATCCATGTTTGGAAGTGGCGCTGGAGCGCAGCCTGACTGAATTGCTGCAAGGCCGCAGTTTTGAAGGCCTGAACGATTTGCCGCAGCCGACGTTTGAAGGCCATGCGGTGACCGAGCCGAATAACTTCGTCGAGCACTTTATTGACTCCAGCGGTGTGGTGTCATGGCGCTTCTTCAGCGCCAAGCCGGAGTACGAGTTTGTGGAGTGGGACTTCACCAGCCAAGATGAAGACGCCAATGCTGAGGAAGCCGCGACCTTGTTCGGCATTCTTGAAGGCATGGGCAAAGAAGTCTACATGGCGGTGTATGAACACATTGGGGCCAAGGCCTGCCGGATTCTGGTGCCGGATTATTCCGAGATTTACCCGGTGGATGACCTGATTTGGGACAACACCAACAAGGCGCTGTTTTTCCGTGAAGATATCTTGAACCTGCACAGTCTGGACGAGGCCGGTCTTGAGAGCCTGGTTGAGCGTCTGGTCGAAAGTGAGCTGGATGACTACACCGATATCACCACCTTGATCGGCATCGAGTTTGACGACAATACCGCGTGGGGCCAGTTAACGATCCTGGAGCTGAAACTGCTGATTTACCTGGCCTTGAAGCAGTATGAAGAGGCGAAAGAAGCGGTCGAAATGTTCCTGCAGTACAACGACAACACCGTTGAGCGTGGGTTGTTTTACCAGGCGGTGAATGCGGTGCTTGAAATGCACCTGGACGAAGATCTGGAGCTGGAAGACTACGAAGCCAACTTCCGCCGCATGTTCGGCAACGAGCGGATGGACGCGGCGATTGGCTCGGTCAACAGCAGCGTGCGTTTCTATGGCCTGACGCCGACCAGCATGAAGCTGGAAGGCCTGGACCGACACCTGCGCCTGATCGACAGCTACAAAAAACTGCACGCGGCCCGGGCCAAGGCGGCGGGTGTGTCGTTGTAATAGGCGACACATTATTTGTGGGAGTCTGGCTTGCCAGCGATGCAGGCAACATGGTTTGCCTGATGCACCGCGCTGATACCATCGCGGGCAAGCCCGCTCCCACAAGGATTTATGTGAGCCTTAGAATTTCGCCCGCAACGCCAGATTAAAGTTGCGCGGCGCTCCATAGAAGTTCCAGTAATTGGGGTTGCCGGTTGTCTGGTAGTACTTCTTGTCGAATACGTTGTCCAGGTTGTATTGGACTTCGAGGCTTTTGTTGACCTCGTAGATGGCGTGCAGGTTGGTCAAGGCATAGCCCTGCTGCTGGATTTTGTAATCATCGCCCGGGTAGGTGTTGGTCATTTTGCTTTGCGCAAAGAAGCTGCCACCTACTCGGGCCTGGTTCAAGGCGCCCGGCAAGCGATAGTCCGTGGCCACTTTAAACAGGTGGCGCGGTGACAGGGCTGAATAATCGTCACCTTTCTGACTGCCCGCGACGTACTTGGATTGCGTGTAGGTGTAACCGGCAGACACGTTCCAGTCGGAGGTCAGTGCGCCATTCAGTTCGAGATCAATCCCGCGGTTACGCACTTTTTCTGACGCCCTGTAGCAACCGTTCGGCAGCGCAGGGCACAGCGCGCTGGCTTGAGCGCTGCTATAGGCTTCAGCGCGCCCGGTCTGGTCGGTCTGGAACAACGCGGCCGAGGTGTTCAAGCGCTTGTCGAGGAACTCACCCTTAAGCCCTAGCTCGTAGTTGGAGCCGGTCATCGGCTTGAGGATCGAGCCGCTGCTGTCGAGGTTGTTCTGCGGTTTGAAGATTTCGGTATAGCTGGCGTAGGCCGAGACGTTGTCGTTTAACTCCTGGACCAAACCCGCATACGGGGTGATTTCTCCATTTTTTGCGTACGCGTTGTTAACCTTTTTGCTCACGAACGACAGGCTTTCGTTTTTGAACCAACTGATGCGGCTGCCCAGGATCAGCTTGGTGCTGTCGGTCAGACTAAAGCGGCCCGCAGCGTAGATCCCGGCCTGTTTCTGAGTGATGTTGTACTTCCACTGGTTGACGTTAAGCCCTGTAGGCGTAGGCGGATTAAAACTGCTGGGGTCGGTGATGTCGAACACGTAGTTGTAGCTCGCATCGCGACCGCCGTGATAGTCGAAGTCGTCGATCCGCACGTTACTGCCGAGCACGAAATCGTGTTGTTTGCCCATAAAGCTGAAAGGCCCGGACAGGTACGTGTCAACGCTGGTTTGGGTGTCGTCGTAACGGAAATGACGCGGGTTCAGCGAGAACATATTCTCGGTGCCGGCCACACGCTGAGTGTAGTTGCCGAGAAAGTCCGATTTGGCCCAGGTCTGGTTGGCAGCGACCACCAGCTTCCAGTCGTTGGCGAAGTAATGCTGGATGTCGCCAAACACTGTGGTGTTGCGTTTGTCCAAATGGTTCCATTTGCCGGTCAGCGAGGTCGAGCGCGAGAGCGGGTAGAATTTGCCGCTCTCCATGGTTGGCAAGCCGGACCAGTCATACCCGGAGTTGCGCTCTTTCTGATAGGTAAAGCCCAGCGTCGCCAGGGTGTCTTTGCTGAGGTCGGCTTCGAGCAGGGTGTAGAACACCTGGTTTTCTTTTTGCGCGGTGTCCATGTAGCTGTTGGCGTTGTTGTAGGTAATGACTGTGCGCCCGCGCAACGTGCCTTGCTCGTTCAAGGGCGACGACAGGTCGACCATGGTCTTGTAGTCGTCCCACGAGCCGACTGAGGTTTCGATCAGCGCCTGAGGCTCGGCGGTCGGGCGCTTGCGCACCAGATTGATCGCCGCTGACGGGCTGCCGGCGCCTTCCAGCAACCCGGTCGCCCCGCGTACGATTTCGATGCGGTCATAAATATCGGTGGTGGGTTTGGATATGGCGTCCATCGAATAGGCGTTGCTGATGTTGGTCGGCACGCCATCAATTTGCAGGGTGTCGACCAACTGGCCGCGTGCCATGTACAGCGAGCGCTCGCCGCCGTTTTTAACGATGGTGATCCCCGGCGCCTCTTGCATGACGTCGTCGAGGTTTTTCATGCCTTGATCGTCCATTTGCTGGCGGGTGACCACGCTCACCGATTGCGGGGTTTCGCGCAGGCTCATCGGCAGCCGTGTGGCGGTGCTGGTTGAAGCAACGGTGTAGGCGCGAGTGTCCTCGGAACTCAGGCCCACGGTGTTGCCGTTGACCCGCGTGGCGCCCAGTTCGACCGCCCCTTGTGTCTGCGGCACGGCGACCAGCACGTAACCATCGCTGCTCGGCACAGCTTGCAAACCTTGCCCGCGCAGCAACGCAGCAAACCCTTCATCCACCCCGTAATCACCTTTCAGGCCGCTGCTGGTCTGATTGGCAAGCTGGCGCGTCTCGAAAGAAATCGACACGCCGGACTCGCGTGCGTACCGACTCAAAACGTCAGCCAAGGGCCCGCCCTGAATGTCGTAGTGATTTAATGGCGCGGCCATTGCGGGCGCAAAGGCTGCCAGTGCCAGGCTACCGACACTGAGCTTGAGTGCCAGTGTCAGGGCGCTGACAGGAATGAATGGGGGGCGCGAGGGCGATGTTGAAGGCATTTTCCCGACTCTCTAGTGGATTTGGCTACTACAAGGACGGTCGGGAAATGAGAACTGGAAGCAGCCGACAATAATTTTTATTTGGGTGGGTTTGAATCCAGTGAGACGCGGGTCATCCACGGGGTAAACGTTGCAATCTGGATCGGCAGGCTGCGAGCCAGCAGACGCAAAGCGCGTGCGCTGTCATCGGCGGGCAGTACCGCCGTGACCTTGATCTTGGCCAGTTCGGTTCGGTCAAACATCAAGTAACCGCTGTGGTAACGGTTCAATTGATCGAGGACTTCCGACAGCGGCTGATCTTTGACGATGAGCTGGTGCCGGGTCCACGCCTGTTCAATCTCGGCCCCGTCGACGGCGGCTTGGGGGTAAATGCCTGAGTGATCGAAACGCACTTGCTGACCGGCATGGACCGTGCGCTGCTGCTCGGCATTTTTGACTTCGGTGCTCGACTCGATCATTGCCAGGCGCGTGGCCCCGTCCAGACGCTCGACCACAAAACGTGTTCCCAGTGCGCGAACGCTGCCTTGGTCGGTGATAACCCTAAACGGGCGATTGGCGTCCTTGGCCACGTCCAGCAGGATTTCGCCGCTGATCAAATGCAACGTACGGCTTTGCGCATCGAAATTCAGGTCAACGGCTGAGCGTGCGTCCAGGCGCAGCCATGTGCCGTCCGCCAGTTGCTGCTCGCGCCATTCTCCGGTGCCGGTACGAATGTCAGCCATCAGGTAAGCGGGCGGAAACTGTTGCAGTGCCAGCGCGCCGGGCACCACGACCAACGCAGCCAGCGCCAAGGCTTTGAGCGCGCGCCCGCCAGAAGTCTTGTGCGTCAATGTGGCCAACGCCGCTCGGGCCGGGGCGCGTGGCAACTTGCGTAACGGCGCGAGGCTGCCTTGCAGGCGCTCAATCGCATTGGCGTGTTCCGGCGCAAGGGCCAGCCATTCACTGAATGCACGCTGATCAGCGTCGCTGGGCTGGTCGTCCAGACGAACCAGCCATACCGCCGCCTGGCGCATGACTTTGAGGGAGGGCGCGCGACTCACAGCGGCTCTTCGGTTGCGGCATGGCAGTGCAGCAGGGCTTGCACCAGATAGTTCTGCACGGTTTTGGTCGACACGTTCAGGCGCTCGGCGATCTGAGCGTGGCTCAGGCCTTCGAGGTGGCGCAGCACAAACGCCTGGCGCGCGCGCGGCAGCATGCTGTCCAGTGCGCGGGCGATATGTTCCAGCGCTTGCACCGCCGCGAGTATTTGCTCGGGGGAGGGCGCCTGTTCAAGGTGCTCGACATGCCGGGCCAGCTCTTCGCGATAGGCCTGCTCAAGCCTTTGCCGACGTCCGCGATCGACCATCAATCGACGTGCCACGGTGGCCAAAAACGCACGCGGCTCGCGCGGGGTGACATACGCCCCTGTTGTCAGCAAACGGATAAAGGTTTCTTGCGCCATGTCGGCCGCGTTGTGCGGGCAGCCCAAACGCCGACGCAGCCACACCAGTAACCACCCGTGATAGCCCTTGTACAGCGCGTCGAGACTGTCAGTGTCGCTGGGGGTGGAAGGTTTCATGGTCGGCAGCTTAAATGGGAATGATTCTATATTAGTATCATCGCGAACCTTCTGACAATGCCCCCACGTTATGACCTGAATGCATAAGTGATGCTCTGGAGCAGGGCGCGGGCGTGAAGTGCGCGACGCTTGAAACCGCTGGTCAGAAATACGGCTTTTATCTAAACCTTTGCGGCCACAGGCCTTCAGATTCTGTGCAGGGAATAAACCTGCCTTTTCTGGAGGACGTTATGAAAAACCTGATGGGCCCCAAACGCTTCGTCGCAGGCTGTGCTTTGGCCTGCGCCTTGGCTGTGGCGGGCAATGCTGTCGCTGCCAATCCGGCTCATTTTGTTGACGAGGCATCCGCCGCTGCGATTGCTCAGATTGAAACCAGCCGAATGGCGATCAGCCAAACCTCGTCGACGGGCATCAACAGTTTTGCGGTGGAGATCATCAAGGACTATACGGACGCGAATCGGGACCTTAAGGAGATCGTGAAAAAGCATGACCTGCCGATGTCGAGCGATGACCAAATAGCCAGCAAGGCGAAGACGTTAATGCTTCAAGTGCCAGAAGGCGATGATTTTGATGCTGCTTATATCGCCAGCCAAGTGAGCGCTCAGGAGGTTGCCATCGCGCTTTATAAGCAGGAGGCCGACAACAGTGATTCGCCTGAGCTGAAGGCTTTTGTAGAGAAGTACTTGCCGAAATTGGAAAACAATCTGACGGTGGCAAAGTCGCTGGAACGCACCTATAGCGAGTCTTGATTCACTCTGAGGCGTGGGGCAAGCGACGAACGGCGGGCTGGCCGTGCATCGCTTTTGGATCGTCGGGGCTCAGACGGCAATGTCGTTAAACCCGCAGTACTCTTCCCAGCTCATGTCCAGGGCTTCGGCCACTTCCTGATGGACTTCGAGGCGCATGACCTTGAGTTCCTCAGGTGAGCGCGCAATCAGTTCCAGTGCCAACTCCCAGGCTTCAAGACCGCGGCTTTCGGCCTCGTCTTCAAAGGCCCACAAAATTTGTTGCTGGCGGTCTTCGGCGCTCAGCTCTTTCATTTCTTCGAGCAGTTCTGGGTGCGCCTTGATGAAGGTATCCAGGGCCAGTTCGTTACGGGATTCTTTAGGGATCATATGGCGTCTCGGATGATTAGGACGGTCTGCGCGGCAGACCGTCTTCAGGGCGTTTTTCGCATGCTAGCGAGTTCGCTAGGTGATGAAAAGCGCTACATGGCCCGTTAACCGACGGTTTGCAGCGTGCTTTCGCGTTGCAGCACATAGCCCCAGATGGCCAGCGCCAGGGTTGCGATCACGGCGCCGACGATTACGATGCCGCTCCAGCCATAAGCCGGATAGGTCTGTGCACCGATCAAGGAACCCAGCGCCCCGCCAATGAAATAGCAGGTGATATAGCCAGCATTCAAGCGGTTGCGCGCCGCAGGGCGGACCTGGAACACGGCGTTCTGATTGCTCACGTGCACCAGTTGCACGGCAAAATCGAGGGCCAGCACGCCGATAATCAGCGCGATCAATGAATGGCCAGCAAACGCCATGGGCAGCCAGCAGGCCAGCAGAACCAGCAGACCGACGGTCGTCGCCATTTGTCCACGGCCGCGGTCGGCCATGCGCCCGGCCCAGTTGGCGGCCACTGCACCCACCGCACCTGCGAGGCCAAACAGGCCAATCACGCCGTCGGAATAGTTGTAAGGCGGTACGGCCAGCAAAAACGCCAGCGGCGTCCAGAACAGGGCAAACAGCGAGAAGGTCAGCAGGCCCAGCAATGAGCGCAGGCGCAGCACCGGTTCTTCGACAAACAGCTTGAACACCGAGCCCAGCAGCTTGGGGTAGCTCAGGCCAGCGCTGTGGTGATGGTTGGGCAGGGCGCAGAACAGGGAAATGGCGCTGATCAGCATCAGGGCCGCTGCCAGCAGGTAAATGGCCCGCCAGTCACCGGCCGATGACAGCGCTCCGGCCACGGTACGGGCCAGCAAAATACCCAGCAGCAGGCCACTCATCAGCGTGCCGACCACGCGACCGCGGCTTTGCGGGTCGGTCAGGCTGGCGGCCATTGGCACCAGTACCTGGGCCGACACCGAAAACATCCCGGTGACTGCGGTACCGATCAACAGCCAGGTCAGTGACGGGGCGAAAGCGCTCAACAACAGGCCCAAGGCACTGAGCACGGTCATGGTGACGATCAGGCGGCGTTGTTCAAACAGGTCGCCCAGCGGCACTAGCAATAACAGCCCGGCGCCGTAGCTCAGTTGAGCGGTGATCACCACCGTGCCGGCACTTTCCATAGTCAAGCCCAGCTCTTTGGCGATGGTGTGCAGCAAAGGTTGTGCGTAGTAATTACTGGCGACAGCAAGGCCGGTGGCAATCGCCATCAGCAGTATCAGGGCAGTGCTCAAGGGTTTTGTAGCAACAGTGGACTCGGACATTGACTGTCTCGTTGGCATAGGGGGAATACGGTGAAGTATCCGGAATGCTTGAGTGTAATGTCACTGAATATGTCAAAGATTTTGATTTTTAAACCACAAAGCCCCCTCGCCTTAATCGCGAGAGGGCTTGGTGTGTGGGCGTTGCCACTGAATCAGTTGCGACGTCCCAGCAGCAGGCCGACCACCAGGCCGAAACCGGCCGAGATGGCCACGGTTTGCCACGGGTGCCCACCGATATAGTTTTCGGTCGCATCGACCACGGGTTTGCTGCGCTCGCGCACGTTGCTCACAGAGTCCAACGCTTGCTTGAGTTTCAAACCGACCTGCGCACGCAGGGTCTCGCCTTCTTCGCCCAGCAGAGACGCGCTGTCTTTAAGCAGCTTGTCAGATTCGGCAATCAGTTCTTGAAGCTCGCTGAACGCTTGATCCTTGATTTGATCTTCAGCGGCTTGTACGGCACTTTTTCGAGCCATTGCGGTACTCCTTGCAGGTGAATAGGGTGATCACTAGGCTCTGTACGAAATGTATCTGCGCTCGGTTATGCGGCGTTGAAAACAGGCTCGGAATGCTCATTTACAACCCGTAAACTCCGCTTCCTAGCCTGTTTTCGCCTTGCCTAACCTTCGCTCGAAAACATTTCGTACAGACCCTAATGGAGTCAACCCAATGCTAAAAAGTTGCATCTGTTTTTAAACGCATTGTGAAGCTGAGGTGTGAGCGTAGTTAAAATCCAGACTGAGACACTTCTTTTGAAGGTGTAAGATGTCGCCTAATTTACGCCGCAGGAAAATCTCATGAGCTTCAACCTCGCCAATAAGTCACTCGCTGAGCGGGCTGCGCTTGAAGATGAAAAGTCTCGTTTGTACGAGCTTTGGCAGAGTAACTTGGGCAAAGCCAAAGCAGACGCGGCGCGCCTGTTCGGGGAGCGCGCCAAGCGCAAGGGCAAATGGTCGGAGTGGGTGCGTTCGGAGCTGGACGCGATGTCCCCGCCGGAATACGCCAACATGGTGCGCAGTGAAGTGAACCGCTTGATGGCGGCCAAGTAATCCCCAAACCTGTAGGAGCGAGCTTGCCTCGCGATCTTTTACACGACCAAAAGATCGCAAGGCAAGCTCGCTCCTACAGGTGGCCGTGCGCAGCTTTTAGTCAACCTCGCAAACCATAAACCCCTGCACTGCGCCACCCACACTGATCTGCACCTCATCCTCCATCTGCTTACCGAGCAACGCTGCGCCCAACGGTGCACGCGGGGTGATGACGGTCACGGTGTTGCCTTCATGCTCAAGCTTGAGCCCGGCGGCTTCCGGGGCCAGAAATAACCACTGCTCGCTGCCATTCTCGGCTTCAAGCCGCACCAATGCCCCGACCTGAATGCCTTGCGCCGGGTTAAACGGCGCAAGGGTCATGGCCTGGCAGTTTTTCAGCGCCTGACGAATTTCTTCAACCCGGCGTGCCTGTCCGGTTGCCAAATAAGATGCTTCAAGCCCAAGGGTGTCGTACTTGTTCTCGGCGATGTTCTCTTCGTGGGTCGCGGCTTCATAAGCGGTTTGCGCGGCACGCTGGAGCACGTCGAGGTCGATGGCGAGTTTTTCCAGCATCTGCTGGTACACGGCGGTCTTGTTCATAGGTGGGGGCTTGATAGAGGCGAGCGGCGATTGTCGCACGACTCTTCGGCAGATTAATCCGCCTTAAGCCTTCTGTACGCGTTGATTTATACGGACAATCAGCCCTTTGAATGTTGGAGCCCGGAATGAAAGCCTCCTGGGATATTTTTTGCAGTGTGGTCGATAACTACGGCGACATTGGTGTGACCTGGCGTTTGGCCCGCCAGTTGGTGGCTGAGCATCAGGTGCATGTTCGGTTGTGGGTCGATGACGTGCAGGCGTTTGTGCCGCTCTGTCCCGAGGCCGATGCCAGCGCTGCTCAGCAATGGCAGCAGGGCGTAGAGGTGCGCGTGTGGCCCAAGGACTGGCAGCCGGTGGAGGTCGCTGATGTAGTGATCGAAGCCTTCGCCTGCACCTTGCCGGACAGTTACCGGCAGGCCATGAAGGCGCGGGAAAAACCGGCGCTGTGGATAAACCTTGAGTATTTGAGTGCTGAAGACTGGGTCAGCGGCTGCCATGGCTTGCCCTCCCTGCGGCCGGATGGCTTGAAGCGGATGTTCTTTTTTCCGGGTTTTGACGCCGGGACTGGTGGCCTGTTGCGCGAGGCTGACTTGCTGGTGCGGCGCCGGGCCTTTGAGCAAGACGCACAAGCCCGGCAGACGTTCTTGCAGGGGTTGGGGGTTTTTGCGGCAGACAATGCGCGGCTGATCTCTCTGTTTGCCTATGAGAACAGCGGGCTGGCCAGTTGGCTGGATGCCATGGCAACGGGCAACACGCCTACCCACCTGTTGGTCCCGCAGGGCCGGATCATGGGCGATCTGCTGCGCTGGCTGGACATTGATGAACTGGCGCTCGGGCAGGTTGAACAGCGTGGGTCATTGACCGTTCAGGCGCTACCATTCGTCCGGCAACAAGATTACGACCGCCTGTTGTGGAGCTGTGATTTCAATGCAGTGCGCGGCGAAGACTCGTTCGTGCGGGCGCAATGGGCGGGGCGTCCGCTGCTGTGGCACATCTATGAACAGGAAGAAGACGCGCATTGGGTCAAGCTCAATGCCTTTTTGGCGTTGTATGTAAAAGGCCTCTCGCCCGCCGCCGCGCACGCGTTCACCGGGTTGTGGCACGCCTGGAATGCCGGTTCCGACATGGCTCAACGTTGGAATGATGTGCAGGAACACTGGCAAGAGATCAGCGATCACGCCGAACAATGGTGTCTGGAACAGTCATTGCAGGCTGATCTTGCGCAAGCGCTGGTACTGTTTTATAGAAATTGGATATGATACGCGGCCTAGATTTTTGTAAATCTCAATCCAAATTCGGATATTCGTAATGAAAACTGGTAAAGAGCTTAAACCCGGTACAGTCATCAAGCTCGAAAACGACCCTTGGTTGGTTCAGAAAGCTGAATTCACCAAGTCCGGTCGTAACAGCGCAATCATGAAGACCAAGCTGAAGAACCTGCTGACTGGCTACAAGACTGAAATCGTATACAGCGCAGACGACAAGCTGGAAGACGTGATCCTGGATCGCAAAGAAGCGACCCTGTCCTTCATCAGCGGCGACACCTACACGTTCATGGATACCACTGACTACACCATGTACGAGCTGAACGCTGAAGACATCGAAGCTGTTCTGCCATTCATCGAAGAAGGCATGACCGACGTTTGCGAAGCGGTCTTCTTTGAAGAGCGTCTGGTTTCCGTAGAGCTGCCGACCACTATCGTGCGTCAGGTTGACTACACCGAAGGTTCCGCTCGCGGTGACACTTCGGGCAAGGTGATGAAGCCTGCCAAACTGAAAAACGGTACCGAGCTGAGCGTTGCTGACTTTATCGAAATCGGCGACATGATCGAGATCGACACCCGTGAAGGTGGCTCCTACAAGGGCCGCGCCAAGTAACTCTGGCGTTACCGCACGATAAAAAACCCGACTTGAACGTCGGGTTTTTTTTGGGCTGTGAAAACATGCCCCCGCTGCGGTTTTAAGCTTTGCCGCGCAGGATTGACTGGTTAGCATGGCCACTCTGACTGGGGGTTGGTAATGCTGATTGATTTTGCGATGTACGGGGCGTTGGGCGTCGTTTTAGGCGCGTTGGGTGGGCTGTTCGGGATTGGTGGGGCTTTGATCGCGATCCCGGTGCTGGGGATGTGGTTTGGTCTCGATCAGCAAATGGCGCAAGGCACTGCCTTGGTGATGTCTGTGCCCAACGTGTATCTCGCGTTGTATCGCTACCATCAGCGCAACAAAATCGAACTGCGTCAGGCATTGCCGCTGGTGTTGATGAGCTTTTGTTTTGCCTGGCTCGGCGCAATGCTGGCAGTCGGCGTGGATGCGGGCCTTATTCGCTGGGGCTTTATTGGCTTTTTGCTGGCCATCACCCTTTACAACCTGTTCAAACTGTATGGCTCAGTCCGGCAGCCGGTTAACGGCTCGCGCTTTGGCTGGCCCTCGTATGGCGCGCTGGGTGTGTTGGCAGGCACCACGGGCGGGCTGTTCGGTGTCGGCGGGGCCGTGGTCGCCGCGCCAGTGCTGACCAGTGTGTTCGGAACCAGCCAGGTCGTGGCTCAAGGCCTGTCTCTGGCGCTGGCGGCGCCGAGCACCACGGTCACCTTGCTGACCTATGCCGCGCACGGCGAGGTCAACTGGCTGATGGGGCTGCCGATGGCCGTGGGTGGCTTGTTGAGTATCAGTTGGGGCGTGAAGGTGGCCTATGCCATGCCTGAGCGTTTGCTGCGTGGCTTGTACTGCTGTTTTCTGCTGCTGTGTGCGGCGTTGCTGGCGGTCAAAGCTTAAAGCCCTCAACGATGTACTCGGCAAAGCACTCAATGATCGGCGAGGCCGCGCCGCTGTGTTTGCGCATCAGCACAATGCTGGCCGAAGGCAACGCGGGCAGGTTCTCGGCTTCGCCAATAATGCGTAAATCCGGGGTCAGCAGGCTTTCCAGTTGGGCGGTCACAGCCAGCCCGGTACTGACCACGGCATTGATCGCCGCCAAGCTGGCACTGGTGTAAGCCACCCGGTATTCGCGCTGCTGAATATCCAGTGCATTGCAGGCCCAGGTTCGGCAAAAGCAGTCGGTGTTGAACATGGCCAGTGGCAGGGGCGTTTGTTCGTGGGGTGAGAAGCCTTGAGCCACCATCCACACGAAACGTTCGTGGCGCAGCAACTGGCCCATTTCGTTGCCCGGCTGACGGGTCACGATCGTCAGGTCCAGATCGTTGCGTTGCAGCAGTTGGGCGGAGGGCTCGCAATGCACCTCAACATCGATCAGCGGGTAATCCTGAGCAAAGCGCATCAGCACGCCGGGCAAAAATCGCATCACGTAATCATCCGGCGAGCCGATTCTGACCGTGCCGACCATCTGCGGCTTGCGCAGCGTGCTGAATACCTCACTGTGCAGTTTGAGAATGCGCCGCGCGTAACCGAGCAGCAGCACGCCTTCGGGGGTGAGGCTGACATTGCGGCCTTCGCGCTTGAACAGTGCGCATTGCAGCACGTCCTCCTCCAGCCGCTTCATCTGCATGCTGACCGCCGACTGCGTGCGATTGACGACTTCGGCGGCGCGGGTAAAACCACCGTGATCAGCAATCGCGGCAAAGGTGCGCAGCAGGTCGGTATCGATACTGGGAAACTCGGCCATTGATCAATCTCGCAGATGTATCACATAAGAAACATTCGTTGGATTGATCTTATGCCTGGGCCGAGACTTGAGCCATCCCCAAGGAGGTATCACGTGATGAAAGGTCTAAGAGGCGTGCAGTGGTGGGCGCGTATTGCGCGTTGGTATCAACTGTCGCAAGAGCGTGCGAATTTGCGGCGAATCAGCGATGCGGCGCTCAAGGACCTGGGCCTCAGCAGGGCGGACATTGAAACCGAAAGCCATCGCGCATTTTGGGATGACCCGTTCAAGAAGTGAGCGATCTCGCTTGCGTGGAAGCGGGTTTGCTCGCGATGGCATCACCTCGGTCTAGCTGAAATACCGAGGCGCCTGAATCGCGAGCAAGCCCGTTCCCACGGGTTTTAGCGTTTTACCTGCTTCAGCGTCTCGGCAATCAAAAATGCCAGTTCCAGTGACTGATCGGCGTTCATGCGGGGGTCACAGTGGGTGTGGTAGCGGTCTGATAGGCCGTCCTCGGTAATCGGGTTGGCACCGCCAATGCACTCGGTGACATTTTGCCCGGTCATTTCGATATGGATCCCGCCCGCGTAGCTGCCTTCGGCTTCGTGCACCTGGAAGAACTGCTTCACCTCGCCCAGGATTTGCGCGAAGTCGCGGGTCTTGTAGCCGCTGCTGGCCTTGATGGTGTTGGCGTGCATGGGGTCGCTGCTCCACAGCACCTTTTTACCTTCGCCCTCAACCGCGCGGATCAGTTGCGGCAAATGGTCGCCCACCTTGTTGGCGCCCATGCGTACGATCAGGTTGAGGCGGCCCGGGTCGTTGTCGGGGTTGAGGATGTCGATCAGGCGGAGCAGTTCGTCGGTGTTCATGGTCGGGCCGACCTTGACTCCGATCGGGTTGTTCACCCCGCGCAGGAACTCGACGTGGGCACCGTCCAGTTGGCGGGTGCGGTCACCAATCCACAGCATGTGCGCCGAGCAGTCGTAGTAATCGTTGGTCAGGCTGTCGCGGCGTACGAACGCTTCTTCGTAGTTCAGCAGCAAGGCTTCGTGGGCGGTAAAGAAGCTGGTTTCGCGCAGTTGCGGCGAGCTGTCCATGCCGCAGGCGCGCATAAAGGCCAGGGTTTCGTCGATGCGGTCGGCCAATTGGCTGTATTTTTCAGCCAGCGCCGAGTTGGCGATGAAGTCCAGGTTCCATTTGTGCACCTGATGCAAGTCGGCAAAGCCGCCCTGGGCAAAGGCGCGCAGCAGGTTCAGGGTCGCTGTGGACTGATGGTAAGACTGCAACAAGCGCTCGGGGTCCGGCACGCGGCTTTTTTCATCGAAACCGATGCCATTCACAATGTCGCCACGATAAGCCGGCAGCGTGACGCCGTTGATCGTTTCATCATTGGCCGAGCGCGGCTTGGCAAACTGGCCCGCCATGCGCCCCACCTTGACCACTGGGCAGCCCGCCGCAAACGTCATGACGATGGCCATTTGCAGCAACACCTTGAAGGTGTCGCGAATCTTGGCCGCTGAAAACTCAGCAAAGCTTTCAGCGCAATCACCGCCCTGTAACAGAAACGCCCGCCCTTGAGTGACCTCGGCAAATTGACGGCGCAGCTCGCGGGCTTCGCCGGCAAATACCAGTGGCGGATAGCTCGCCAGGCTTTGTTCAACGCGCAGCAAATGCGCCGCGTCAGGGTAGCGGGGTTGTTGCTGGATCGGCAGGGCGCGCCAGCTGTCAGGGCTCCAGGGTTGGCTCATCGCAGACTCTAGTGTTGGAAAGGGGGTGGCGCATGGTATCAGCAATTAGTACGTGACCTGTTGCGCTGCAATGGCCGACAATTGCGCCTTTGCGCTCGACACCGAGTGGTTGTTTTTAGCGCGTTGTCCGGTGTGTGCCGGGGCGCGGCAAGGAGAGGCAATGTCTGAGGAGCGCGTTGAGCGCCTGCTCGCTGAAGTCCATGATGACTTCGGCATGATTCGAGTGTTGGAAGTGGAAGACTACCGCTTCCTCGAATTTGGCGATGCGATTGAGCAAAGCTGCGTGTTCACGGCTGATCCCAGCTGGCTGGAGTACGACTACACCCGCGCCATGCTGATTGGTGCGCTGTGCCATGAGGCGCCTGAAAGTGCCTTGTTCCTTGGGCTTGGCGCCGGAACCCTGACCCAGGCCTGCCTGAAGTTCTTGGCGCTTGATGACGTCGAAGCCATTGAACTGCGCCCCGATGTGCCGCGTCTGGCCATTGAATACCTGGGGCTGGACGATGACCCGCGGCTGTACATCCGTATTGGCGATGCCGTGGAGTTGCTGCCCAGCGCGGAACCGGCGGACCTGATTTTCGTCGACCTTTATAACGACCTGGGGCCAGCCGCCGGTCACTTGGCCTGGACCTTCCTCGAAAACTGCCAGAAAAAGCTCTCGGCCAACGGCTGGCTGGTGATTAACCAGTGGGCCACCGATGACGGCAAGCCGCTGGGTGCCGCTTTGTTGCGTGGCTTGTACCATCGCCACTATTGGGAGCTGCCGGTCAAAGAGGGCAATGTGATCCTGCTGGTGCCCGGCGACCTGGATCAGACCTTGGACATGGAGGCATTGACCGCGCGTGCACAGGCGTTGGCTCCCCGTTTGGGTTATTCGCTGGAGTCGTTGATCAAAGCGATTCGTCCTGCGACTTGAGGTGCTGGGCTTAATCGTTTTAGCGATTGCCCCAGAGTGGCCGGGCGCGAAACCATTTTGCAGCGCCCAAAATATCGCTAAAGCCCGGTCTACAGAGGCATACAGACGATTGCGCACTAAAAAAGCGCTTCTTTTTTTTGATAAATCCGGTATAGTGCGCGCCGGCCTTTAGCCGGGCCACGTTTAGGTGTTGCATTTCCCGAAGCACGCTTCGGCTGCTCGTCCGTTTCGCGGACTACCCTGAACGCTCCATTCATTTAACGTTTTCGCAAATCCCCGCCGACAAAGCAGCCAGGGCGACTCTTGAGTCTTACACGGCATGCGCAGCTTTGGAGCATGGGTCTTTGCGGATGCACTTAGAGGCAGACCCATGACCCAGGAAACCGGCGGCTTCGCCGCTTTTAATCTTAATCCGAACATTCTTGCAGCCGTCATCGCGACTGGCTACGAAGAACCTTCGGCTATTCAGCAGCAATCGATCCCGATCATTATGGCCGGTCACGACATGATTGGTCAGGCGCAAACCGGTACGGGTAAAACCGCCGCATTTGCCCTGCCTATCCTGCATCGCATCGATCCTGCTAAGCGCGAGCCGCAAGCCCTGATCCTGGCGCCAACCCGTGAGTTGGCGCTGCAAGTAGCAACCGCTTTCGAAACCTACGCCAAGCAAATGCCGGGCGTTACCGTTGTGGCCGTTTACGGCGGCGCGCCCATGGGCCCACAACTGAAAGCAATCCGTAATGGCGCACAAATTGTTGTCGCCACTCCGGGCCGTCTGTGCGACCACCTGCGTCGCGACGAAAAAGTACTGGCGACCGTGAACCACCTGGTTCTCGACGAAGCTGACGAAATGCTCAAGCTGGGCTTCATGGATGACCTTGAAGTGATCTTCAAGGCTTTGCCTGCTACTCGTCAGACCGTATTGTTCTCGGCTACCTTGCCGCAGTCGATCCGTGCCATTGCTGAGCGCCATCTGCGCGATCCGCAACACGTAAAAATCCAGACCAAGACTCAGACCGTTACCGCGATCGAACAGGCTCACCTGTTGGTTCACGCTGACCAGAAGACCTCGGCTGTATTGAGCCTGCTGGAAGTTGAAGACTTCGACGCCCTGATCATGTTCGTGCGCACCAAGCAAGCGACCCTGGACCTGGCCAGTGCCCTGGAAGCCAAAGGCTATAAAGCTGCTGCGCTGAACGGTGACATTGCTCAGAACCAGCGTGAGCGCGTTATCGACTCCCTCAAAGATGGCCGTCTGGACATCGTTGTAGCGACCGACGTAGCCGCTCGTGGTCTTGACGTTCCGCGTATCACTCACGTGTTCAACGTTGACATGCCTTACGATCCAGAGTCCTACGTTCACCGTATCGGCCGTACTGGCCGTGCCGGTCGCGAAGGTCGTGCACTGTTGCTGGTGACTCCTCGTGAGCGCCGCATGCTGCAAGTGATCGAGCGTGTAACCGGTCAAAAGGTTGCTGAGGTCCGCCTGCCGGATGCTCAGGCAGTGCTCGATGCTCGCATCAAGAAACTGACCAACAGCCTGGCGCCACTGGTTGCTGATGCTGAATCGACCCACGGCGACCTGCTGGACCGCCTGACCGCCGATATCGGTTGCAGCCCGCGTGCTCTGGCCGCTGCTCTGTTGCGCAAAGCCACCAACGGTCAGGCTCTGACCTTGGCAGCTATCGAGCGCGAGCGTCCACTGGTGCCTAACAGCGCACCGCGTGAGCGTTCGTCCGAGCGTACTGGCGACCGTCCAGATCGTGGTGATCGTGAGCGTCGTGCTCCGGTTCCATTGGCTGAAGGCCGTGCTCGTTGCCGTACCGCGCTGGGTGCGCGTGATGGTATCGCTGCCAAGAACCTGCTGGGCGCTATCCTCAACGAGGGTGGCCTGGCACGTGAAGCAATCGGTCGCATCCAAGTGCGTGATAGCTTCAGCCTGGTAGAACTGCCGGAAGATGGCCTGGAAAAACTGTTGGCCAAGTTGAAAGACACACGTGTTGCTGGCAAGCAGTTGAAGCTGCGTCGCTACCGCGAAGATTAATCACCGTTTACTGTGATTGATCGCTAAAAAAATCCCCGACTGGTTCGGGGATTTTTTTTGCCTGCGATCTTAAGCGAACGCGCAACCTGTAGGAGCGAGCTTGCCTCGCGATCTTTTGATTTTAAAGATTGCAGTCGCGTTTTAACCAAACCGATAAATGTCCATGCCCAACGCACCCAGGGTCCAGCCTTGGTGAGCGATGCTGAAATGCCCGCCCGCGCCACGGGCGAAGTACAGCGGCAACAGGTGTTCATCGCTTGGATGATTTTTGGCTGCAAACGGCGCCTGATCGCGGTACTGGTGCAAGGCTGCTCCGTCTTCTGCGGCGAGTTTTTCGATCATCCAGTCACGAAATGCCAGGGCCCAAGGCTCGCTGCTTTCAGGTTTGGCCCCCCACTTCAGCTCGCGCAGGTTGTGCGTGATGCTGCCTGAACCGATCAGCAAGATGCCTTCGCCGCGCAGAGATGCCAATGCTTGGCCCACTTTTGTTTGCGCCATCGGTCCCAGTCGGCTGGGCAGCGAAACCTGTACCACAGGAATGTCGGCTGCCGGGTACATCAGCGACAGCGGCACCCAGGTGCCATGGTCAAAAGGGCGTTCGGCATCCAATTGTGCGGGCATGCCGTGCTCTGTCAGCAGTTGCACGATGCGGGCCGCCAGTGCGGGATCGCCGGGAGCGGGGTACTGCACGGCAAACAGCGCAGGCGGGAAACCACCAAAGTCGTGCCAGGTTTCAGGTGCCGGATGGCTAGTGACCCGCAGGTCGTTGCTTTCCCAGTGGGCCGAGACAACGACGATGGCTTTGGGGCGGGGCAACTCAGCGGCCAGTCGCTGCAGTGCCGGGCCGCTTTCGCCGGGTTCTAGTGCTAGCATCGGAGAGCCGTGCGAGATATACAGGCTGGGCAGCATGGTGTGGGTCCTCAAGGTTAAGATGCGCCATCTTCAACCTGATCATTGATCTAAATCCAATATAAGTTTTAGTACTTATTTATCGAATTTAAAGGTGAATCATGCAGCCCGAATTTTGGCACGACCGCTGGGAACGCAATCAAATTGGCTTTCACCTGGACAAGGCCAATGCCTACCTTCAACGTCATTGGCCTGCGATTGGGTTGGAGAAGGGCAGTCGGGTACTGGTGCCTTTGTGCGGTAAAAGTCTGGATTTGAGCTGGCTGGCGGCCAATGAGTATGAAGTGTTGGGTGTAGAGCTGTCGCAGACGGCCGTGGAACAGTTTTTCCGCGAACATCAGATGAAGCCCGAGATTCGCCCGCAAGGCGATTTCACGGCCTACAAGGCGGGCCCTATCACGCTCTTGTGTGGCGATTTCTTTAAGCTGACCCCCGCAGATGTGGCGCAGTGCACAGGGCTGTACGACCGTGCAGCGATCATTGCCTTGCCGCCAGAAATGCGCGAAGCCTATGTCCGGCACCTGAGCCATATCCTTGCGCAAGGCTGTAAAGGGCTGTTGATTACCCTTGATTACGATCAGTCACAGATGAACGGTCCGCCGTTTTCAGTGCCCGATGCTGAGGTTCAGCGTCTGTTGGCACCTGCCTGGTCAGTGGAAGCCCTTGAAGAGGCCGATGTGCTTGACCAGGAGTGGAAGTTTCTCAAGGGCGGCGTGACGCGCCTGTATGAGCGGGCTTATCGCTTGAGCAAAACACCCCGCGGCTGATTGTCGGGCACAAAAAAGGGCGACTCCGGTCAATACCTGTCAGTTAAGCAAACGCTGTTTTAAATGCAGCGGGGAATCTGTGGGAGTCTGGCTTGCCAGCGATGCAGGCGATGCGGTTTTCGGTTAAACCGCGTCGATACCATCGCGAGCAAGCTCGCTCCCACAGGGGATATGCGTTAACTGACTGGCATTAGAGGTCGCCCTTTTTTGTGCTTGCCGTGGGGTTAGCCGCGGCGACGCAGTGCATCAATACGTTCTTCCAGTGGTGGGTGGCTCATGAACATCCGCGCCAGGCCTTGCTTCAAGCCACCATTGATGCCAAAGGCACTCAGGGTATCCGGCATGTGCACCGGCAGACCTTGCTCGGAGCGCAGGCGTTGCAGAGCGCTGATCATGGCAGCAGTACCGGCCAGATGAGCACCGGCTTCGTCAGCCCGGAACTCACGTTTGCGCGAGAACCACATCACAATGGCGCTGGCCAGGAAGCCCAGAACCAGTTCCGCGAAGATGGTCGCGACATAGTAAGCAATGCCTCGGCCTTCCTCGTTTTTGAACACGACCTTGTCGACGAAATTGCCGATGATGCGGGCAAAGAACATCACAAAGGTGTTCACCACGCCTTGCACCAAAGCCAGCGTGACCATGTCACCGTTGGCGACGTGGCCGATTTCGTGAGCCAGTACGGCCTTCACTTCATCGGGCGAGAACCGCTCAAGCAAGCCCTGGCTGACAGCAACCAGTGCATCGTTCTTGTTCCAGCCGGTGGCAAAAGCATTGGCCTCGTACGCTGGGAAAATCCCCACTTCAGGCATTTTGATCCCGGCATCACGGGACAGTTGTTCAACGGTTTGCATCAACCATTGCTCGTGGCGGGTACGAGGTTGAGTGATCACCTGGGTGCTGGTGCTCATTTTCGCCATCCATTTAGAGATGAACAGCGAGAACAAAGACCCTGCAAAACCAAAGACCGCACAGAACACCAACAGCTGATTGAGGTTCAGATCAACCCCGTTGGCCGCCATGAACCCGTTAAAGCCGAACAGGCTCAGGGTGATGCTGGCAATCAGCACGACCGCCAGGTTAGTGGCCAAAAACAGCAGAATGCGCATCATGGTTGTAAGAATCTCCTCGTCTAGGGGGTGTTGCCGTATGCGGGTATATAAGGTGCTGCTTCAGGCTATTCAACCAAGTGACTATTTCAAACTGTGTCCTACAGGAGGATTCCAGAGTTGCGCCTGACATTTCCTAATATGGATATGCCATTTCTTTAGGCAATAGCTTAGTCCGAAGCCAGTAAATAAAAGGCTTTGCCGTTTTTTAATTTTTTTTGACGGGCAGAAGAGGAAACAGCTGAAGAATGTTTCATTGGACACATGCTGTGCGACTTTTCATTCGTCGCACAGCATGCGCGGAAATTACTGACGATAGGTTTTCAGAAAATTACCGATCCGTCCGATGGCCATGTCCAACTCGTCTACACGAGGCAAGGTCACAACGCGGAAGTGGTCGGGCCAAGGCCAGTTGAACGCGGTGCCCTGGACCACCAGCAGTTTTTCCGAGAGCAGCAAGTCCAGAACGAATTTTTCGTCGTTGAGGATCGGGCACACTTTTGGGTCGATCCGTGGGAAGGCATACAGCGCGCCCATCGGCTTCACGCAACTGACGCCAGGAATGTCGTTCAGCAATTCCCAGGTGCGGTTACGCTGTTCCAGCAAGCGGCCGTTCGGCAGTACCAGGTCGTTGATGCTCTGGTAGCCGCCCAGCGCGGTCTGGATGGCGTGCTGGCTGGGCACGTTGGCACACAGGCGCATGTTGGCCAGCATGTCGATGCCTTCAATGTAGCTTTGGGCATTTTGCTTGGGGCCGGAGATCGCGATCCAGCCAGACCGGAAGCCAGCCACCCGGTACGACTTGGACAAACCGTTGAAGGTCAGGCACAGCACGTCGGGGGCCAGGGAGGCGGTGCAAATGTGCACGGCGTCGTCGTACAGAATCTTGTCGTAGATTTCGTCCGAGAACACCACCAGGTTGTGCTGGCGTGCCAGTTCGAGCATGCCCAGCAACACTTCCTTGGAGTACACCGCGCCCGTTGGGTTGTTCGGGTTGATGATGACCATGGCTTTGGTGTTAGGGGTTATCTTGGCCTTGATGTCGGCCAGATCAGGCCACCAGTTGGCCTGCTCGTCACACAGGTAGTGCACCGGGTGGCCGCCGGCCAGGGTCACGGCGGCGGTCCACAACGGGTAGTCGGGTGCTGGCACCAGCACTTCGTCACCATTGTTGAGCAACGCTTGCAGCGACATCACGATCAGTTCGGACACGCCGTTGCCCAGATAGATGTCTTCGATGCCGACACCTTCGACTTCTTTCTGCTGGTAGTACTGCATCACCGCCTTGCGGGCGCTGAACAGGCCTTTGGAGTCGCTGTAACCTTGCGCGGTCGGCAGGTTGCGGATCACGTCCTGCAGGATTTCGTCCGGCGCTTCAAAACCAAAGGGCGCCGGGTTGCCGATATTCAGCTTGAGGATGCGTTGGCCTTCCTCTTCCAGACGTTTGGCGTGCTTGAGCACTGGGCCGCGAATGTCATAACAGACGTTGGCGAGCTTGTTTGATTTGCTGACCTGCATGGCGATGGGATCCCGAAAATGAACGATCCAGGCAAGGTGAGTACCTCGACACTGGGAAATTCTGCGTTGGCGAACGCCGCTTTGCTTCAAGAATCCGTTTGAATGCAAGTAGAGCGGGTGCCAGACTGGCGCATAACGAGGCGCAATCATACGTGCCACCCGCCCCCTGGAAAAGCCACAGGTCGGGGTTTTTCAGTTGCAGAGGTAGAACCATGGAAAAGTTGAACAAAACCCTGGACGAATGGAAGGCCATGCTCGATCCGGAGCAGTACAACGTGTGCCGTCTCAAAGGCACCGAGCGGCCGTTTTCGGGTAAGTACAACGGGACTAAAACAGAGGGCGTTTATCACTGCATTTGCTGCAATGAGCCGCTGTTTGATTCCAGCGCCAAATTTGATTCGGGCTGCGGCTGGCCGAGCTTTTATCAGCCAATTGGCAAGAATGCGATGGTTGAAATCCGTGACGTGAGCCACGGCATGATTCGCACCGAAGTGGTCTGCGCCAAGTGCGACGCGCATTTGGGGCATGTCTTCCCCGATGGTCCGCCGCCGACCGGGCTGCGCTACTGCATCAACTCGGTGTGCCTGGAGCTGGTGCCCCGCCCGTAACCTTTATCAACGAGAACACCGTCATGAGCGCAAACCTGTTCGACATTCCCTGTACCACCCTCAGCGGCGAGCAAAAGACTCTGGCGGATTACGCGGGCAAGGCCGTGCTGGTGGTCAACACCGCCAGCAAGTGTGGCTTCACCCCGCAGTACAAAGGGCTTGAAGCCCTGTGGCAGCAATACAAGGATCAGGGGTTGGTGATTCTTGGTTTTCCGTGCAATCAGTTCGGCAAGCAAGAGCCGGGCGATGAAGCGGCCATTTCCGAGTTTTGCGAGTTGAACTTTGGCGTGACCTTCCCGCTGTTCAAGAAGATTGAAGTCAATGGCAGCCAGGCGCATCCGCTGTTCGTGCAACTGAAAAAGCGTGCGCCCGGGGTGCTGGGGTCGCAAGGCATTAAATGGAACTTCACCAAGTTTCTGGTCGGCCCCGACGGCAAGGTCAAACGCTATGCACCCGCCACCAAGCCTGAAGCGCTCAAGGCGGACATTGAGAAGCTGCTCAAATAAATAGGCCGTGTCTCCCCCTGTAGGAGCGAGCTTGCCTCGCGATCTTTTGACCTTTTAAAGGATCGCAAGACAAGCGGTTACACCTCTTTCTTGGGCACCCAGCTATCGAGCAATGCCGCCAGCTCTTCACGTCGGAACGGTTTGGCCAGGTAGTCATTCATGCCTGCTGAGCGGCAGCGTTCACGCTCTTCGGGCATGGCGTTGGCCGTCAAGGCGACGATGGGCAAGTCGGGCCAGCGGCCGCTTTGGCGGATTTGGCGACTGGTCTCGTAGCCGTCCATCACCGGCATGTTGCAGTCCATCAGCACCAGATCAAAATCGCTCTGTTTTAATTGGCTCAGGGCTTCGCCGCCATGGGCCGCGATCACCACATCGCAACCCAATTTGCTGAGCATGCCCTTGGCCACCAGTTGGTTGACCGGGTTGTCTTCGACCAGAAGAATGCGCGCCCGGTGCTCGACCGGTGCGCTGCTGGCAAGAACGCCTGGGTGTTCTTCGTCCTCTTTCTGGAGCAAGTGTTGCAAGGTTTGATAAAGCGCCTGCCGCGACAGTGGCCGGGCCTTTTGCAGCAGTGGAGCGAGCGCGTTGACTTGATCGCCGGGCATAAAGTTGCCGTAGGCGGTGACCAGCAAAATAGGGGCACTGATAGCCGGTCGCAGTCCAAACAGACAGTCCGGGCAGTCGGTAATCAACAGATGAGCCTCAACACCCGCCAACGAATGGTCGAGGGAGTAGCGTTGATAGTCCAGGCCCCACAGCGGCAGGTAGCTGTTGAGCAACTCACTCAGGCCGCTGCTGGCGGCCGTCACCGCCGCCACGCGGCCCGACAGCGGCTTGGGGATGATTGCGGGGGTATGGCAGGGCAAGGGCAGCTCGGCACAGAATTGGCTGCCGAATCCGATCTCCGAGCTGATGGTCAGGCGCCCTTGCATGGCTTCACACAGGCTGCGGGTCAATGCCAGCCCCAGGCCGGTGCCACCAAACTGACGCGTAATCCCGGCCCCGGCCTGGGTGAAAGGCCTGAATATGCGAGCTTGGGCTTCCTGTGCGATACCGATGCCGGTGTCACACACTTCAATGCGCACCTGATTGTTGTGGGCGCTGAGGCGCACATCGACGCGTCCGAAGCGGGTGAATTTCAGGGCGTTGGACAGCAGGTTACTGACAATCTGGCGCACGCGAGTCGGATCGCCCAGCACCAGCGCCGGGAAGCTCGGGTGGATCAGGCACGTCAGTTCTACGCTCGGGGCGGCATTTTGCGAGAGCAGCTTGGCCGTGTCCTCAATCAAGGTGCCGAGATCGAAGGCGATATGTTCCAGTTCTAATTGCCCGGCATCGAATTTTGACAGGTCGAGAATGTCATTCAGCAACTCGACCAATACCTTGCCCGAGTCATGGGCAATCGACAGTTGCTGGTGCTGTTCGGCATTCAGCGGGCTGTCCAGACACAGTGCGAGCATGCCCAGCAGGCCGTTCAGCGGCGTGCGTATTTCATGGCTCATGTTGGCCAGAAAGGCGGCCCGGGCCTGGGCCATCTCCAGGGCAGTGCTGCGAGCTGCTTCGAGTTCATCGTTGGACTGGCTGAGCCGGGTGTTGATCGCCTCAAGCTCTTGCGTGCGAGCCGAGACGATGTTTTCCAACTGAGCCAAATATTCGGTCAGGCGATTTTCCGCCGCACGCCGTTGCTCTATTTCGCGGGTCACGGCGTCAAACTGCTGATTGGCGGCGTTGACCAGCACACCAATTTCGTCATCTTCATGACCCGGCGGGCAGTGGATGCGTGACGGGTTCGGGTCGCCGGGCTTGCTGGTGCTGAGTTCACGGATGACCCGCACCAAAGGGCGGGTCAGCATCACGTAAAACAGCCCCAGCAGAATGAATGTCAGCAGAAAACTGCGGACAAACCCGGTCAGCAGCGTGACTTCGGCACGTTGCAGGAATCGAGTCCCAAAGGGGTAGGTGTCCACCTCAAGGTGCAATTCGCCCACGCTTTGTTCGGGCAGGTGATTGAAGTAGAGCCGATCGTCGAAGGTTCGCGTTTCGCCAAACAGGTAGTCACTCAATGCCCGGTAGCGTCCGCCTTCAGGCGGGTCTCGGACAAAGGCCAGGGTATTTTTATCGTTGTCGCTGATTTGCGCGCCAGTGATGGCGGGCGAGCTCAACAGGCCCATCACCAGTTCTTGTGCGAGTTCTGAGTCGAGGTTGTAGGCAATACGCGAGGCCGGATTGTGACTGATGTCCAGCAGCGATTGGATTTCTCGATTGATGGCGGCGTTTTCACTGGCATAATCGATGCCGATTTGAAGCAGGCTGAGCACCGTCCCCAGAGCAAAACCGACCAACACTGTCAGTCTTGCTTGCTTGAAAGACAGACGATGGGTGAATTTTATGTCCATGGGTGCTGCACCTGTTTCCATTCCCTTACGGCGGGCAAGAATAGTCGATGTCCGGGGTAACTTGCTGGCACACGTGCAGTTTTTTCACATAGCCCGCATGAATCACCGCATGGGCGAGCGCTGAGCGTTCGTCATGTCCAGGCGCTTATAGCTGCGTATCAGTCTGAGGAGATGATGTGGATTCTAAACTGAGTGCTTTCCTGGAGCGGGCCGAAGCAGTGCTTGCGCGCCTTGAGCCCTTGTTGCCAGCGCCCCGCGAAGCGGTAGCGTGGGGCAGTTGTCTGGCCGCCCGGTGGCAGCGTGAAGGTCGTACAGGTTATTTGCTGCCGTTGGACGTCAGCCTTGAGATGCGCCTGACTGACCTGATTGGCGTCGATAATCAGCGCGATCAACTGGGGCGCAACACCAAACAGTTTCTCGACGGCCTGCCCGCTAACCATGCCTTGCTGTGGGGCTCGCGTGGCACCGGCAAGTCTTCCCTGATTCGTGCATTGCTCGCCGAGTACGCGGGCGCAGGTCTGCGGCTGATTGAAATCGAACGTGACCACCTGGCGGATCTGCCGCGTGTGGTCGAGCAACTGCAAGGTTTGCCTCAGCGTTTTGTGCTGTTTTGCGATGACTTGTCTTTTGAAGCGGGCGAGAGTGATTACCGGGTGCTGAAAAGCGTGCTCGATGGCTCGCTGGAGCAAGCGCCCGATAACGTTCTGCTCTACGCCACGTCGAACCGTCGGCACCTGGTGCCCGAAAAAGAAAGCGACAACGAGCACTGGAAGAACGTCGACGGCGAACTTCATCCCAATGAAGCCGTTGAAGACAAGATAGCCTTGTCCGACCGCTTCGGGCTGTGGTTGTCGTTTTACCCCTTTACTCAGGAGCACTTCCTGAGCGTGGTTGAACACTGGATCAACGTGCTGGCCAGCAAGGCCGGTTTGCAGTGGCAACGTGATGAGACGCTGGATATTTTGGCCGTGCGCTGGGCAACCGGGCGCGGCAATCGTAATGGCCGCTGTGCGTATCAGTTCGCGCGCTACTGGGTTGGATTGAAATTGTTGGAGCAAACGAATGATTGATTTAAATGCCACGGGCGCAGGCCTGGGCGGTTACACCTTGCTACAAGCGCAACTGGAGTCGTTGCTGGCCGATGAGCGGGACTTTATTGCCAACGCGGCGCAGTTTTCGGCGTTTTTGTTCAGCCAGCTTGATGACTTGAACTGGGCCGGGTTTTACCTCAATCGCAACGAGGAATTGGTGTTGGGGCCGTTTCAGGGCCAGATCGCCTGCGTGCGAATTCCTTTCGGGCGGGGTGTGTGCGGGGCGGCTGCGGCCAGCCGGCAGACCCAGCGAGTTGAAGACGTGCACGCATTCCCCGGGCACATTGCCTGCGACAGCGCCTCCAACAGTGAGTTGGTAGTGCCCTTGATCAAAGACGGTCGCCTGATCGGCGTGCTGGACCTGGACAGCCCGAGCATCGGCAGATTCACCGAGCAGGACCAGCAGGGGGTTGAAGCGCTGGCGGCGATTTTCCTGCGCTTGAGCGAGTGTTGAGCGCCGCTTAAAGGTTCAATCGACCCCCGCCTTGACCAGCAGCGCGTCGACGTTGACCGTATCGATTTGCTGCGGCTCAAGGTACTGTCGGGCGTATTGCATAAAGATTTGCTCGCGCATAAACAGCTCAAACAGCGACGGGTCAATGTGCCCGTCGTGGCACATGCCCGCCATGATGCTCAGCGCCTCATTCAAGGTCTTGCCCCGCTTGTAGGGGCGGTCCGAGGCGGTCAGGGCTTCGAAAATATCGGCAATCGCCATCATCCGCGCCGCGAGGCTCATGTCTTCTCGGCGCAGACGTTTGGGATAACCCTTGCCATCCATTCGCTCGTGATGCCCGCCCGCTATTTCGGCAATGTTGCCCAAGTAGTTGGGGAAGGGCAGGCGGTCGAGCATCAAAATAGTTTGCACAATGTGGTTGTTGATGATGTAGCGCTCTTCCGAGGTCAATGTGCCGCGGGTGATGCTCAGGTTGTACAGCTCGCCGCGATTGAACTTGTACGGCGGAACATCCAGCTTGAAACCCCAGGGATTGTCGCTGTCGATCTGTTCGGACTCGGCCCGCATGAACAGATGCTCGGGTTTATCCGCCAGCAATGATTCGGTGACTGGAAGGCTTTGGGCTTCGCGCTGGGCCTGACGTGCGTTCTCTTCCCACGACACACCCAACCGATCATCCAGGGTTCGGGTCCAGGTTTGTGCGGCGATGTTTTTCAAACGCTCCAGATCCGCTTCTGCCATGGCTTCGCCGCCGACATTACTGCGTGCCACAAAGGCAAAGTCGTCATCCAGCGCCGCCAGGCGGGCGTCACGCTGCTCAGCCAGTGGTTGATCGCTGCCACCTTGGGCGAGCGCTTGCCAGTAGTTGACCCAGGCGTCGCGCTTGAGCACCTCAAATCGCGTGCGAATTTCGTGAATGCGGTCGTAGATGGTTTCAAGTTTGGTCGCTTTATCGACTACGTACTCCGGCGTCGTGACTTTGCCGCAGTCGTGCAGCCAGGCAGCGATGTGCAGGGCTTCCCACTCTTCATCCGTGGGGTTGTACAGCGCAAAATGCGGGTCCTGGCTTTGCTCGGCCGCCTTGGCCAGCATAAAGGTCAACTCGGGAACCCGCTGACAGTGGCCTCCGGTGTATGGACTTTTGGCGTCGATGGCCCCGGCCAGCAGTTGAATAAAGGCGTTCAGCAGTTGCTTTTGGCGCTCTTGCAGGCGCTGACTTTCAATCGACACCGCCGCTGCGCCGGAAACAGCTTTGATAAATGCAATGCGTTCTGGACTCAGCGGTTCCTGGTCGCTGCTGGCGTCGCTGTTGTTGAGGATCAGCGCGAGCACGCCAACGGTTTCACTGTGGCGGTTGTGCAGCCGGATACCGATCACGTGAATGTTTTGACTGTCGAGCGCCTGCATCACGGGCAGCAAGTCACCTGCCTGCTCAAGGCTGAGCGTGCACACCACGCTGTCTTGGCCTGCACTCAGCGTGCGCAGCCATGACGGCGCCTGATCGGCCTGCGGATTGATCACGCTATGGGCCAGCGTGCTCAGATTTTGCGCTTCGCCATCAATGATCAGGCCTTTGAGTTCCAGGTCGGTGTTGTCGTTTTCCGTGAGATAGATCAACCCCGCCTGCGCCTGTCCGATCTTGATCATTTCAACCAGTACCGACTGCAGCAAGGGCTCAAACCGGGTATGTGCCGAGAGGCTGGCGGTGATTTCAAAGAAACTCGCGAGGGTTTCTTTCATTCGCTGCATCGACGCGGCCAGTTGGTCGATCTCAAGCACCGGTGATTGCTTCTGGATCGGGTAATTGAAGTCGAAGCGACGAATCGCGTTGGCCTCTTGCACCAGCCCTTTCAAGGGTTTGACCAGCAATCGGGAGGTCAGCCAACCCAGTGGCAAGCACAACAGCAACATCGCCAGTGCCACTAGAGTGCCTTCCCAGCGCAGGCGATAAGCATCGGCCAATAACTCGTCCTCAGGCACCATCAAGGCCAATTGCAAACCGTTGGAGCCGCCATCTTCCACCTTGGCCAATGAGACGATCCACTGGCGTTGCCCGTCATCAAGACGCTGGTTCGCGTCTGCCCCTTGGTTGATCAGCAGGTTGAGGGTCGGACTGAGTGAAGTGACCTTGGCCAGTTGTGTAGAGCCTGCCCCGGTTAATAGTTTGCTGGCGTCCGGGTACGCCACCGCTTGCCCGTCGTTATCGAACAGGACGATTTGTGTGTTGGGCGTAATCAAGTGTTTGCCGAGCGTACTGGACAGCTCTGAAAGGGTCAGGTCTGCGGCAATTATGGTGTGCGCTGAGCTGCGTTTAGACAGCGTTGTACCGATTTCATCAGTGGAGAAAAACAAGTACGGGCTGGTGGTGGACTGGTTGATGCTGCTGTGGCTCGGGATAAACCAGCTACGATCACGCGGGTCATAGGTTTCATGAGGGTTGCTGTGCTGTGACAGCAATGTCAGCGACTCATCAAAAAACAGCTTTTTCGACACGGCACCTTCGGTTTGGCCTGAACGTTGAACGGACCAGGCTTCATAAGCGGCTTGCGGCGGGGCGTTTTGATGCGCTCTGCTGGCTTCATTGCGTAAAGGCCGAACCTGGAAGAAATTGCCCTGGTTATCCGCCAGGTACAGTGCTGAGAGCGCGGGGGTGTCATTGAGTGCTTGCACGAAGGGTTGCAGCAGTTCGAGGCGGGACTCGAACCGGTCTGTCGGCACGTTTGGGTGAAGTGCCAACAGATTTAGCGTGTTTCGAATCGGCTGATAGGTGTTTAGCAGATCTAACTGCACATCCTGTTCGACCTGGCTGAACAGCTTCTGGCTGCTGCCAAGGATGATGCGGGTGTTTTGCATATAGTTGAAAACACCCAGTGCGACGCCCATCAGCAGCAGCAATAACGTGAACACCACGCTGATATGTATGTGCAGCGGAAACTGACGCTTACTGGTGGGCATGTTCGAAGGCATGGGATATCTCCGCAAGTGTCAGGGTGCCGAAGCCGGTAAGCATAGTAAGTTGTGGCCAACCTGCCCTTAAATTGGCCCTGTGGTCGGGGTAACGATTCAGGTGCCTTCAGTCAGTCGGGCCAGTTCGCGGAGCAATGCGCGTTCAAGTGTTTGCATGGCGTGCTGTACCGCATTGCTGCGGGCCTGGAGTGTCGTCAACTCGGCCTGTTCGAGCTCATCGCAGTGATGGATCAGGTCGTGAGCGCCGACAATTCTCGCGGCGCCTTTTATTCGGTGAGCAATACCCTGAAAAGGCTCCAGCCCATCCTTGATGTTCAGCTCAAGCAGCGCCTTGAGATCCAGCCGATTACTGCGTACCAACTCTTCAAGCAGCAGCTTTAAGTGCGCGTTATTTCTGCCGGCAAGTGAGTAGATAACTTCAACATTGAGTATGTCTTTTGCGCAGGGTGGTGGCTCAAGTGCGCTCAGGCGCTGGTTCAGCAGGATCAGGCTGATCGGTTTAAACAGGCAGTCGTCCATGCCGGCCAGCTTGCACCGCTGGCGCTCTTCAGGTTGCGCATTGGCTGTAAAGCCCAGAATGGTGCAGTGCGCTCGGCCTGAGTCTTGCTCGTGCTGGCGGATAGCGCGGGTCAAGTCATAACCGTTCATGATCGGCATGTTGCAGTCTGCAATCACCAGATCGAACATCTCTTGCTTCCACAGTTCCAGCCCGGCTGCTCCATTGTGAGCGGTGGTGAAACGATGCCCCAGGAAGCCCAGTTGCTGGCACATCAACAAACGATTGGCCGGGTGATCATCCACCACCAGTACGTTCAATGGCCGAGCGGCGGGGGTTATTACGGGCTCTTGGGTGATGGCTGCGAGGCAAGGCTTCAAAAACGGCACCTTAAGCCTGATTTGAACCTGCGTGCCGACATTGGGCTGGCTGCTCAGCTTGAGCGTGCCGCCCATCATTTCGCACAGGCTGCGGCAGATCACCAGGCCGAGGCCTGCACCGCTGAGGGCCAGTTGCCCACTGTTTTCGGCCTGAGAGAAGGGTTCAAACAACCGCGCCTGATCGACTTCACTGATGCCGATACCGGTGTCCGTCACGCTTAATTGCGCTCAATCTGCTCCGGTGTGTCGGCAGGCAGCATAGTGAGTTGGAGCGTGACCTGGCCGTGTTCGGTGAACTTGATCGCGTTGCTGACCAGGTTGGTCAGGATCTGTTTGAAGCGAAGCGGATCGATCAGTACGTCGGGCTCACTGTCTAGCGGGTTGAATATCAGCGAGAGGCTAAGGCTCTTTTGTCGCGCCAGACCATCGAAGACCCGAACGACCGAGTTGGCCAGTTCACGCAGATTGACGCGCTCCGGGCTCAGGTTAAGTCGCCCGGACTCAATCCGGGCGATGTCGAGAATTTCTCCGATCAGTTCCAGCAGGTCTTTGGCCGAGTTGTAAGCGACTTCGATCGAAGGGCGATCAAAATGACCGGTATCGGCACGTTTCAAGGTCAGCTCCAGCATGCCGATGACCGCGTTCATCGGCGTGCGGATTTCATGGCTCATGGTTGCCAGAAAGGTACTTTTGGCCCGGTTGGCGTCATCCGCCTGCTCTTTGGCGGCGCGCAGTTCATCCATCAGTTGGCGCCGGTCGCTGATATCGATCCAGCCGCCAATAATGCCTTGCACTTCACCCAGCGAATCGCGGTAAGGCAGGATCCAGTGGTAGATGGTTTGGGTCTTGCCGCCGATCTGCAGTGGACGATCGACGATAAGCGGGGTGCCTTCACGCATGACCCTCAGGTAGTCAGCCTGATAGTCATGGGCTTCATGGGTATTGTTGAGGATGCTTTGGGTTTGCATCACGTCTTTGCCGATGACGTCTTCGCGCTTGGCTGAAAAGGCGCTCAGGTAGCTGTCGTTGCAGGTTTGCAGAATGCAGGCTCGGTCACGCACATAAATGGGATGCGGCGTGCCATTGACCAGTGCACGCATGAATTCAAACTGATCGCTGAGGGCGCGTTCAGCCATTTTGCGCTGGTTGATCTGGCGCCGCATGTAGGCATTCCAGACCAGCGACAGCAGCAGCAACAGGCTGGTGCCAATAATGATCTGGTAAATCAGGCGATGGTAATTACGCCAATAACTGTCAGTGGCCGGGACATAACCGCGCCAGCGGCTGTTGATGATCCTCAGTTCATCGGGGGCAATGCTCAGCAGTGCCTTGTTGAGGATAGAGGCGAGTTCGGGCGCATCGCGGGCGGTAGCGAGAGAAAACGTCGCGGGTTGAGTGCCCAATGTGGCGCTGATCTGCAATCGATCTTGAAACAGTTGCGAGGCGAGCAGGTAGTTGGCAATCACCAGCGTATTGACCGCACCTTCTACTTTGCCTTCGGCCAGCAACTCAGTGGCTTGATAAATATCGTCTGTCTCGACCAGCGTGATCCGCGGGTGTTCTGTGCGCAGGTACTCGGTCAAGGGGTTGCCCCGGGTCAAGGCCAGGCGTTTGCCGACCAGTTGGTCGAGGCTGGTGGGTTGCTCAGCGCCTTTGGCACTGAGCAAGACAAAAGAGTTTTCGAGATAAGGACGGCTGAAGGTCAGGGCGCCTTCTCGCGCAGCAGACGGGCTGATGGCCGAGATAATGTCGGTATCGTGCTGCTGGATCATGTGAATCATGGTGTTGAGGCTGCGCTCGCGCTGTATCTCGAAACGCAGTCCGGTGCGCAGGCGAATAACCTCCAGCAGATCAGCGGTAATGCCCCTGAAATTGCCCTCGGTATCAAAAAAGGTCAGCGGCGCCAGTGTTTCATTGACCACCACGTTGACGACCGGGTGTTTGATCAACCAGCGTTCTTCACGCTCAGTGAGCTGGAGTTTTTGGTCGGTCAGCAACAGATCGCCGCCTGCGCTCCAGCGCTTGGCAATGGCCTCTCGTTCGCTGTTGGGAACAGCGCGCAGAGTGGCGTTGATAATGTTGAGCAGTTGCGGGTTGTCGCGGCGTACAGCAAAGCTGAAACCATAGGCTTCATGCTTGCCAAAATTAGCCATCTTGATGTTTGTCAGATAGCCCTTGTTGATCATGTAATGCGTGGAGAGGGTGTCCCCCAAAAAGACATCCGCCTGATCGAACGCCACTGAATTAATGGCGTTTTGATAAGACGGGTAGGACTGGATGATGGCTTTGGGATAGAGCGCCTTGACCTCTTCCAGTGGCAAGTAGTGGTAAACCATGCTCAAGCGCAGGCCTTCCAGACCTTTAGAGAGCGGGCGAGTCTCTCCCTCGCGGGTGACCAGTACCGGCTGGTCGATGGCGTAGGGTATTGAAAGCAGCAGGTTTGGGTGAGCGGCTTCAAAACCGTTGGACGTGCCGAGCAAGTCGATGCTGCCGTCTTCAAGCGCCTTGATGGCGGCGTCTCGAGTAGGGAAGCGTTGAACCTTGATCGACACGTTCAGGGCTTTGGCCAGGATGCCGACGTAATCAGCGGTGAAACCTTCGTAGTCTTGACCGCTGACGGTCATGTCAAAGGGCGGATAGTCCGGGTTGGAGGTGCCGACCCGCAGCTCACGCTTTTCTTGTAGCCAGTAACGCTGTTGTTTATCCAGCGGGACTTCCATGTGATAGGAGCCCGAGCGGCTGAGCAAGGTAAAGCTTTCAGTCCGGGGTAACTCGGCGAACACGGGTGTACACAGGATTAATCCTGCGAGTAAAGAGAGGTAGTAATTTAACCGCGTGGGCATCCTGTTTCTCACACTAAGGCGTTGCGTTTTGCCAATTCGATAAGGTCGACCAGGGAATTGGCTTTAAGTTTTTGCATGAGCCGTTTTTTATAAGTGCTCACGGTTTTATTACTAAGAAACATTCCGGTGGCTATTTCCTTGTTAGTTTTTCCTTGTGCAAACAGCTTCAGGACCATGAGTTCCCGGTCGTTCACTAGTTTGAATAATTCGAGCTCTGATGCGTTTTCATCTCCTGGTCTTTCAGGAGTCAATGCTTGGCTGGGAAAGTAATTGTAGCCAGAAAATACAGCTTTTATTGCGCTGACAAGTTCGTTTAGTTCCTCTTGTTTACACACATAACCGGCCGCGCCCGATTGCATGCAACGCATGGCAAAAAGGGCTGGTGACTGGGCCGTCAGGACCAGGGTTTTAAGGGTTGAATTCATTGCGTTAAAACGCGCTAACACTTCCAGTCCGTCGAGTTTCGGAATGCTGATATCGAGAATGATCAGGTCTGGGACACATTCGCGGATCATTTGCATCGCATCTACGCCATTGTCGGTTTCGCCGACTATTTCATAACCCTCATGTTCTAACAACATGCGAATAGCCAGACGGATTACCGGGTGGTCGTCGACAATAAAAATCGTGTTCATATTAAATCCCCTTAAAGAGCTGCATAGAAAGCGCGCACCTTAGCTCAGATATATGAGCGGGAACACGAAGGGGGCAGCCTACAAACGTAGTATGGGAATATTCCTACATTAAATAAGGCGTGAACTCACGATTTGTTTGATGGGTAGAGGCTGTTTAATATCGTGCTGAATCGTTTGTTTGGTGGTGAGTTGCAAGTAGTTTTATATATCCCTGGCTATATTAGGAAAATTCCTACGCGATGTTTTATCTTTGCTCTGTGCTGTTTTCGTCAAGAAATAAGTGCGTGAGCGCCATGACTTTACGTTTGGAATAGTCATGCTGATCGTTAAAACAGCAGGGTTAATCGTGCGACGGTTGCGCGGTGCGATTAACCCTGTTTATAAGGGTGGGGCGCTCTTCAGACGGGGCTGGAGCGGCCAGTCATTTCTCTGGCCATCTGCGTGGCATAGCTGTCGGTCATGCCCGCGATAAAGTCGATGATGCGCATAAACGAGCGATGCAGTGACCAATTCGGAGCAGGGGCGTTATTGCCCAGCAAATCGAGAATGCGTCGATTCTTGAACGACAGGCTTTTTTGGCCATGTTGCTCCAGCGCCGCGCCGCAAAAGGCATTCAGCAAGATTTCCAGCGTGGTGTAGGCGCCAATCTCATGCAGGGTTTTGCGTTTGTCCTGGAAGATTTTTTTGCGCGCCATGTCTTTGGCATCCAGCACGCAGCGCTTGGCCGTGCCGTGCATGTGTTCGACCAGATCCCCCGGCAAGTTGCCGGCCAGCAGTGCGTCTTGCTGCTCGACAAAGGCGCGGGCGGCGGCGTTGGTCAGGTGTTCAATGGCCTTGCCCCGCAGAATCGCCAGCTTGCGCCGTTGCGAGTCTTGGGGGCCGAGCTGGCGATAGGTCTCAGGTAAATCGTCCCCCACCAGATTCAGCAGCAGTGACTCGACCTCGACGTAGTGCAGCAGGTCCATTTCCAGGCCGTCTTCAAGGTCGATCAGCGCGTAGCAGATGTCATCAGCCGCTTCCATCAGGTACACCAGAGGATGGCGTGCCCAGCGCTGATCCTCTATCTGTGGCAGGCCCAGTTTGTGGGCAATATTTTCCAGCAGGTGAAGTTCACTTTGATAACACCCGAACTTATGCTTTTTGTACCCCAGAGAGTCGGCATGGCGCGCTGTCCACGGGTACTTGAGAAAGGTGCCCAGCGTGGCGTGGGTCAGGCGTGTGCCGCCATCGAATTGATGATATTCAAGTTGGGTGAGCACCCTGAAACCTTGTGCATTGCCTTCAAAACTCAAGAAGTCGTTGCGCTCGGCCTCACTCATGTCATCCAGCCAACCCTTGCCAGCGGCCTGCTGGAACCAGTTGCGTATCGCGTCCTCGCCGGAGTGGCCAAAGGGCGGGTTGCCGATGTCGTGGGCCAGGCAAGCAGATTGCACCACCATCCCCAGATCGGCGGGGTCGCACCATTCGGGCAGGGCGCTGCGAATGGTTTCGCCGACCCGCATACCCAGTGAGCGGCCCACGCAACTGACTTCGAGCGAGTGGGTGAGCCGGGTATGGATGTGGTCGTTACTGTTGACCGGGTGCACCTGGGTTTTACGTCCCAGGCGGCGAAAGGCGCCAGAAAAAATAATCCGGTCGTGATCTTTGTGGAAAGGACTGCGCCCGAGCTCTTCGGGGCTATGGTGAGGTTTTCCAAGGCGTTCGCGGTTAAGCAGGGTTTGCCAATCCAAGGCGCAGTGCTCCGTCAATGACTGATGACGCAGCTTCGCGCTTCACGTTGGATGACGCAAGGTGTGCGAGGTTTCAAATCACGGCGTGAGGGTGTGTTCTGGATTTTCTGTAGGAGCGAGCTTGCTCGCGATCTTTCAAGATCAAAAGATCGCGAGCAAGCTCGCTCCTACAGGGGGGGTAACAGACGTTCAAGGCTTGCGCGATGATCCCTGGATAACCAGTTTGATCAGCGGCAACAGGCTGGTAGTGAGCCCGATCAAACGGGACATGCCTCCAGTGCCTTTGCTTTTAGCGCCTTTGCCGGTCAAAAAACCGAGCAGGGTGACAAGCCCGACGCCCCACAGCGGTCCGTGCTTGATTCCCAGGTTTTCTTGCCAGTTGGTAGTCATGCCGCGCATTTTTTGCAGCGGCTCCATGAGCTGCTGCGCTTCATGACGAATCTCCTGGCGATGCATTTCCATGCGCAGGCGAATCAACATTTTGCGCATTTCGCGGCGCGAGGGGTTTTGCGGCATTTCAGGCAGGCTCATGGCAACAAACGCTCGCGGTCTTTGGCCAGCTCTTCGAGCGTGGCGTTGAAAGGAGAGGACTCATCGAACACCGCCGCTTTAAGGCGCAAGCCGCAGAAAACCGCCGCCAGTGCATAAAACACGCAAAGCCCGATAATGCCGGCCAGGCGGTAACTGTCCCAAAGCAAAATCAATATCAGCGCCGACAGACCGATCAGCAACAACAGCCCGAATACCAGTGCCAGCCCGGCAAACAACAACAGGCTGACCGTGCGCGCTTTTTGTTCTTGCAGTTCAATGCCCAGCAACTCGACGTGGCTGTGCAGCAGACCCAGAAACGCGGCACCCAGGCGCCGCGGTGAGGAGCGGGAGCCGGATTCTTCGTTACTCATATCAGCGCCGGGTGGCCAGCAGGCCAATCAAAAAGCCGACCCCGGCCGCAATGCCTACGGACTGCCACGGGTTTGCCTGAACATAATCTTCAGTGGCGGTCACGGCGGCTTCACCACGTTCCTGCAACGACTCTTTGGTCTGTTCCAGCGATTCGCGGGCATTGTGCAGGCTCAGCTTGATCTGGGCGCGCAATTCGTCAGCCTGTTCGCCAGCCAGCGAAGCACTGTGCTCCAGCAGGCGTTCAGTGTCGCTGACCAAGGCCTGGAAATCGGCCTTGAGGATTTCTTGAGCATTCTTTGCTGTTTTGCGGGCCATGATTAACTCCGTGTGTGGCTTCTTGATGGTTCGAGTGTAGGCATTCGCTGAAGGTTCACTGCAATTCTTCACTTCAGGTAACGACTCTGAACGGTCAATGCCCTGAAACGCAGAGCCTAGACCGTTTAGACCGAAGAGGCGCGAAACCTTACCTTAAATTATTCGCCTTCGCGGGGAAAACCCGGCCCGTCATGCGAGTCGGGGGTTTCAAAGCAGCCTTCGAGCAAGTGATAGCGGTTATGGCGCACCTCATCCACGCGCTGGCGCACGGTTTTTTCGGGCAGCCCGAGCAATATCAGGGCATGTGAAGCCAACATCAAGCTGGACTCCAGCAACTCGGGCACCACTTCGGTGGCCCCGGCCGCTTTTAGTTCGGCGAGTTTGCTGTCATCGCGGGTTCTGACCAGTACCGGCACATCAAGAGTGATCAGCCGGGCCTCTTTGAGCACACTCATTGCGACATCGCTGTTATCCACCGCGATCACCAGCAGGCGCGCGCGGTCCAGGCCTACAGCGCGGAGCAAATCACCTCGACGCGCGTCGCCGTAATGCACCGAATTTTCGGTTTTGGTGGCCTCTTGAATTCGATCCGGGTCGTAGTCCAGCGCGATAAATTCTTGGTTTTCGCGGCGTAGAAAACGCCCGATGGACTGACCGACACGGCCATAGCCACAGATCACAACGTGCCCGTGCAACTCGGCACTTTGTGCGGCGATCTCTTCCAGTTCGGCTTCTTCATTCGACTTGTGGTGCAGGCTGGCAGCGATTTGCGGCGCGGCGCGCAGCAGCAAGGGGGTCAGCAGCATCGAACAGAAGGTGGCCGCCAGCAAATAAGGAGCGTCTTCGGACGGGATCAGCGCGTTGAGCTGCATTTGTGCCATCAGTGCAAAGCAGAATTCACCGCCTTGAGCCAGTGCCAGGCCGCTTCGCCACGCGGTTTCTGCGTCGCTGCCGCGCAGCTTGACCAAAATCGCCACCACACAGCCCTTGATCAGCATCAGGGCCAGCGTGAGGCCCAGAATCAGGAAGCCGTGGTGCAGGAACAATTGCAGGTCGATGAGCATGCCAATGCTGACGAAAAACAGCCCCAGCAGAATGTCGCGAAAGGGCCGGATATCGGCTTCAATCTGATGCCGGTAATGGCTCTCTCCCAGCAGCATGCCCGCCAGGAACGCGCCCAGCGCGGGGGACAGCCCCAGTAAATGGGTGAGCCATGCGGTGACCAGCACGATCACCAGGGCCAGCAACACAAACAGCTCGGCAGAACGCGAGGCCGCCACTTCATGGAACAGTCGCGGCAACAGCAAGCGGCTGGTGATGAGCAGACCGACAAACAAAATCACAGTTTTGCCCAAGGTCGTCGGCAGTGCCCAATACCAGGCTTGGTCGCTGCTGCCCGCAAACACGGGCACCAGCGTCAGCAGCAAGACCGCGACGACGTCCTGAAACAGCAGCACGCCAATAGCGTTCTGGCCGTGACGACTGAAAATTTCCCCGAGGCTGGTCAGTTCTTTGCTGACGATGGCGGTGGACGACAAGGCAAGCCCGGCGCCGAGTAGCAGTGCGCTGTTGGGGCTCATCCCAAAGGCATACAGCAGCCCGCCCAGCACCACGGTCGTGCCTAAAACCTGCAAACTGCCGAGGCCAAACACCACGCGCCGCAGCTTGAGCATCTTGGGCAGCGAAAACTCCAGCCCCAGCGAAAACAGGAGAAACACCACCCCCAACTCGCCGAGGTCAGGCAGGTCCGGGCTGTCATTGACCCAGTTCAGTGCGGTCGGGCCAATGAACAGGCCGACACACAAATAACCCAGTACCGGCGGCAGTTGCAGGCGTCGAAACAGGGCAATGACGACCAGTGACGAGGCAAGGATGATTAACAAATTGGCAAACACGAAAGTCTTCCTTGTCGGTTCGAATAAAAAAGCCGCGAGCATCCAGCAATTGGGCGTGAGGGACGCTGATGCACGTCAGCCAGGCCGGTAATCGTCAGATTTAATCGCAAGATGCTGGGCAAGCGTAGTCGCAAGCGGTGCTGTAGAGCGATTGTATTGTTGAGCACCATGGGTTGGGTGATGCTCGCAAACGGGTCGACGTGTTCGGGCAAGGCTCCTAAAATGCACGCCTATTTTATGGAAGGTCATTATTGATGCTGCCCGAATGTCAGTTGTTCGGCACCTTGGGTTGCCATTTGTGTGAGCTGGCCGAAGACGTCGTGATGCCTTTGGTCTACGACGGCGGGTTGATGGTTGAGCTGGTCGACATTGCGGACAGCGAGCAGACCGTTGCAGCCTACGGCTTGCGCATTCCTGTGTTGCGCCGTGTGGATACAGGCCTGGAGCTGGACTGGCCATTTGATACGGAGCAGGTGAAGCACTTTCTGCTATAGACCTCGGCGCTCTGTGCGCGATAATCGCGGGCTGCATTTTCTGTCCAGAGTGTCTTATGTCGACCGAGCTGTTTAACGCCGCCGAGCACCAAGCCAGCACGTTGTATCTGCCGCCGGGCGCCTGGCTGACAGTGCTCGATTGCTTGTGCGAGCACTTTCGGGCCATCAGCCGTGAGCAATGGCTTGACCGAATGGCCCGGGGCCGCGTGCTGGACGCCAACGGGGCGCCGATCAGCCCGCAACTGGCGTACAAAGAAGGCCTGCGCATTCACTATTTTCGTGAAGTGCCCAACGAGACACCGATCCCGGTGCATGAAACCATCCTGTATGCCGACGAGCATCTGGTGGTGGCGGACAAACCGCATTTTCTGCCCGTGACCCCGGCGGGCGAATACGTTGAACAGACGTTGCTGCGTCGCCTGATCCGTACGCTGGACAACCCGCATCTGGTGCCGCTGCACCGTATCGACCGGCATACCGCTGGCCTGGTGTTGTTTTCGGCCAATCCGGCCAGTCGTTCGGCGTATCAGTCGTTATTTCCCACGCGCAAGATCGATAAGCGCTACGAAGCCATTGCCCGCGCTTTGCCTGAGCTTGAGTTGCCGCGTGTGCATAAAAGCCGTTTGGTGGAGGGCGAGCCGTTTTTCCGCATGCAGGAAGGGCCTGGCGCCAGTAACACCGAAACTCGCGTCGAGGTCTGTGAGAAAACGGGTGATGTGTGGCGTTACGCGCTGTACCCAGTCACGGGTAAAAAACATCAACTGCGGGTGCACATGGCGTCGCTGGGGGCGGGAATTTGCAATGACCCGTTTTATCCTGACGTGATCAAGGACGCGGTCGACGACTACACAAAACCGCTGAAATTGCTGGCGCAGAGCTTGCGCTTTGCCGATCCGCTGACCGGTGAAGAACGCTTTTTCGAGAGTCGGATTCATCTGGATTGGTAGTGGCCGTAGCGCCATGAAACCGATCAGTCAGATTCGGGCTTAAGAGTCTTAGTTAGGGCCGAAAAACCAGTCAAAGTCGTCGAAAGCATCATGATTGTCGGACATAAACAAACATTAAAAACTCTTCATAATTAGCCTGCTCGAAGATTGATAGCGTGCTCGGCGCTGTCCAACAATTCGAGTTCTAATAATGAATAAAAAACTTCTCAAAAGCGCTCTGGCGCTGTCCATTGCCTGTGCCTCCACGCAACTGTTCGCCGGTGGTTTTGCCCTCAACGAACAAAGTGTCAGCAGTATGGGGACCGGCTATGCCGGTCGATCCTCTTCTGCCGACGATGCCAGCACTGTGTATGGCAACCCCGCCGGTATGTCCCGCCTCAAGCACAATGAAGTCAGCTTCGGCGCCACCTACCTCGATGCCAAATCCACGATCAAGGACGCGAGCTCCTCGCAGTTTGGTGCTGATATCCCGGGTACCAACAAGGGCGACATGGTGCCCGGCATTGCCGTGCCGTTTGGCTACCTGGTGACCCCGATTGACGAACACTGGGCGTTCGGTCTGGGCATTTATGCGCCGTTTGGCCTGGTCACCGACTATGAACACAGCTTCCAGGGCAATGGCTTTGGCAACAAAAGCAAGGTTCAAGTCATCACGGTCCAGCCGACAGTCAGCTATGCCTTCAACGACAAGGTTTCGGTAGGTTTCGGCCCGACGTTCAACCGCATCAGCGGCGAACTGGATTCCAAAGTGCCAGCGTTTGGCCTGGGTACGGAAACCGTCAAGATCAAGGGTGACGACACCGCGACCGGTTTTAACGCGGGTCTGTTGGTTCAGGCGCTGGACAGCACTCGCTTCGGTGTGACCTACCACTCGCAAGTGGTTTATCACCTGAGTGGCAACACAAACGCTTCGGGTTTTCTCACAGACTTGGTGGACGGCGGACCGCAGCGTTATGACGCCAAGCTGAACATCACGACACCGTCGTCGGTCGACTTCTCCGTGACCCATCAACTCAACGATGACTGGACTCTCTATGCGGGCAGTACCTTCACCCGCTGGAGCCAGTTGAAGAAAATCACCGTCAATAACTCGGGTGTGTCCGATTCTGCCATCGCGTTGGCCGGGCTGAACGCCATCACCGAGGTGCAGAACTGGCATGACACGTGGTCGCATGCCATCGGTGCTGCGTATCGGGTCAATAAACAACTGGTATTGCGTACCGGCTTCTCGGTGGACCAGACCCCGACCAACAACACTGATCGCTCGGTGCGTATTCCTACGGGCGACCGTACGGTATTCAGCCTGGGTGCAGGCTGGACGCCAGTGGATAACCTGACCTTCGACGTTGCCTATTCCTACCTTAAGGAGGAGCCGATCAAGGTCCGTGACAACCAGCCAGCATTGGGCCTGACCTACGACGCCAAATATAAAAACAGCGCTAACGGCTTTGGTGGTTCGGTGACGTACCGCTTCTAATCGCGCGTCTGTAAAAAAACAAAACCCGCTCGAGGCGGGTTTTGTTTTAAGCGCGTAAACGCCAGGGCTTACAGCTCTTTAACGGTGCGAACCTGATCTTTGTTGATGCGGGTGGCTTTGCCGTCCAATTGCTTGAACTGGTAGAAGCCCGACGCTTCATCGTACTTAGGGGCATCGACTGTCTGGATTTCGCGGCCGTCGTTCAGCGTGATCACGGATGGCGAAGCACAGCCAGCAAGGGCGGCCAGACCAGCAGTGAGCATAAGAGCGGCGAGAGTCCGATGAGTCATTGTTTATCTCCAACAAATATAAGTGCTGATAGTAATCACTGTCCTTGAGACGTATACATCGTCAGCAAGTTCCTTGGCTAGTGTCACAAGGTCAGCGCGTGATGTTATTTAAGAAAGTGCGCGGTGTTGAAGTTACTCAGCCGTGGATCATTTTCGGCGCATTGCAGCGCTCGTGCATTGAGCTGGAGCATGATTTTGCGCGGGCTGCGCTCGCCCGCTTGCCAAGCAGCCTCGAATGCCGGGGCCGATGCGGTCGCAATGACGCAGAACAATGGCTCCCAGTGTTCGCCCTGACGCACCATGACTGGTTGATCCGGTGAGTGAGCGGCAGTATCGAGCAGGGCGCTGAGCAGATCGCTGTCGACCTTGGGTACATCACACGGCAGCACCAGCAGATGCGAGTGCCGGGCAACCGCCAAACCTGCACGAATGCCCGCCAGCGGCCCGTCAAAATCATCGTTGCCATCGCTGACCACATGATCGGCATACGCGGCGTACTGGGCGTGGTTGCGATTGCACGAAATGATCAGGTCATCGGTCAATGGGCGTGCAGCCCGTTGAACATGGGCAATCAACGGCAAGCCTTGCCAGGTCACCAGGCCTTTATCCTGACCGCCCATGCGCTGGCCACGGCCCCCGGCCAGCAGCAGGATCGAACAGTGAAACGGGTGCATGGGTTGACTCCGCTCAGCCAGGTAAAAGAAGGGCGTGATATAACATCGCACTGTTTTTCCTACAACTGGACCTCGTCTATGAAAGCCAAGGTTGATACGCCTTTTGTTCCTTTAAGCATCGCGGTTTTGACTGTCAGCGATACCCGCACCCTGGAAACCGACACCTCTGGACAGGTCTTTGTCGACCGCCTGAACGAGGCCGGGCATCATTTGGCGGCGCGGGTACTGCTCAAGGATGACCTTTATAAAATTCGCGCGCAGGTTGCTACCTGGATCGCCGATGACGAGGTTCAAGTGGTGCTGATCACCGGCGGCACCGGTTTTACCGCCCGTGACAGCACGCCAGAAGCGGTGAGCTGTTTACTGGATAAACGCGTGGATGGCTTTGGCGAATTGTTCCGCCAGATATCGGTGGCCGACATTGGCACCTCGACTGTGCAATCACGGGCCTTGGCCGGTTTGGCCAACGGCACTCTGGTGTGCTGCCTGCCGGGGTCGACCAATGCCGTACGCACGGGCTGGGACGGGATTTTGGCCGAGCAACTGGACGCTCGCCATCGGCCTTGCAACTTTGTCGCGCACTTGAAGCAGGCGCCAGCCTGTGAAACCCGTGGGTAAGCCGGGGCGCACGGGTGAACTGATGCCCGTTGAAGTAGCGCTTGAGCGATTACTGGCGCTGGCCGACGCCGCACCGATCCGCGACAGCGAGTCAGTGCCCTTGGCCGCGAGTGATGGTCGGGTTCTGGCCAGTGACCTGATCGCAACCCTGGACTTGCCGCCGTGGCCCAACAGTGCCATGGACGGTTACGCACTTAACCTGGCCGATTGGACCGGCGAGCCGTTACCCGTCAGCCAGCGGATTTTCGCCGGCCAGGCGCCTGAGGCCTTGGCGCTTGGCACCTGCGCGAGAATCTTCACCGGGGCACCGGTCCCGGCGGGTGCCGATTGCGTCGAGATGCAGGAAAACGCTCAGGTCCAGGCTGATGAACGGGTGCTGTTCACCGAGGCGCTGAGCGTGGGGCAGAACATCCGCCCTCAGGGTCAGGAAACCACGGCTGGCGAAATCGTACTGCCTGCCGGCACGCGCTTGGGGCCTATCGAGCAAGGGCTGGCGGCGTCTTTGGGGTGCGCCACCCTGCACGTGATTCGTCGTACCAAGGTCGCTGTGCTGTCGACGGGTGATGAATTGATCGAACCGGGCCAGCCGCTGGGGCCGGGGCAGATCTACAACAGCAACCGCGTGTTGCTGTGCAGTTGGTTGACGCGCATGGGCTGCGAAGTGGTCGATGCGGGGATCTTGCCCGATGACCTGCCCGCGACCCGACAGCGTTTGGCTGAACTGGGCGCGGTCGATCTGATTTTGTCCACGGGCGGCGTTTCGGTGGGCGAGGCGGACTTTTTGGGGGTAGCCCTGCGCGAAGAGGGCGAGTTGGCCCTGTGGAAACTGGCCATAAAGCCCGGAAAGCCCCTGACCTTCGGGCATTTTCGTGGCGTGCCGGTGATTGGCTTGCCGGGTAATCCAGCTTCGACCCTGGTCACGTTTGCCCTATTGGCCCGGCCCTATCTGCTGCGCCGTCAGGGCGTGCAAACGGTTGAGCCGCTGAAGTTTCAGGTGCCAGCCGGGTTTGTCTGGCCCAAACCGGGCAATCGCCGCGAATACCTGCGCGGCCGATTGGAGCAAGGCCGCGCCATCATTTACAAAAACCAGAGTTCGGGTGTTTTGCGCAGCGCCGCCTGGGCTGAGGGGCTGGTCGAAGTGCTCGAACACAGCACGCTGGTCGAAGGTGATTGGGTTGGGTTCATCCCGTTGAGTGAAGTGCTGGGCTAAGCCTGCGCACCTCATTCTCTGCGACGCATTGATCGACTCGTTGACGCCCGCGAGAGGTTGTTTGGCAAATAAATCACGAAAATTGGGTCTTTCTTGACGGGCCGTTGTCCAAAAAAAATCAGACTCATCAGGAGATGACGCATGAGTGCAGGTAAAGCATTTTTGATTTTGCACGGCAAGCAAGCGATGAACGAGGGCGTTCGGGCGGCGGTTGAGCAGCAACGTTCAATGGGGCGCGAGTTGGCGGTGCGCCTGACCTGGGAGGCCGGTGATGCTCAGCGCCTGGTGCACGAGGCACTTGCGGCGGGCTATACCCAGTTGATTGCCGGTGGGGGGGATGGCACTTTGCGCGATATTGCCGAAGCCATGGCGCTGGCGGACACCACGGCCAGTCTGGTGCTGTTGCCGCTGGGCACGGCCAATGACTTTGCCCGTGCTGCGGGTGTTTCTCTGGAGCCTGGCGAAGCCCTGGCCTTGCTGGATGTTCCGGCTCGGGAAATTGACTTGGGCGAAGTCGGCGGGCAGTACTTTTTGAATATGGCCACGGGGGGCTTTGGCAGTCAGGTCACCGCCAATACTTCCGAAGACCTGAAAAAAGTCCTCGGCGGTGCCGCCTATCTGTTTACGGGCCTGTCGCGTTTCAGCGAGTTGCAGGCAGCGTATGCAGAGCTGCAAGGTCCGGATTTTCACTGGCAAGGTGAGTTGCTGGCGCTGGGAATCGGCAATGGACGTCAGGCGGGCGGCGGGCATGAGTTGTGTCCAGAGGCGCTGGCCGATGACGGGCTGCTGGATGTGAGTATCTTGCCGGCCCCGCAAGAGGTGGTGGGGACCCTTAAAAACCTCATGGCTGGTGGCTGGGGGCTGGATAACCTGTTCGTGCGGGCGCGCCTGCCATGGGTTGAGATCAAGACGGCTCAAGGCTTGTCGCTCAACCTGGATGGTGAGCCGTTATCCGGCGAGGCCTTGCGCTTTAGCGTACGTAAAGGCGCTCTGCGGGTGCACTTGCCTGAAGCATCGCCTCTGCTGAGTCTTGAGCGTTAAAAGGATGTCAGATGGCCATTATTTTTGTCGGCAGGCGTTTTACGGGGTCAAGTATCGGTGCATGGGGTCGATAGCCTTGGATCTTTAGCACCTACGCCCAGGAACCCTCTATGGCCGGCATTCTCGACACGGTAGACCAGCGAACGCAGCTGGTCGGTGAAAATCGACTGGAACTTCTTATGTTTCGCCTTGCGGGACGGCAGTTGTTCGCGATCAACGTGTTCAAGGTGCAAGAGGTGTTGCAACTGCCAAAACTGACCTTGATGCCGCATCGCCACCCGCATGTCTGCGGGGTGGTCAATCTGCGTGGCAAGACGCTGCCGGTGATCGACCTGTCTCAGGCCATCGGCATGCGGCCGGTGGTGCCGGGGCCAGACAGCACGATTATCGTGACTGAGTACAACCGTTCGATTCAGGCGTTTCTGGTCGGCAGCGTGGACCGGATCGTCAACATGAACTGGGAAGCCATTTTGCCGCCGCCGAGCAGCGCCGGGCGCCAGCATTATTTGACCGCCATCAGCAAGGTTGATGAGCAGTTGGTCGAGATCATTGACGTGGAAAAAGTGCTGGCCGAGATCGTGCCGTACAACGCCAGGGTTTCGCGCGAGAAGCTTGACGATCCGGTGCTGGAGCGCGCCCGTGGACGTGAAGTGCTGCTGGTCGACGACTCCAGCGTGGCCTTGGCGCAGTTGCGCGAAACGCTCTCGCAGCTTGACATCAAAATGCACATCGCCAGTGACGGCCTCAAGGCCTTGACCCTGCTCAAGCGCTGGGCCGATTCGGGGCAGGTGATGACCGACAAATTGCTGATGGTGTTCACTGATGCCGAAATGCCGGAGATGGACGGCTACCGCCTGACCACTGAAATTCGTAACGACCCGCGTTTGCGCGATCTGTACGTGGTGCTGCACACCTCGTTGTCGGGCAGCTTCAATGAGTCGATGGTGAAAAAAGTCGGGTGTGACAATTTCCTCTCCAAATTCCAGCCGGATAAATTGGTTGATGTCGTACGTCAGCGCTTGATGCTGGATGAAGTGTCTGCCTGATTCGACGCAAATAGCGGATCTTTGCAGGGGCTGGCGGCTCGTATACTGTGGCTTTTTTTACCTCGCAGGGAGCTGTCCCCATGCTTCGCCTAAATGCGCTTTATCGTTTTCCACTCAAATCCGGCAAAGGCGAAAGCCTGTCTCAAGCCCGGCTCGACACGTTGGGGCTGGTCGGCGACCGCCGCTGGATGTTGGTGGACGAAGCGAGCGGGCGATTCCTGACGCAGCGCGCTGACCCCAAAATGAGCCAGCTGTCTGCCCTGTGGAATACGGGCGGAGGTCTGACCTTGGGCGCACGAGGTTTTGAATCGTTGGATGTTGCACTGCCCGATCCTGATCAGGATTTGCGTGGAGTTACGATCTGGCGTGACACCTTGCGTGTGCCGGATGCCGGGGATGAGGCCGCGCAGTGGTTAAGCCGCTTTATCGAAAAACCGGTGCGATTGGTGCACGTGCCAGTGGAGCGTGCGCGCATGACAGAAGCGGGGTATGGGCACGACGAGGACAAAGTGGCATTCGCTGATGGCTATCCGTTGCTGTTGATTGGGCAGGCATCGCTCGATGACATTTCCCGCAAGGTCGGGCGCTCGATGGAGATGCTGCGTTTTCGCCCCAATCTGGTGATTGAAGGCGGCGAAGCGTTTGCTGAAGACGGCTGGAAGCGCATCCGCATTGGCGATGTCGAGTTTCGTGTGGTCAAGCCGTGTTCGCGTTGCATCCTGACCACCATCGACCCGCAAACCGGCGAGCGTGACGCCAGTCGCGAACCGCTGGCGACCCTGATGACCTATCGCAAACAGGCAGACGGCACCATGTTTGGGCAAAACCTGGTAAATGACAGCGAGGGCGTGCTGGAAGTCGGGATGCCGGTAACGATCCTGGAATAACCCGAATCTGAACGGGTACTGCCCTTGTAGGAGCGAGCTTGCCTCGCGATCTTTTTAAAGATCAAAAGATCGCGAGGCAAGCTCGCTCCTACAAGGTTTCAGTGATTACTGATCATCAAAATAACGTTCATGCCAGTCCACCAGCGGCTGTGGCACGTTGAGTTTCTGTCCGTAGATCACCGAATAAGACAATACGTTTTGCACGTATTGGCGGGTTTCGTCGAACGGAATGCTTTCAATCCAGACATCAAAGCCTAAGTGGTTCGCACCTTTGAGCCACTGACGGACACGGCCCGGCCCTGCGTTATAGGCGGCAGATGCGAGCACCCGGTTGCCGTTGAACTGACCATGTACCTGGCTCAGGTAAGCGGCGCCGAGCTGGATATTTTTGTCCGGGTCCAGCACTTGTTGCGGCGAGGCCAGCGGGATGCTGAACTTGCGTGCAGTCTCTTTGGCGGTAGCTGGCATCAATTGCATCAAGCCGCTGGCGCCGACACCGGAACGGGCGTCGTCCATAAAGGCACTTTCCTGACGCGTAATAGCGAACACCCAGCTTGAGTGCAGCCCGCGCACTTTGGCTTCGCGCACCAGAGTGTCGCGATGCGCCATCGGGAAACGAATATCCAGGTCGTCCCAATATTGCGCCTGACTGATGGTGCGGATGGCCGGGAAATACCACTTCAGGTCGTAGGCCAGCTTGGCCTGGGCGACCATTTCGTCGCGATTGAAATGGCGGCTGACGTAATACCATTCGCGCCGACCATCCACCACTTGGCCGCGTGCATGGAACTCCAAAGCACGCTGCACGCCCGGTGTGTTGCGCACTTTGTTGACCAGTTGCGGGCTGAGCATCAGCGGTCTGTTGTTGAGCTGATAAGGGGTTTGCGCCCGATCAGCGGCCAGGAAGCCGTAGAAGTCACGTTCCTTGGCGACGTTTTTCAGCAGCACCAGCGCTTGCGGGTTTTTCGGTTCGGCCAGTTCCAGGCTGCGCGCTTGCCAGTAACGCCAGCGGTTGGTAGTTGCCAGGTCTTGCGGCAGCTTTTTGGTCAGCTGGTAGGCGTCTTCCCAGCGCGCAAGGCGCAGCAGCAGGCGCAGGCGCCATTCGGTGACGGTGTTGTCACGCAACTCCGGGTCGTACTGGGTCATGATGTCCAGGCCGCGGCTGTCGTAACGGCGGGCGAACGTCAGGCCGATTTCTCGGGCAATGGACACTTTTTCGTCACGAGAAAAGTGCATGTTAGTGGCGTAGGTGTCGAGCAGTGCCGCAGCCTTTTCCGGGTCTTGGCGTGCCAGGCGTCGTAGGCCAAGGCCGACCGCGTCCGACATGGCCTCACTGGCCGGGGCAAAGCGTGACGGCTGGCTGAGCATGTCGGGCTTCTGTGCCACGTCGATCATGATCTTGGCTTGTGGGCCCAAGGTAGTAAGGCCACTGGCCAGCGAGGTGGCCAGCCCGTAATTGCGTGCTTCGGCGGCCAGCTTGACCCGCTGCCAGCGTTTTTGCTCGGTCAATTGGCCTTCAGCGGCCCATTGGCTGAACAGCGCATCACAGGCGGCTGGTTGTGCCTTGCCAACCAGCCAGAGCTTCTCGGCGCTGGCATACCCTTCGGCCTTGAGGTTGTGGTTGAGCTGATACTGGCCGTTGAGGCAATCGAGTTCGGTGAAATTGAGCTTAGGGTCGTAGTACTTGGCGAAGGTGGCCCAGTCGCCACGGTCTGCCAGCCAACGCAGCCAGCGCAGTTTCATCCAGTTGGCTTGCGGCAGGTCGCCATGCTCAGCCAAAAACTGCTCGATTTCGGTGTTGCTGGCGGATTTCAGGCGGGCGGTCAGCTCGTCATACGCCAGATAAGGGGTCAGTGGGTAACTGCGCAGGGCAGTGGCATTTTGAAAATAAGGGCCGGAGTCACCTTTGGCCAAAGCGCGTTTAGCGTTGTCGTAGAGTTGGCGTTGTTGAGTCAGGTCTGCGGCCAGCGTGGATTGCACGGCGCAGCTGGTGAGAAGCAGGCAGGATAAAAAGTTGAAAAGACGACTGCGCATGAGGCTTCCGTACAGGTAAAGATCACGACAAGTGCAGGGTGGACCGCACTGATTGCCTCGTAGCTTAGCCTTTTGCCAGCGAGCCGTGAAAGCCTTGCCAGCCAACCGGTGCAACTTGCTACTAAATGAGAGGCTGGCGCGCCCGTACAAGAAATACCCGGCCGCCTGCGGGCTCAAATCAGGTAGAATGCGCGCCCAGTTTTTGGAGAAGCTCATGACCCTGCTCAAATTCAGCGATGTGTCCCTTGCTTTCGGCTCTACGCCGTTGTTGGACAAGGTGTCCTGGCAGATCGCCCGTGGAGAGCGGGTGTGCATCATCGGCCGCAACGGCACCGGCAAGTCCAGCATGATGAAGCTGGTAAAAGGTGATCAGAAGCCCGACGACGGCTCTGTCTGGCGCGCACCCGGCCTCAAGATTGGCGAATTGCCGCAAGAGTTGCCGGTGGCCGACGGGCGGACCGTGTTCGACGTTGTAGCCGAAGGCCTGGACGGTGTCGGCGAGTTGCTGGCTCAGTACCATCACCTCAGCCAGAACATCGTTACCGATGCCGACCTGGACAAACTGATGCATGTCCAGCAAGACCTTGAAGCCCGTGACGGCTGGCGCTTGCAGCAATTGGTCGACAGCACCCTGAGCCGCTTGCAGTTGCCGGCAGACAAAACCCTCGCCGAATTGTCCGGTGGTTGGCGTCGCCGCGTCCTGCTGGCGCAAGCACTGGTTTCCGAACCGGACCTGCTGCTGCTCGACGAACCGACCAACCACTTGGACATCGGCGCAATCGCGTGGCTGGAAGAGGCCTTGAAGGACTTCCAGGGCGCTGTTCTGTTCATCACGCATGACCGTTCCTTCTTGCAGAACCTGGCCACCCGGATTCTGGAATTGGACCGTGGCGGCCTGATCGACTGGAATGGCGACTACGCCAGCTTCCTGGTACACAAGGAAGCCACCCTGGCGGCAGAAGAAACCGCCAACGCCTTGTTCGACAAGCGCCTGGCTCAGGAAGAAGTGTGGATCCGTCAGGGCATCAAGGCCCGTCGTACCCGTAACGAAGGTCGCGTTCGCGCCTTGAAAGCCTTGCGAGTAGAGCGCAGCGAGCGTCGTGAGCGTACCGGCAAGGCCAATATCTTGCTCGACACGGCCGACAAGTCCGGCAAGCAAGTGATGGTGCTGGAAAACGTCAGCTTTGCTCACCCGAACGGTCCGTTCCTGATCAAGGACTTCTCGATGGTCCTGCAACGTGGCGACCGTATCGGTCTGCTGGGCGCAAACGGTACGGGCAAAACCACACTGTTGAAGCTGATGCTGGGCGGTCTGCAACCGACCGACGGCAAAGTGGAAGAGGGCACGCGCATCGACGTGGCGTACTTCGACCAGTTGCGTCACCAGTTGGACCTGGAAAAAACCGTGATCGACAACGTTGCGGAAGGCCGCGACTTTATCGACATCGATGGTCAAAGCCGCCACGTCCTCAGCTACTTGGGTGACTTCCTGTTCAGCCCGCAGCGTGCCCGCACGCCGGTCAAGGCGCTGTCGGGTGGTGAGCGTGCGCGTTTGTTGCTGGCCAAATTGTTCAGTAAGCCAGCGAACCTGCTGGTCCTCGACGAGCCGACCAACGACCTGGACGTTGAAACTCTGGAGCTGTTGGAAGAAGTGTTGCTGACCTTCCAGGGCACCGTGCTAATGGTTAGCCACGACCGGGCATTCCTCGACAACGTGGTCACCAGCACCCTGGTCTTCGAAGGTGAAGGCAAGGTGCGTGAATACGTGGGCGGTTATCAGGACTGGCTGCGTCAGGGCGGTTCGCCGCGCTTGTTGGGCGTCACCGAGAGCAAGTCCGGCAAAGCTGACTTGAACTCGGCGGTGGTGACGGCAGCACCGGCTCAGGCCGCTGCACAGCCTGCACCTGCGGCAAAGAAGAAACTCAGCTACAAGCTGCAGCGCGAGCTGGAAGCGTTGCCGGGTGACATCGACGCCAAAGAACAGGCCATCGCTGCCGTTGAAGCTGACATGGCGAAAGCGGATTTTTATCAGCGTCCTGCTGCGCAAACGGCCGAAGTGATCGCCAAGCTGGAAAAGCTGCAAGCCGAGCTTGAGCAATTGGTTGAGCGTTGGGCTGAGCTGGATGCCTGATTGACCGTTAGCTGAAATGAAAAAGCCCGGCCCTTTAATCAAGGGTCGGGCTTTTTTGCTGTTGCCGGACGGGGATCTTATTCGGCTTTTTTCAGGCTAACGGCCAATACGTCGCACGGTGCGCCATGCAAAACGTCATTGGCGGTGGAGCCCAGCAGCAATGCCAGGCCGTGGCGGCCATGACTGCCGACCACAATCAGTTCGCAGCCGTGCTCTTTAGCGAAGCCATGGATTTCCTGGCGTGGCTGGCCATATTCCAGATGGCAGTTATCTTTGGACAGTTGCGGGTATATGTCTATCAACCGCTCAAGGCGTGCTTTGGCTTGATCGAATTGTTGTTGCTGCAACTGCGACAGGTCCATCGGAACGTCGCCGCCAAAGGCCATTGCCATCGGCTCGACGATATGGATGAGTGACAGCTTTGCATTGTTGGCTTCAGCGCTGGCGCTGGCGCGATAAATTACCGGGTCGCATTCTTCGGTCAGGTCGACGGCAACCAAAATATGTTTGTAGGGCATCGGCGAGGTCATGTGAAGCGCTCCTGTAAATGGCGATTAGTTATGAGTATGGCCCCTTTGTAGGGGCTTGGCTTGGGCCGGGGTCAACTCGTTTATCAGGTAATGAGAGTAGAAATATGACGGTATGGATAGTGGTGTCAATCCTGGCGCTGGTTCTGAGCCCTTTGGCATGGCTGCGTCCTTCGCGTCGCCAGAGTGGTCGAATGGCATTGCGCATGGAGGCGCGGCGCATGGGTTTGGCAATGCAACTGGCGAGCCAGGAATGGCCGCATTGGCTAGAACCTGAGCCGCCGGGCTCCTGCGCGCAATTCCATCGCCCGCGGCGCAGTACTAAACCTGAAACATGGTGCTATTGGCAATCATCGCCAGGAATATGGGTCAATCAGTGGCGTGAAGAATGTGTCGATGAGCGTCTGTTGGCACAGTTCAAAAAGTTGCCAGCGAATGTGTACAAGGTCGAAGCTGGCGCCCAAATGATTGCACTGTATTGGGGCGAGAAGGGTGAGCCAGAAGTCCTGCAAGCCATTGATCAAGTGCTTAAAGCCTTGGCGTAAGCCTGTCTGTATCCTCTGTGGGAGCCTGGCTTGCCAGCGATGCTGACGCCACGGTTTGTCTGCTGCACCGCGTCGATCCAATCGCTGGCAAGCCAGGCTCCCACAGGTCTTGCCGCCCACAAGAATTACGCTTGACCGCCGTTGTGCAAAAACCCTGTCTATCCTTCTTTGCTCTTTTGCGGGTTTAAAACTGACTGGCGAGTCGTTTTGTCATCGTTGTTTTGGACAATTGACAATCAGTGGCTTTTCCGTGAAGGTGTCCACACCCAAATCAAACGGGCGTATGAATCGAGTGTTTGTCTTGTCAGATGACGCTCGCAGAACCCCGATTATCGCGTTGGCGGGTGTGCCTGGCGGATTGGCATCAACATTGGCGCAAAGGTCAATGACAGCCAGACGCTAGCGTCCGACGTGTACTGTTCAGCTTCCATATCGTGGAGATCAGTTGATGATTTACGAAGGTAAAGCCATCACGGTTACGGCTCTTGAAAGTGGCATCGTCGAACTCAAGTTCGATCTCAAGGGTGAGTCCGTCAACAAGTTCAACCGTCTAACCCTGAACGAATTGCGTCAGGCAGTGGATGCGATCAAGGCAGATGCTTCGGTCAAGGGTGTCATCGTTTCCAGTGGTAAAGACGTCTTTATCGTCGGCGCAGACATCACCGAATTCGTCGAAAACTTCAAGTTGCCGGATGCCGAGCTGATCGCGGGCAACCTCGAAGCCAACAAAATCTTCAGTGATTTCGAAGACCTCAACGTCCCTACTGTCGCGGCCATCAATGGCATCGCATTGGGTGGCGGTCTGGAAATGTGCCTGGCAGCGGACTTCCGCGTCATGGCTGACAGCGCCAAAATTGGCCTGCCAGAAGTCAAACTGGGCATCTACCCGGGCTTCGGCGGCACTGTGCGCCTCCCGCGCCTGATCGGCGTTGATAACGCTGTTGAATGGATCGCCTCGGGTAAAGAAAACCGTGCCGAAGACGCGCTCAAAGTCAGTGCTGTTGACGCTGTAGTGACTGCTGACAAGCTGGGCGAAGCCGCGCTGGACCTGATCAAGCGCGCCATCAGTGGCGAGCTGGATTACAAGGCCAAGCGCCAGCCGAAGCTTGAAAAACTCAAGCTGAACGCGATTGAACAAATGATGGCGTTCGAAACCGCCAAAGGTTTCGTCGCCGGTCAAGCGGGTCCGAACTACCCGGCGCCGGTTGAAGCGATCAAGACCATTCAGAAAGCCGCGAACTTCGGTCGTGACAAGGCGCTGGAAGTCGAAGCCGCAGGTTTCGCCAAACTGGCGAAAACCAGCGCTTCGCAATGTTTGATCGGCCTGTTCCTGAACGATCAGGAGCTGAAGAAAAAAGCCAAGATCTACGACAAGATCGCCAAAGACGTGAAGCAGGCTGCCGTGCTCGGCGCAGGCATCATGGGCGGCGGTATTGCCTATCAGTCGGCCTCCAAAGGCACGCCGATCCTGATGAAAGACATCAACGAGCATGGCATCGAGCAAGGTCTGGCAGAAGCCGCCAAGCTGCTGGTGGGCCGCGTTGATAAAGGCCGCATGACCCCGGCAAAAATGGCCGAAGTGCTTAATGGCATTCGTCCTACTTTGTCCTACGGTGATTTCGGCAACGTCGATCTGGTGGTCGAAGCCGTTGTTGAAAACCCGAAGGTCAAGCAAGCCGTGCTGGCGGAAGTGGAAAACCACGTTCGCGAAGATGCCATTCTGGCCTCCAACACCTCGACCATTTCCATCAGCCTGCTGGCCAAAGCCCTCAAGCGTCCGGAAAATTTCGTCGGCATGCACTTCTTCAACCCTGTACACATGATGCCGCTGGTTGAAGTGATTCGTGGCGAGAAGTCCAGCGACCAGGCTGTAGCCACCACCGTTGCCTACGCCAAGAAAATGGGCAAAAACCCGATCGTCGTTAACGACTGCCCGGGCTTTTTGGTCAACCGCGTTCTGTTCCCGTACTTCGGCGGTTTCGCCAAGCTGGTCAGTGCCGGTGTCGACTTCGTGCGCATCGACAAAGTGATGGAAAAATTCGGCTGGCCGATGGGCCCGGCGTACCTGATGGACGTGGTCGGCATTGACACCGGACACCACGGTCGTGACGTGATGGCTGAGGGCTTCCCGGATCGCATGAAAGACGACCGCCGTTCAGCGATCGACGCTCTGTACGAGGCCAAGCGCCTGGGCCAGAAGAACGGCAAGGGCTTCTACGCCTACGAGGCTGACAAGAAGGGCAAGCAGAAGAAAGTCGTTGATTCGAGCGTGCTTGAAGTGCTCAAGCCGATTGTCTACGAGCAGCGCGACGTCACTGACGAAGACATCATCAACTGGATGATGATCCCGTTGTGCTTGGAAACCGTGCGTTGCCTGGAAGACGGCATCGTTGAAACCGCAGCCGAGGCCGACATGGGCCTGGTGTACGGCATTGGCTTCCCGCTGTTCCGTGGCGGCGCGCTGCGCTACATCGACTCGATCGGTGTTGCACAGTTTGTCGCCCTGGCTGATCAGTACGCTGAACTGGGCGCGCTGTACCACCCGACTGCGAAGCTGCGTGAAATGGCCAAAAACGGTCAGAGCTTCTTCGGTTAAGCGCCCCATTAGAGTGAGAGTGAAATTATGAGCTTGAATCCTAGAGACGTGGTGATTGTCGACTTCGGTCGCACCCCGATGGGCCGCTCCAAGGGTGGCATGCACCGCAACACCCGTGCTGAAGACATGTCTGCGCACCTGATCAGCAAAGTGCTGGAGCGCAACAACAAGGTTGACCCGAACGAAGTCGAAGACGTGATCTGGGGCTGTGTAAACCAGACCCTGGAGCAGGGCTGGAACATTGCGCGCATGGCGTCGCTGATGACCCAGATTCCGCACACGTCTGCGGCACAAACCGTGAGCCGCCTGTGCGGTTCCTCCATGAGCGCTTTGCACACTGCTGCGCAAGCGATCATGACCGGTAACGGTGACGTGTTCGTGGTTGGCGGCGTCGAGCATATGGGCCACGTGAGCATGATGCACGGCGTTGACCCTAACCCGCACATGTCGCTGTACGCGGCCAAAGCGTCGGGCATGATGGGCCTGACCGCTGAAATGCTTGGCAAGATGCATGGCATCACCCGTGAGCAGCAGGATGCCTTTGGCGTGCGTTCTCATCAGTTGGCCCACAAGGCGACGATTGAAGGCAAGTTCAAAGACGAAATCATCCCGATGCAAGGCTATGACGAAAACGGCTTCCTGAAAATTTTCGACTACGATGAAACCATCCGTCCGGAAACGACCCTGGAAAGCCTGGCTGCATTGAAGCCTGCGTTCAACCCTAAGGGTGGCACCGTAACGGCGGGTACGTCGTCGCAGATTACCGACGGTGCTTCGTGCATGATCGTTATGTCGGCTCAGCGCGCTAAAGACTTGGGTCTTGAGCCGCTGGCCGTGATCCGCTCGATGGCAGTAGCGGGTGTGGATCCGGCAATCATGGGCTATGGTCCAGTACCGGCGACACAAAAAGCATTGAAGCGCGCGGGCTTGAATATGGCCGACATCGACTTCATTGAGCTCAACGAGGCTTTCGCTGCACAGGCTCTGCCAGTGCTGAAAGATCTGAAAGTGCTCGACAAGATGAATGAGAAGGTTAACCTGCACGGCGGTGCAATCGCTCTGGGCCATCCATTTGGATGCTCGGGTGCTCGTATCTCCGGCACTTTGCTCAATGTGATGAAGCAAAATGGCGGCACTTTCGGGTTGTCCACCATGTGCATTGGTCTTGGCCAGGGCATTGCCACTGTCTTCGAACGCGTTTAAAGCGTTGCGTTGATGGAAGCCGGGGCCATGTGCCCCGGTTTTTGTTTTTAGGTGTTTTTCTTTTTTATTTGCAGGGAGCCGCAACATGGCGCTACAACCTGGGCTCTATCAGCATTACAAAGGGCCGCAATATCGGGTATTCAATGTGGCTCGCCACTCAGAAACCGAAGAGGACGTGGTTTTTTACCAGGCCTTGTATGGCGAATACGGCTTTTGGGTCCGCCCGCTGAGCATGTTCCTTGAAACGGTCACCGTTGAGGGTGAACAGGTTCCGCGCTTTGCTTTGATTGAGGCTGAAGACAGCCTTTTTTCCCGGACATAAGGCCTGGTCGCGCAGCACCCTGTGCTTGACCTCACCTTGTAGCCACTATATATAGCGGTGCCGCGTCAGGCGCTCACCGCCTTTCACTTCTAGAATTCAGGAATTTTCTGATCCATGGGCAAATCGCTGGTCATTGTGGAATCCCCGGCTAAGGCCAAGACCATCAACAAGTACTTGGGCAACGAGTACGTGGTGAAGTCGAGTATCGGCCATATCCGAGACCTGCCCACCAGCGGTTCGGCTAGCGCCAGTAAAGAACCTGCTGCCAAGCGTGGTAAGGCAGCGGCGGGCGAAGCGCCGGCCCTGTCGCCTAAAGAGAAGGCTCAAAAGCAGCTAATCTCGCGCATGGGGGTCGATCCCGAGCATGGCTGGAAAGCCAAGTACGAGATCTTGCCTGGCAAGGAAAAGGTCATCGAAGAGCTGCGCCGGCTCGCCAAAGATGCTGACACCATCTATCTCGCAACCGACTTGGATCGCGAGGGGGAAGCCATTGCCTGGCACCTGCGCGAAGCCATTGGTGGTGACGACAGCCGCTACAAGCGCGTGGTGTTCAACGAAATCACCAAGAAGGCGATTCAAGAAGCCTTTTCCAAGCCGGGCGAGCTGGACATCAACCGGGTGAACGCCCAGCAGGCGCGTCGCTTCCTCGACCGTGTGGTGGGTTACATGGTGTCGCCGCTGCTGTGGGCAAAAATTGCCCGCGGCCTGTCGGCTGGCCGTGTGCAGTCGGTTGCCGTGAAGCTGGTGGTTGAGCGTGAGCGTGAAATTCGTGCGTTCAACCCTGAAGAGTACTGGGAAATCCACGCCGACCTCGGTACGGCCAAGGGCGCGAAAGTGCGCTTCGATGTTGCCCGTGAAAAAGGCGAGGCCTTCAAGCCGCTGAACGAAGCCCAGGCCATGGCCGCGCTGGAGAAGCTCAAAGCCTCCAACTACACCATCGTCAAGCGTGAAGACAAACCGACCAGCAGCAAGCCGTCGGCACCGTTTATTACCTCCACCCTGCAGCAGGCCGCGAGTAACCGCCTGGGCTTCGGGGTGAAGAAAACCATGATGATGGCCCAGCGTTTGTATGAAGCGGGCTACATCACCTATATGCGTACCGACTCTACCAACCTCTCTGCCGATGCGGTCGCGATGGCGCGTACTTACATAGAAAGCGAGTTCGGCGAGTCGTACCTGCCGCCGGCGCCTAACGTGTACAGCAGCAAGGAAGGCGCACAAGAGGCTCACGAAGCGATTCGTCCTTCTGACGTGAATATGCACCCGAGCAAGCTGTCGGGCATGGAGCGCGACGCTGAGCGCCTCTACGAGCTGATCTGGCGCCAATTCGTGGCGTGCCAGATGCTGCCAGCCAAATATTTGTCGACCACCGTCAGCGTGGCAGCCGGTGATTTCGAGTTGCGTGCCAAAGGCCGCATCCTGAAGTTCGATGGTTATACCCGTGTGATGCCGCAAATCACCAAGCCGGGCGATGACGACGTATTGCCGGATATGGCTCAGGGTGACGTGCTCAAACTGATTGATCTCGATCCGAGCCAGCACTTCACCAAGCCACCTGCGCGTTACTCCGAGGCCAGCCTGGTAAAAGAGATGGAAAAACGCGGTATTGGTCGTCCTTCGACCTACGCGGCGATTATCGGGACCATTCAAGACCGTGGTTACGTTGCGCTGCACAACCGTCGTTTCTACTCCGAAAAAATGGGCGATATCGTTACCGAGCGCTTGTCCGAGAGCTTCTCTGATCTCATGGACTACGGCTTTACCGCCGGCATGGAAGAGAACCTCGACGATGTGGCACAAGGTGAGCGCGACTGGAAAAACGTGCTGGACGAGTTCTACGGCGAGTTCAAGAAAAAACTTGAAGTAGCGGCTGCGCCGGATGGCGGCATGCGCGCCAACCAGCCGGTCATGACCGATATTCCGTGCAAGGAATGTGGTCGTCCGATGCAGATTCGTACGGCTTCGACAGGCGTGTTCCTGGGTTGCTCAGGTTACAGCCTGCCGCCTAAAGAGCGCTGCAAGGCCACCGTTAATCTGGTGCCGGGTGACGAAATCGCGGCGGACGACGAAGGTGAGTCCGAGTCGCTGGTACTGCTGGGCAAACATCGTTGCCCGATTTGCAGCACGGCGATGGACGCCTACCTGCTGGATGAAAAGCACAAGCTGCACATCTGCGGTAACAACCCGGATTGCGTGGGTTACGAAATCGAAGAAGGCAACTATCGCATCAAAGGCTACGAAGGGCCGAGCCTTGAGTGCGACAAGTGCGGCAGCGAGATGCAGCTTAAAACGGGTCGTTTCGGCAAGTTCTTCGGCTGCACCAACGCGGAATGTAAAAACACCCGCAAACTGCTGAAAAGCGGTGAGGCGGCGCCGCCGAAAATGGATCCGGTGAAAATGCCGGAGCTCAAGTGCGAGAAAGTAAACGACACCTACATCCTGCGTGACGGTGCATCGGGCCTGTTCCTGGCAGCGAGCCAGTTCCCGAAAAACCGTGAAACCCGTGCGCCGTTGGTGATCGAGATCATTCCTCACAAGGATGAGATTGATCCCAAGTATCACTTCCTGTGTGAAGCGCCTAAGAAAGACCCGGATGGCCGCCCGGCGGTTATTCGCTACAGTCGCAAAACCAAAGAGCAATACGTGCAGACTGAAGTGGATGGCAAACCGACAGGCTGGCGTGCGTTCTACGACGGTGGCAGCTGGAAAGTCGAAGACAAGCGTAAAGAAAAAGACGCTTGATACCGAGCTGACCGGCTAAAAAACCGCGCAAGGGCTGCATGCCTTGCGCGGTTTTTGTTTAGGTGGGTGTCCCTCGCAGCCTTCGTGCCTCGGCAGCGACTACAGTTTGTGTTGGGGTGAGCTTTGAAACGCCGAGTTGGAAGGTTTTACGACTGCTGCGCAGCCGGACGTAGCCTCGCAAAGCTCGTCAACTGCTACGGGCGCTACATATCAAGGAGCGAGCTTGTCTCGCGATCTTTTGGTTTGTGACGGAGAAAAATCCTCTCGTCATGGCCTTGCGCCCTTATCCCCTATCCCTGAGACTGCTGTCAGCCCTTACCCCATTCGCTGTGGAGCGCCTCAACATGGCTCACGAACTCTATACCCGTACCAATCAGAAAATTTATTTTGCTGGCCTGGCGCTTGAAGCCATGAACAAGGCGGGCGAAGGCAGGGCCATGAATGCTCAGGCGCTGGTTCAGTCTGAGCGCGAGTCAGCTGTGTTCCATTTGTATGGGGCACTTTTGGGGTTGTGTCACGAGATTGCTGGCTTTTATCGCTTGCCTCAGGCCAATGCTCCTCGTGTTGAGTTGCTGCTGACTAAAGAAATACTGGATGCGGTGGCGATCCCCGAATTGGCTGAAATGGTCGAGCTGGCACAAGCGCCGCACACCTGGTTGGCGCAATTGGTTGCTACGCACGCGGCGTTGTACCAGCCGTTGCAAGCGCCGAAGAAGGTTAAGGCAGACGTGTTTCAGCCTCTGATCGAGACAGTGAACCTGGAAGACGAAACTCCCGAAGCGTTGAGTCGCGAGACATTGGAAGAGTGGCGTCAGAACCTCAAGGGTTTGGCCATTCGGTTCCGCGATGGACTAAATGAGTGTTGAAGGACGCGCATAAAACTGTACAGTCATTCATCAGTCAGTCATTAAACCGTCTCAGATCCTGGAAAAATGACAAGGGATGACTGATATAATCCCGCGCTTTCGTGGAGAACAAACTTTTATGCCAACGTCCTTTCTAGAAATTGTCGAATTGCCAGACGGCCGTATCGAGTTGCGCCGGGCTGAAGACGAGGGGTCTTTGGTGACGCTCAACTTCTCTGAAGACGCCAAGGTTTTTCTTCAAGGTCAACACGTCGAGGTGGCCAAAGCCATGCTCAGCGTAGGTGTGCAGATGGCTGGCCGATTGGCCGAAGGCGAGCTTGAAAAAGACGAAGGACCGCGCATTCTGCATTAAGCGCTTAATGAGTCATGCGTGTCACAGACAGGCTTGAGCATTGCGCGCAAGCCCTGTGTTTAGCCCAAGCGAATATTCAAGCTTTGCCCGTGCCCGATACGTGCTGCGCCAATCAGTTGTTGGCGAGCGGCGACGGTCAACGGGTTGATCCAGCTGACCACTGTGTGGCTGCGACCCAAGCGCAGCGCTTCGCAGGTAAGTTGCAAGGCGCTTTTATTGCCGTTGGGTTGCAGAAGCAAAATACGCTCGCGGTTCAACCCGGCATCTCGCAGCCAGCTTTGAGTCAAGCTGGCAGGCGGTGCTATTAGGGTCAGCCAGCGGTCGTCTTGTTGCTCGCTCAATTCGCGGAGCATGGGAGCCAGCAGGTTCAGGCAGTTTCCCGCAGCACCGCGCAGCGACAACTCACTGAAGACTTCGGGTTCGGCGCTCCAGGGTGCATCGAGCACTTCTTTGATCGCAGAGGGCATGGGTTGCGCCATGAACACTTCGAACAAAGGGAGTTGTGCTGGCAACGGTGTGTGTGGGAACTGCATGGCATCTCCTTTTAGCGGCGGATAACGCCGACGCTCAGGCCTTCGATAACCAGCTCTTGCTCTTTGAGGTTGACCTCAATGGGCGCGAAATCCGGGTTTTCAGCGATCAGCCAGACTTTGCTGCCTTCACGCTTGAAGCGCTTTACAGTGACTTCGTCGTCAATGCGGGCCACAACAATCTGGCCGTTTCGGGCTTCGCGGCAGGTATGCACCGCCAGAAGGTCGCCATCAAAGATGCCGACGTCCTTCATGCTCATGCCTTGTACCCGTAACAGGTAGTCGGCGCGTGGGTGGAAGAAGGTCGGGTTGATGTTGCAGGACTCTTCGACGTGCTCTTGCGCCAGGATCGGGGCGCCTGCAGCGACTCGGCCGATGATGGGTAGGGTCGATTCGTCAGCCTTGGCCTCAAAGCCGGGGATGCGAATGCCGCGAGAAGCGCCGGGCGTCATTTCGATGGCCCCCTTGCGAGCAAGGGCCTTGAGGTGCTCTTCGGCGGCGTTGGGGGATTTGAAACCCAGTTCCTGTGCGATCTCGGCACGGGTGGGCGGGTATCCGTTGTCATCCAGGCATCGCTTGATGAAGGCCAGGATCTCAGCTTGGCGTGGCGTCAGTTTTAACATGGTGATCGCTCTGTCTTTTTATACAGTGACTGGGATTATATACAGTGAAGGCTTATTGGCAATCACCCATTTTCAGCCATCCGCTGGACGGTCACTGGCAGTTTGTATGAACCGCCTTTTATCAGCCGAAGCCTTGCTGGCGGCGGCTGTGGTTAAATGCGAGACCGCCCGGTCGCAAACCGAACACGCCGCCTTGACTTTTTACAAGTCGAAACGTATGTTTCAAACAGGTGTTTTAATGTTTTGTCAGGCGGAGTAGCCATGGCCCAGTCGGAAACCGTTGAACGTATCCTTGATGCTGCTGAGCAGCTGTTCGCGGAAAAAGGTTTTGCTGAAACTTCATTGCGGCTGATTACCAGCAAAGCCTCGGTCAACCTGGCGGCGGTCAATTATCATTTTGGTTCGAAAAAAGCGCTGATTCAGGCGGTTTTCTCGCGCTTCCTGGGGCCGTTTTGCGCCAACCTTGATCGCGAGCTGGAGCGTCGTCAAGCCAAGCCTGAGCAGCGCCCTAGCCTTGAAGAGCTGTTGGAAATGCTGGTTGAGCAGGCGCTGGTGATTCAGCCGCGCAGCGGTAATGACCTGTCCATTTTCATGCGCTTGCTGGGTTTGGCGTTCAGCCAGAGCCAAGGGCACTTGCGTCGCTATCTCGAAGACATGTACGGCAAGGTTTTTCGCCGTTATATGGTACTGGTGAACGAGGCCGCGCCTCAGATCCCGCCGATTGAGCTGTTTTGGCGTGTGCACTTTATGCTCGGCGCAGCGGCATTCAGCATGTCGGGGATCAAAGCCCTGCGTGCCATCGCCGAAACCGATTTTGGGGTGAATACTTCAATCGAGCAGGTGATGCGCTTGATGGTGCCATTCCTCGCGGCTGGTATGCGTGCACAAAGCGGTGTCACTGACCCGGCGATGGCCAGTGCCCAGCTTCGTCCCCGCACTAAAACTCCGCCGATCGCCGTCAAGGTTTGACTGTTCGCGGGTGGGCGCGGCAGCTTTGTTCCGCTAAGCTAGCCGCCATGTCTAGCCCTGACTTATTCCCGTCTATTGATTCACCGCTGCCTCTCTGGTGCGCGGCGCTCAGGCGTGTGCCTGCACCCTTTAACGGGATATAAGCGCTTTCTCTCTTAAGGATTTTCCATGAGTTCTGCCTTGCAAGGCTCCTTGATGGTGGACGTCGCCGGTACCTGGCTGACGGCTGAAGACCGGCAATTGCTGCGCCAGCCTGAAGTGGGCGGGTTGATCATCTTTGCGCGCAATATTGAGCATCCGCGGCAGGTGCGTGAGTTGAGTGCGTCGATTCGTGCCGTGCGTCCCGATTTGTTGCTGGCAGTCGACCAGGAAGGCGGCCGGGTGCAGCGTCTACGCCAGGGCTTTGTGCGTCTTCCCGCTATGCGCGCAATTGCCGATAACCCTAATGCAGAGTACTTGGCAGAGCAATGCGGCTGGATCATGGCCACAGAAGTCTTGGCCATAGGCCTGGATTTGAGCTTTGCCCCGGTCCTGGACCTTGATTACCAGCGCAGCGCGGTGGTGGGCAGCCGTTCTTTTGAAGGCGACCCTGAGCGTGCGGCATTGTTGGCGGGCGCCTTTATTCGCGGGATGAACGCTGCGGGTATGGCTGCAACGGGTAAGCATTTTCCTGGGCATGGATGGGCAGAGGCTGATTCCCATGTAGCCATTCCTACAGATGAGCGCAGTCTAGAGCAGATCCGCGCCCACGACCTGGTGCCATTTGCCCGTCTGAGCAAGCACTTGGCGGCTGTGATGCCTGCGCATGTGATTTACCCGCAAGTCGATAGCCAGCCAGCCGGGTTCTCGCGGCGCTGGTTGCAGGATATTTTGCGTGGTGAACTGCAATTTGACGGTGTCATTTTCAGTGATGACCTGTCGATGGCCGGGGCGCACGTGGTGGGCGATGCTGCCAGCCGCATTGAAGCGGCCTTGTCTGCCGGTTGCGACATGGGCCTGGTGTGCAACGACCGTGCAGCCGCCGAGCTGGCGCTCAGTGCGGCTCAGCGCCTTAAGGTCACGCCATCGGCACGTATTGCACGGATGCGGGCGCAGGCCTGGGCCAGCACTGACTATCGCCAGAGCCCGCGTTGGCAGGTGGCGATGGGCGCGCTCAAAGATGCTCAATTGATCGATTAACTGAAGTTTTAAGAGGCATGGCTCAATGACGGTTTACGCAATTATTGGTGGCACGGGGCTGACTCAACTCGAAGGGTTGACCATCAGCCGCTCGCTGGCCCTCGACACCCCTTACGGCCCGACCTCGGCCGACATTCAGATCGGTGAGTTTGGCGGGCGTGAAGTGCTGTTTCTGGCGCGCCACGGTCATCCGCATCGGGTGCCGCCGCACCAGGTCAATTACCGCGCCAACCTGTGGGCGTTGAAGCAGGCCGGGGCCGAGGCGATTTTGGCGGTGAACGCTGTGGGCGGGATCCACATGGCCATGGGCACCGGGCATTTCTGCGTGCCGCACCAGTTGATCGACTACACCAGCGGTCGCGAGCACACCTATTTCGCCGGTGATCTGGAACACGTGACTCACATCGACTTCAGCTATCCCTACACCGAATCCCTGCGCGAACAACTGATCAGCGCTCTGGCAGCTGAGGGTTGCTCCTACAGCAGTCACGGCGTGTACGCGGCCACCCAAGGCCCGCGACTTGAGACTGTGGCTGAAATCGCCCGTCTTGAACGTGATGGCTGCGACATTGTGGGCATGACCGGCATGCCCGAAGCCGGGTTGGCTCGCGAGCTGGATCTGGATTACGCCTGTCTGGCGTTGGTGGTCAATCCGGCAGCAGGCAAGTCCACGGCGATCATCACCATGGCCGAAATCGAACAGGCGCTGCACGACGGCATGGGCAAGGTCAAAGCGACCTTGGCGCGGGTGCTGGCCGCTCACCTTTGATTGTTTACTAGGCAGTGCAGTGAATGCTCTCTATAGAAAACGTATTGCACAACGGCGACTGGAGTCTTGGCTTTAGCAAAAGAGTCCTTGAGCGTGGGCACAAATACTTTCGAGAAGATCGTGTCGAGTTGCTTGAAGTTGATGATGACTGTATTCGTGCCACGTGCGAAGGGGGCCAAGGGTATGTCTACGAACAGCTGATTCGCATTGAGTCTAACCATGCAAATGCACAGCTTCTGCACTGTTCATGTAGCTGCCCGGTTGCGTTTGATTGCAAGCACTGTGCTGCTGTTTTGTATTATTTGCATAGCGTACTGCCTCAGGACGGGGTGCAAAGGCTCGGCGAGCACATGAGCCCTGGCCTGGAACGCTGGCTCGATGCAATTCCGAGAAGCAAGAGTGCAACGGCTCCCGCTAAAAAAACCAGTGACATCGGTCTGTTATATCGGCTTGTGCTGAACCGTCAGACGGGGAATTGGCAGGTCGATTTTTATAAGGCCAGACGGCTAAAAGACGGCAGTCTTCGGGATTTGCAACGCTACACGTTTCCCCATGATGTCTTGCGCAATCCGCCTGGCTACCTGCTTGAATCGGACCTCAAGTTTGCTCGTCTGTTCATCACCAGCTATACCAACGCGAGCTATGCTTCTGGTGTAGAGCTCAAGGGGCGTATCGGTGGTGACGTGCTTGAGTTACTCCTTGAAACGTCGCGACTGTTTCTTGATTTTGACTTGCAGCGACCTTTGGTTGCAGCTGCCCCGCGCCCTGCAATCTTCAACTGGGTTGAGCAAGCTAACGGCAATTACCGAGGCCAATGGCTCGGCGCTGACCAATCGCTGGACGCTGTTCTAGCGCTGGAACCGCTGCACTACATTGACTTCGAACGGATGCAAATTGGACCCCTGCAGTATGAGTTGAGCGACAAACTGGCCTGTCACTTGCTCCTGGCTCCGGATATTCCGGCGCAGCATGCCGTAGAGTTCAGCCACCGCATGCGTACCGTGGTCGATACAGTCGCTGCGCCGTGTGCGCTGACCGAGCGGGTTGTCAACGATATTGCGCCCATCGCGCATTTGACCTTGGGCAGTATTGCGCAGACCTCATGGCGCGCGACCAAACCCGTTGAACACCGTGCAGCGTTGGGTTTCAGCTATGCGGGTAGCTATGTAGCTGATAAGAATTCGAGTGAAATACGGCTGTTATCGGGCAGTGAAACGCTGCGCGTCCAGCGCCAGCCAGCGGCTGAAAAAGCGCTTCGCCAGGCCCTGCTCAAGGTCGGTTTTAAAAGAGTTACAGGTCAAGGCGTTGCATTGCCCGGTGTGGCCGGTGAGTTGTTCGACCAAGCGAATGATGCGGGTTGGATCACCTTTGTCCAAACTGACCTGGAGCGTTTGCGCGACTTGGGCTGGCAGATCGTAATCCAGCAAGGCTTTCACTTTGAGCTTCACGAAGTCGAGCAATGGTACGCCGATATCGAGGAGGGCCCGGAACACGCCTGGTTTGATCTGGAGCTGGGCATTGAGGTCAATGGTCGGCGCTATAGTCTGTTGCCGATTCTGCTTAACGTGCTGAGGCGCAGCCCTGAGGTGTTAGACCCTCAATCCATGGCTCTTCGAAGAGATGACGAGCCGCTGTTGGTTAATCTTCATTATTCGCCCAATCAATATGCGGCATTAAAACCAGCCTTGAACGTAGTCTTGCCATATGGTCGGATCAAACCGCTGATGGCAACCCTCAGTGAATTGTATTTAAAGGAGCATCGTGGCGATTCATTGCGGCTGAGTTCTCTGGATGCCGGGCGGCTCAGTGCGTTGGACGATGTACCGCTGGTCTGGCAAGGGGGCGAGCGTCAGCGTGACTTTGCCAAACGCCTTAAGCAGTCAGAGCATGTCGCGTTGCCTGCGCCGCAAGGGCTAAACGCCACTCTGCGTCCTTATCAGCTAGAAGGTTTGAACTGGATGCAAGCCCTGCGCGAGCTTGAGGTGGGTGGCATTCTGGGTGACGACATGGGTTTGGGCAAGACGCTGCAAGCCCTGACTCATCTATTGCAACTCAAACAGAACGGTCAGCTTGATTCGCCTGCTCTGGCGATCATGCCGACCAGCCTGATTCCCAACTGGCTCGACGAAGCGGCTCGTTTTACCCCGCAACTCAACGTGCTGGCGTTGCATGGGAACAACCGCCAAAAAGATTTCGATCAGTTGGCAGGCTACGATTTGATATTGAGCACCTACGCCTTGTTGCCGCGAGACCTGGAAACACTTGAGCCTATCGTCTGGAGTGTTGTGATTCTGGATGAGGCACAAAACATTAAAAATCCGACGAGCAAGGCCGCTCAATCCGCACGGCAATTGCAGGCTAAACAACGCTTGTGTCTCTCCGGAACGCCTTTGGAAAACCATCTGGGTGAGCTGTGGTCCTTGTTCCACTTTTTGTTGCCGGGTTGGCTGGGTGATAGCAAAACGTTCAATCGTGATTACCGTACGCCCATCGAAAAGCACGGTAACAGTGAGCGTATGCACAGCCTGACGGCACGCATCAAACCGTTTTTATTACGCCGCACTAAAGAGCAGGTAGCCGCTGAATTGCCAGCGAAAACTGAAATCGTGCATTGGGTCGACTTGAGCGATACCCAGCGCGATGTCTATGAAACCGTTCGCGTTGCAATGGACAAGAAGGTTCGCGATGAAATCAACCGCAGCGGGATAGCTCGCAGTCAGATCATCATTCTTGAAGCGCTGCTTAAACTGCGCCAGGTGTGCTGCGATTTGCGTTTGGTCAAAAGCGCATCAGCCGTTAATGCCAAACGGACTTTGACCGGAAAGCTGGGTAGCTTGATGGAGATCATTGAAGAGTTGCTGGGTGAAGGTCGGCGCATTCTACTGTTCTCTCAATTCACCTCAATGCTGGCATTGATCGAGCAAGAGCTGGAACACCGCAACGTTGCCTATTCGCTGCTGACCGGTGATACCAAGGATCGTCGTACGCCGGTTAAAAACTTCCAGGACGGCAAAGTTCCACTGTTTTTAATCAGTTTGAAGGCGGGTGGTACGGGCCTTAATTTGACCGCGGCTGATACGGTGATTCATTACGATCCATGGTGGAACCCGGCGGCTGAAAATCAGGCCACTGATCGTGCGCATCGGATTGGCCAAGATAAGCCTGTATTCGTCTACAAGATGATTGCGCGTGGCACCGTGGAAGAAAAAATCCAGGCGTTGCAACAGAAAAAAGCGCATTTGGCCGCAGGTGTTTTAGATGGAGGCTTGAGCAGCGGCTGGAAGCTTGAGCAGACTGACATTGACGCGTTGTTTGCGCCGTTGAAGGGGTAGCGCACGCAGTTTCTGCAGGATCCACCGTTCGGCGCTTGATGACCTCGCGATCTTTGAATAGAGCAAAAGATCGCGAAGCAAGCTCGCTCCAGCAAGTCGGCGTTGTTTTAGCGTTTTTCGACTTTAGGCGGCAACGGCGCAAACAGCGCGTCGATGTCGTCGTCTTGCAGTTTCCAGTCCCCGGCAATTCGGCCGTCTAACACGCCTGCAGCCAAATCCGATTTTTCCTGCTGCAGGTGCTGGATTTTCTCTTCCACGGTGCCGCGCGCAATCATCTTGTACACAAACACCGGTTTCTCTTGGCCAATGCGATAAGCGCGGTCGGTGGCCTGGTTTTCAGCGGCTGGGTTCCACCACGGGTCGTAGTGAATAACCGTGTCGGCTTCGGTCAGGTTCAATCCCACACCGCCAGCCTTGAGGCTGATCAGGAAGATTTGCAGTGTGCCGCTTTGAAAGTCTTTGACTGGTGCACGTCGATCACGGGTTTGCCCGGTGAGCAGCGCGTAACGGACATTGCGCTTTTTCAGTTCCGCTTCGATCAGCCCCAGCATCGAGGTGAACTGCGAAAACAGCAGAATGCGTCGACCTTCGGCAAACAGTTCTTCGAGCATCGCCATGAGGCTGTCGAGTTTGCCCGAGGTGCTGCCTTTTTTCGGCGGGGTATCGCTGACCAACCTCAGGTCGCAACAGACCTGACGCAGCTTGAGTAATGCTTCAAGGATGATGATCTGGCTGCGGCCTACGCCTTTACGGGTGATTTCGTCGCGGACTTTTTTGTCCATCGCCAGGCGCATCGTTTCGTACACATCGCGCTGCGCTTCGTTGAGTTCGACCCAATGGATAATCTCGGTTTTCGGTGGCAGCTCGGTCGCCACCTGCTCTTTGGTGCGGCGCAACAGGAAGGGTTTGATCCGCGCATTGAGGTGCTGCAAACGCTCGTCGTTGCCCTGGCGTTCAATCGGCACCCGGTAGTCACGGTTGAACGCCTTAACGTCGCCCAGCCACCCGGGAAGCAAGAAGTGAAACAGCGACCACAGTTCGCCCAAGTGGTTTTCCAGCGGGGTGCCGCTGAGGCACAGGCGCTGACGTGCGCTGAGTTCGCAGGCAGCCTGTGAGGCCTTGCTGCCGGGATTCTTGATGTACTGCGCTTCGTCCAGGATCAATACGTGCAGAGGCAGCTTGGCCAAGTGCTCAATGTCTTTGGGCAGCAGCGCGTAGGTGGTCAGGATCAGGTCGTAGTCATTGAGGTGTTCGAAGTGTTTTTTTCGCGTCGCGCCATACAGCGCCAGCACGTTGAGCTGCGGGGTGAAATGCGCCGCTTCGTCCAGCCAGTTGGGAATCAGGCTGGTTGGCATCACCACCATGGCCGGGCGATCCAGCCGACCCGCATTTTTCTCGCACAGAATATGCGCCAGGGTTTGCAGGGTTTTGCCCAGGCCCATGTCGTCCGCAAGAATGCCACCGACTTCCAGCTGGCGCAGTGACTGCATCCAGCTCAGCCCTTCAAGCTGGTAGGGGCGCAGATTGGCATTCAGGCCTTCGGGGGCTTCGACGCTGAAGTCTTTGATGTCGCGCAAGCGCTGGGCAAACCCGCGAATGTGCTCGCCGCCTTCCCAGCGCAAGGGCAGTGCATCCAGCGCATTGAGGCGCGGAGCATCGGCACTTTTGATCCGCAGCGTGGTGGCACCCGGTTCACCTAGATAGAACTCGCCCAGTGTCGCCAGTACGGGTTTCAGGCGCCCATACGGCAGGGCTACTTGCAGCGGGCCATGGCTGCTGTTCGGCGTAGCGGGGATATTGACCAGAATCAGTTCGTCGTCGCGGCGTTTGGCGAGTTTTTCGGGGCTCAGGATGTCGGTGTGCGAACGCATCAGGTTCAGCAGAATCGGCAGCAAGCTCAGGCGCTGGCCGTTGACGATGATCCCCAGTTCCAAGTCGAACCAGTCGTGTTCGGGGGCTTCGTCGACGTTGGCGTACCAGTCTTCGACCGGGCTCAGGTCAAAGCCGAAGTCCTCGTCAATCTGCAACTCCCAGCCTTGCTCACGCAGGCCGGGCATCTGATTCAGGGTGAAATTGAGCCAGGCGCTGTCGTTGACCATCTCAAACAGCTCGCCAGCGCTCTCCGGCAGGGCTTTGCTCTGGCGGGTGGCAATTTTGAAGCCCAGCTCGCGCAACTGTTCGCGAAAGGCATTTTCAGCCTCGGGGTGGCGCTTGATTCGCAGCGTCTGGTGTTCCTGGCGAATCAGCACGTCTGCATTTTTTTGCCCGCTGACGTACTGCTCAAGGTAGTTGAATGACAGTGCGGCGCGATGCTGGATGTAGCGTTGCATTTTGCCGTTGCGCGGTTCAAAGGCGCTGAACTCGGCGCTGGCCAGCCACAGACGCGGTATCGGTTGCACGTCATCGCTCAGCACTTCGGGCAGGTTGTTGGGGCGGCGCGAGTCGAGCACAGCCTGGAGTTTTTCCAGAAGCTCGGCGTCCTGGGCAGCAGCGGGGTAGTTCAAGGTGTCTTCAATCTTCAGTAATACGGCAGCGGTGTGCTTGCAGTTGGTGCGGACGGGGCAGGTGCAGTTCGCGCTGACCAAAAGCAGGGTGCCTTTGGCTGACTCGCGCAGTTGAATGGTCTGACGGTAAAAGTTTTCTCCGGAGCCCTGACAGCTGGCGGTGATCAGGCTGTCGCCGATCTGGGCGATTCTGACACGGTTTTCCCGAGCGTAGCGGCGGCCACGCTCCAGGCTTTGCTCTTTGAATCGACTGACCCAAGTCGGTGCGAGTGGCTTGGTCAGTCGAGCGGTCAGGTTCTGAGACATGGGTGTTTCATTGCGCAGGGCTCATCAGGACGACTTCGGTGTGAGGCGCTCAAACAGCGCCTCAAGGATGTTGAAGCGTTCTTCCGGGCGCTCCATCGGCACCATGAATTTAAACAGGGTGGCGCCTTCGAACTTGTAGCGGTTGGGTTGGCCTTGGATCAGCTTGATCAAGGTCAGCGGGTCAACCGGTGTGTCGGAGGCAAACTCGATCCGCCCGCCCTGTGGTCCGGCATCGACTTTTTTGATACCCAGTTGTTCGGCCTGCAATTTGAGCAAGGTAATGCGCACCAGATTTTTGGTCGGCTCGGGGAGCAGGCCAAAACGGTCGATCATCTCGACTTGCAAATCCTTGAGGCCGTCTTCATCGCTGGCCGAGGCAATGCGCTTGTAGAGAATCAGACGGGTGTGCACGTCTGGCAGATAGGCTTCGGGAATCAGCGCGGGCACGCGCAGGTTGATCTCCGGTCCGCCACCCAGCGGCTGGTCGAGGTTGGGTTGTTCGCCCTTGCGAATCGACTTCACCGCACGCTCAAGCATTTCCATATACAGGGTAAAACCGACCGCCTGGATCTGGCCGCTTTGGCCGTCACCGAGCAACTCGCCCGCACCGCGGATTTCCAGGTCGTTGGTGGCCAGGACAAAACCGGCACCCAGGTCCTGCGTGTTGGCGATGGCTTCGAGGCGCTTTTGCGCGTCGCCGGTAATTTGCTGGCGCGGTGGTGTCAGCAGGTAAGCGTAAGCCTGGTGGTGGCTACGCCCCACGCGGCCGCGCAGTTGGTGCAGTTGCGCCAGGCCGAACTTGTCGGCGCGCTCGATGATGATGGTGTTGGCGCTCGGCACGTCGATGCCGGTCTCGATGATGGTCGAGGCAATCAGCACGTTGAAGCGCTTGTGATAGAAGTCGCTCATCACCTGTTCGAGTTCGCGTTCGCGCATCTGGCCGTGGCCAATGCCGATGCGCGCTTCGGGCACCAGCGCGGCCAATTCTGCGGCGCATTTCTCGATGGTTTTCACGTCGTTATGCAGGTAGTACACCTGGCCGCCGCGCAGCAACTCACGCAGCAGGGCCTCTTTGACTGTGCTGTTGTTTTGCTCCATGACGAACGTGCGCACTGACAGGCGGCGCGCCGGTGGCGTGGCGATGATCGACAAGTCACGCATGCCCGACACCGCCATGTTCAGCGTGCGCGGGATTGGCGTGGCGGTGAGGGTCAGAATATCGACTTCACTGCGCAGCGCCTTGAGCTGTTCTTTCTGACGAACCCCAAAGCGGTGCTCTTCGTCGATGATCACCAGCCCCAGGTTTTTGATTTTGACGTCGTCTTGCAGCAGCTTGTGGGTGCCGATCACGATGTCGATCTTGCCTTCAGCCAGGTCGGCCACGGCCTGATTGATTTCTTTGGCGGACTTGAAGCGGCTCATTACTTCAACCCGCACCGGCCAGTCGGCAAAACGGTCGCGGAAGCTGTTGTAGTGTTGTTGAGCTAGCAGGGTGGTCGGCACCAGAATCGCGACCTGGCGGCCACCGTGCACGGCAATAAAGGCTGCGCGCATGGCCACTTCGGTTTTGCCGAAGCCCACGTCGCCACACACCAGACGGTCCATCGGCTTGGGCGACAGCATGTCGGCGCGCACAGCTTCGATGGTGGTTTGCTGGTCTGGGGTTTCTTCAAACGGGAAACCGGCGCTGAACGTGGCGTAATCGGCTTTCGGGTCGGCAAATGCGTAGCCTTCGCGAGCGGCACGGCGGGCATAGATGTCGAGCAACTCGGCGGCCACATCGCGTACTTGTTCGGCGGCTTTGCGCTTGGCTTTTTGCCAGGTTTCAGAGCCCAGGCGGTGCAGTGGCGCGAGTTCGTCATCGCTGCCGGTGTAGCGGGCGATCAAGTGCAGGTTGGCCACCGGCACGTACAGCTTGGCGCCCTCGGCGTATTCGAGGGTCAGGAACTCGGCGACCTGATTGTCGACTTCCAGCGTGGCCAACCCTTGATAGCGGCCCACGCCGTGGTCGATGTGCACCACGGGCGCGCCTTCGCGCAGTTCGGTGAGGTTTTTGATCACCGCATCGTTATTGACGTCGGTGCGCTTTTCGCGGCGCCGACGCTGCATCACCCGCTGCCCGAACAGCGGGCTTTCGGCGATCAGCGCCAATGCTGGGTCATCCAGCAACAGGCCTTCATCCAGCGGCGCAATGGTGATCGCCAAACGATGTTTGCTGGCGACAAAGTCAGGCCAGCTGTCGACGGTTTTCGGGCGCAACTTCAAGCGTTCAAGCAGTTCGAGCAGTACTTCGCGGCGCCCCGCCGACTCGGCGGTGAACAGCACGCGGCCATCAAACTGCTCCAGAAAGCCTGACAGCGCGGCCAATGGCTGGTTGGCCTTGGCTTCAATGGCCAGGTTGGGCAGTGGGTGCGCCGGGAAGCGTTCGCGGCCGCTGCCAGCGTCGATGTCATCTTGGCTGGCGACCACGCGTGGCCAGTTTTTCAGGCGGGCAAAGCAGTCATCAACCGGCAGAAACAGTTCGGCGGGTGGCAAGAGCGGTCGCGACGGGTCTATTCGACGCTCTTCGTAGCGGTTGCGCACGTCCGACCAGAAATTCTCGGCGGCCTGTTCGATCCCCGGCAGCGAGAACACTTGCGTGTCGCCCGGCAGGTAGTCGAACAAGGTTGAGGTTTCGTCGAAAAACAGCGGCAGGTAGTACTCAATACCGGCGGGTGTAATCCCGCTGGTCAAGTCCTGAAAGATCGGGCAGCGGCGGAAGTCGACATCGAACCGCTCGCGAAAGCGCGCCTTGAAGCGAGTCACGGCGTCCTTTTGCAGCGGGAACTCGCGCGCAGGCAGCAAGCGTACCGATTCGACCTTGTCGATGGAGCGCTGGGTTTCCGGGTCGAAGGTGCGCAGGGTTTCGATTTCGTCATCGAACAAGTCGATCCGGTAGGGCAGTTTGCTGCCCATCGGGAACAGGTCGATCAGCGCACCGCGCACCGCAAACTCGCCGTGCTCATACACCGTGTCGACACAACGATAGCCGCTGGCTTCGAGGCGGGTGCGCATCTGCTCCACATCCAGCTTCTGGCCGACATCCAGCACCAGGCTGCTACCCAGCAGAAACTTGGTCGGCGCCAGGCGATGTAGGGCGGTGGTGATCGGCACTACCAAAACCCCGTGATCCAGCTCTGGCAGCCGATACAGGCTGGCGATGCGCTGGGAAATGATGTCTTGGTGTGGCGAGAACAGGTCGTAGGGCAGGGTTTCCCAGTCAGGGAAGTGCAGCACGGGCAGTTCGGGGGCGAAAAACCTCAGTTCCTGCTCAAGGCGTTCGGCGCTTTGGCTGTCGGCGGTCAGGAGCAGGGTGAAGCGCTTGGCGGCGCTGGCAGCTTCGGCAATGGCGAGGCTCAGGGCAGCACCGGGCAGATTGCTCCAGTGCTGTTTACCTGCCGTAGCAGGAAGTTTGGGTAGACGCAGGACGGGCACGGAAGGTTGAGCTCCAAGCGTTGCGGCAAAGTTGGCAATTGTAACGGTCAAGGGGTTGGCTGTCAGTTACCGTCTTTAAGGGGGCGTGTAAATCAGCGGGTTGTGGCGTAAAAGAGTGAGTCAAAGGGGGTCGGCAGGCGATTAATGAGGCAGAAAAACCGGATTGTTAAAATTTTTTTACCTTGATTTGTTGGTGCTTAATCGTTTCAGTTGCTGAGTGTGACAGGCGTGCATTGCCCATGACTGGGTGCGGCGGCATAATGTAGCCCCTTTTTTCAGCCCCTACATGTGGAAGGTTCCCGTGACTCAGAAGCCCGACCAGTGTCTTGGTGAATGGATCGACCGTGAAGCACTCGCAGAAGCGATGATTCCACTTATCGGTCAGCTTTACCGCAATAACAATGTGGTGAGTTCGATCTATGGCCGCAGCCTGATCAACCGTTCAGTCATTGCGATTCTCAAGGCTCACCGCTTTGCCCGCCATCGCCAGTCTGACGACAGCGAATTGTCCGTACACGAAACTTTCCCGCTGCTCAAAGCGATGAGCGAGCTTAAGCTCGGCGCCGCTTCGGTAGATCTGGGCAAGTTGGCTGTCAAGTTCAAGGCTCAAGGCAATGGCCGTACGGCTGAGCAGTTCGTGCGTGAAGAACTGGCCGATGTAGTGGGTCAGCAAAACGCCTCTGCACGTAAAGGCACCGACGTTGTGCTGTACGGCTTCGGTCGTATCGGCCGTCTGCTGGCACGTATCCTGATCGAAAAAACCGGTGGCGGCGACGGCCTGCGTCTGCGCGCCATTGTTGTGCGCAAGGGCGCCGACAACGATCTGGTCAAGCGCGCAAGCCTGCTGCGTCGTGACTCGGTACATGGCCCGTTCGATGGCACCATCGTGATCGATGAAGCCAACAACACCATCACCGCCAACGGCAACCTGATCCAGGTGATCTACGCGAAAAACCCTACCGAGGTGGATTACACCCAGTACGGCATTCAAGACGCACTGCTGGTGGACAACACCGGTGTATGGCGTGACGCCGATGGCCTGGGCCAACATTTGGCTTGCCCGGGTATCGACCGCGTTGTTCTGACGGCGCCAGGCAAAGGTAAGCTGAAGAACATCGTTCACGGCATCAACCACGGCGAAATCACCGCAGACGACAAGATCATCTCGGCGGCATCCTGCACCACCAACGCCATTGTGCCGGTGCTCAAGGCTGTCAACGACAAGTTCGGCATCGTCAATGGTCACGTTGAAACCGTTCACTCGTACACCAACGACCAGAACCTGATCGACAACTTCCACAAAGGCGATCGCCGTGGTCGTTCGGCAGCGTTGAACATGGTAATCACCGAAACCGGCGCTGCGACCGCTGCGGCCAAGGCATTGCCTGAGCTGGCTGGCAAGCTGACCGGTAACGCGATCCGCGTTCCAACGCCAAACGTGTCGATGGCTATTCTCAACTTGAACCTTGAGAAGCCGGCTACCCGTGAAGAAATGAACGAGTACCTGCGTCACATGGCGTTGCACTCCGATCTGCACAAGCAAATCGACTTCGTGAGCTCGCAGGAAGTGGTTTCCACTGACTTCGTAGGTTCGCGTCACGCGGGTGTGGTGGATGCTGAAGCAACCATCTGCAATGACAACCGCGTTGTGCTGTACGTGTGGTACGACAACGAATTCGGTTACAGCTGCCAGGTAGTGCGCGTGATGGAAGACATGGCCGGGGTTAACCCGCCAGCGTTTCCACGCTAAGCACTCGCTGCAACTAAAAACGCCCCGACTGGTTCGGGGCGTTTTTGTGTGCGGCATTTAAAAACCCTGTAGGAGCGAGCTTGCCTCGCGATCTTTTAAAAGATCAAAAGATCGCGAGACAAGCTCGCTCCTACAGATATGCGCAAGTCCGCTTAAGCCGCTTGCGCTACGCGCAGTTCGTGCTTGTTACCGCGGAACAGCACCACGGTTGCAATCAGGCCCAGAACTGCGGCGCCGGTGAGCCACAGGCCGGGTGCTGCCTTGTTGTCCAGCACGTGGATCAGGTAAGTACACGCCGCCGGGGTGAAGCCGCCAAAGGTCGCTGTCGCCAGGCTGTAAGCCAGCGAGAAGCCGGTGGTACGCACTTCTGCGGGCATGATTTCGGTCAGGGCAACCACCATGGCACCGTTGTACGAGCCATACAGGAACGACAACCACAATTCCACGATCAGCAAGTGACTGAAGCTGGGGTTTGCCACCAGCCATGACAGTGCCGGGTACGCCGTCAGAATCGCCAGAATGGTCGCGCCCAGTAGCAAGGGTTTGCGGCCAACCTTGTCCGACAGTGCGCCCATGACCGGCAACCAGAAGAAGTTCGACAGCCCAATGCACACCGTGACCAGCAGCGCTTCGAAATCGCTCAGGTGCAGTTCGGCCTTGCCGAAAGTCGGGGTGTAGGCGGTGATCAGGTAGAACGACACCGTGGTCATGACCACCAGGGCCATGCCGCCCAGCACCAAGCCAAAGTTCTGGCCTACGGAGGTTATGATTTCACGCAGGGTAGGGTGGTGTTTACGGGCTTCAAACTCAGGGGTTTCTTCCATCGATTTACGAATGACAAAGATCACAGGCACGATCATGCAGCCAATCAGAAACGGAATGCGCCAGCCCCAGTCACCCATGTCTTCTGGGCTCAGCCAGTGGTTGAGGCCCACGCCGAGCAAGCCGGCGAACACCACGGCGGCTTGCTGGCTGGCGGACTGCCAACTAACGAAGAAGCCTTTGCGACCCGGCGTGGCGATTTCCGCCAGGTAAACCGATACGCCGCCCAGTTCCACGCCTGCCGAGAAGCCTTGCAGCAAGCGGCCGAGCAATACCAGTAGCGGTGCTGCGACGCCCAGGGTGGCATAACCCGGCACGCAGGCAATCAGCACAGTGCCCATGGCCATCAGTGCGAGGGTGATGATCAGGCCTTTGCGACGGCCGTGACGGTCGATGTAAGCGCCCAGAATAATCGCACCCAATGGGCGCATCAGGAATCCGGCGCCGAAGGTCGCCAGGGCAAGCATGAGTGATGCGAAAGCGCTGTCACTTGGGAAGAAGGTTTTGGCAATGGCCGTGGCGTAAAAGCCAAAGACCATGAAGTCGAACATTTCGAGAAAGTTACCGCTGACAACGCGAAAAATCGCCTTGCCTTTGCCTGTACTGGAGGCCATCAGAAATCACCCGCTTTTATCTGTTTTATGCGTAATCCATGTTTTTTACTCGTCCACACTGCAAGATCAAGGCGTACGCCGTTGTACAAAACAGTTTTGTAACGATATGTGTATCGGCGGGCGTAGGCAACTTTTGTTACGGCTACACCTCGGGACTATGGCTTCAGGGCCAATAAATCCTGACGAAGTTTGTCGGGCAGCCCGTCGGGGGCGAGCCAGATGCCCAGGTAGAGTTTGGCCAGTTCATGATTTTGGCTGTTGTAGATCACTGCGCCATTACGCTCAATGTTCAGCCCGCGTTGTGGGTCGTAGTCCAGCGCGTAGCGATCACCACGCTTGATATCGCCGAAGCTGCTTTGGAGTTTTTTGAGTGCGGCCGCATGCCTGGCCAGAAAAGCTACAGAGTGTTGGCGTTTGAGAATGGTGGCGCAGGCGTCCGTGATATCGCTGTGATCCAGGTCGCGCAGGTAGAACAACTCCAGACGTAAGTCGCGCTGTTCATTAAAAGCCACTTGGGGGCTGACATCGGGTGGGGTGAACAGCGCCGCCACATAGATGTCAGCCCACAAATACTTCAGCACAATCTGACTTTTACGCGGCATGACCTGCGAGCCCTCATTCCATTTCGCAGGAAAATTCGCCTCCTTGAACAGCGCAGCCTCATCGGCCAGGCTGGTGGCGCTGTACACCAACATAAGAACGATCACTATCTGGCGCATGGTGGCGGGCTCTGATCGATAGGTGGTTAGAGCGTATGCCAGTTTTGTGAATTGAGTGTGTGGGCTGTTACAAATCTGAGAGTGTCATGTAGTGAATGCAAAATTAGCCTACGACAAGACCAAGGGTTAATGTTCGCGGCGTTCAGGCTTCTATAGACTGTGCCCCACGTTTTGACCCTTCATGACGCTGGCCGCGACATGATTTAGCCGTAGGTGCCCAAAGCGGTGCCACGGCCTGTTCTGAGGAGTACGCATGGCTGTCTACAACTACGATGTAGTGGTACTGGGCTCTGGCCCTGCAGGAGAAGGCGCGGCAATGAACGCCGCAAAAGCAGGGCGCAAGGTGGCAATGGTTGATAGCCGGCGTCTGGTCGGCGGCAACTGCACGCACTTGGGCACGATCCCGTCCAAAGCCTTGCGTCACTCGGTTCGCCAGATCATGCAGTTCAACACCAACCCGATGTTTCGGGCCATTGGTGAGCCGCGCTGGTTTTCGTTCCCGGACGTGCTGAAAAGCGCCGAAAAAGTCATTTCCAAGCAAGTGGCTTCGCGTACCGGTTACTACGCCCGCAACCGTGTTGACCTGTTCTTCGGCACCGGCAGTTTCACCGACGAGCAAACCATCGAAGTGGTATGCCCTAACGGCGTCGTTGAAACCCTGATGGCCAAGCAAATCATTATCGCCACCGGTTCGCGTCCGTATCGCCCGGCCGACATCGATTTCACTCACTCGCGAATCTACGACAGCGACACCATCCTGAGCCTGGGCCACACCCCGCGCAAGTTGATCATTTACGGCGCGGGCGTGATCGGTTGTGAGTACGCGTCGATCTTCAGCGGTCTGGGTGTGTTGGTTGAGCTGGTGGACAATCGCGAACAACTGCTGAGCTTCCTCGACTCCGAGATCTCGCAGGCCCTGAGCTACCACTTCAGCAACAACAACATCACCGTTCGTCACACCGAAGAGTACGAGCGCGTTGAGGGCGTTGAAAACGGCGTGATCCTGCACCTCAAGTCCGGCAAAAAAATCAAAGCCGACGCCTTGCTCTGGTGCAACGGCCGTACCGGTAATACCGACCAGTTGGGTCTGGAAAACGTCGGCCTTAAAGCCAACGGCCGTGGCCAGGTGCATGTTGATGAAAACTACCGCACCGATGTGCCGAACATCTATGCCGCCGGTGATGTGATCGGCTGGCCAAGCCTGGCCAGTGCCGCCCATGACCAGGGCCGTTCCGCGGCAGGCAGCATTGTCGACAACGGCAGCTGGCGTTTCGTGAATGACGTGCCGACCGGCATTTACACCATTCCGGAAATCAGCTCGATTGGTAAGAACGAGCAAGAACTGACTCAGGCCAAAGTGCCGTATGAAGTGGGCAAGGCGTTCTTCAAGAGCATGGCGCGTGCACAGATTGCCGGCGAGCCTCAGGGCATGCTGAAAATCTTGTTCCACCGTGAAACCCTTGAAGTGCTGGGCGTTCACTGCTTCGGTTATCAGGCTTCAGAAATCGTGCACATTGGCCAGGCGATCATGAACCAGCCGGGTGAACTGAACACCCTGAAATACTTCGTCAACACCACGTTCAACTACCCGACCATGGCTGAAGCCTATCGGGTAGCGGCTTACGATGGCCTTAACCGGCTTTTTTAAGCGGCTCCGGCCGGTGGCCTGAGCCGGCCGGGGAGACCGATTTCAGCCATTCCCAAGGGTGGCAGTGGCCAAACCGGGAAAGTCTGTAATCAGGCTGTCGACGCCGAAATCAGCGAGCCTGCGCATCAGCGCAGGTTCGTTGACTGTCCACACCGACACATGCAAACCCTGGCGCTGGGCTTTCTCCAGGCGTTCAGGCGTACAGAGTGTCCAGTTCAACGCCAAAATCTCGCAACCATAACTCTGGGCGACCTTCAGCGGGTCGAGCCATGCGTATTCGGCGACCAGTCCGCGCGACAGGTCCGGGGTCAGCTCCTGCGCGGCCTTGAGCACTTCTCGCGAGCTGGAGGTGACGGTGACCTTGTCCATCAGGCCGTGGCGTACAGCCATTTCGCGAATCGCCAGTACGGTCGTGGCGGCGCGAGTGCGTGATGCGCTTTTGACTTCAAGCTGCCAGTGTTCGAAGTCGCACTTTTCAAACAGTTCTTCAAGGCGCGGGATCGGGCACGGATGCACCCAGCCCGGGCCGCCTTTGCGCGCGTCATAGGTCACCAGGTCGGCAGCCATCTGTTCGATGACTTTGCCGCGCCGATCAGTGGTGCGCTTGAGCGTCGGGTCGTGGATCACCATCAGGTCGCCATCTTTGGACAAGTGCAGATCGAGTTCGCAGCGACGAACGCCATGCTTGAGGCATTGCTCAAAGCTGGCGAGGGTGTTTTCCGGTGCTTCGCCTTTGGCGCCGCGATGGCCATAAATCAGGGTCACAATTGCTCCTTTGTGCAGCTTCACTGCGTCTACAGAAGTGCCATTGACGGCTTATTCGGTCGTTGGTTCGTCCAGTTCGCGGGCCAGGCGGCGTGCCTGAGCTTGTTTCTGCAAAATGTAACGGGCCAACAATTGGCGTTGGGTCTCGGTCAGCGATTCAAACTCGGTAACAAATTGATAGCGGCCCTCTTGTGCCTGGCACTCGACGACGCGGGCGCGCAGCAGCAACCCGAGGGCTTGCGGCATCAGCACCAGCTTGACGGACAGATGGCTGCCAGGCGGGTAGGGGTGCGGGTGATGAAATTCGATACCGCCTTCAGACAACTTCACCGGCTGCAGTTCACCGATTTTGCCCAGCACCGTTTGCGCCACGATCTGGCTGAGCAGGTCGACGCGTTTGTTCAGGGTTTTCAGGTAGCTGGACAGCGTGCGGTCGCGTTCGCTGATCTGGCGCAACAGGTGCTGGGACTCAAATTCGCTGAGGTGCAATTCACTGAGTAAATTGAACAGTGGCGATGCATCCTGCAACACTTTGCCGCTCTCGGCCTCGGGGGCTGATAGCGGGCTTATTTCCAGTGCGATCACATCCTCGATACGGTAGTATTCGCGGCGATTTGCTTCATCTAATGTCGACATGGCGAACCCATGATGGCGGCTGTGGTCAGAGTGTAAAGCTGCTTATCAGGCCCCGCCACAAGGACGCCTTCTTTTCCCTAGAACAAGCCCCGACATGTTCAGACCTCTCTTCGTATTTATTGGCACGCGTTATACCCGTGCAAAGCGCCGCAATCATTTTGTGTCGTTCATTTCTCTGACTTCAATGATCGGACTCGCCCTCGGCGTGGTTGTAATGATTGTCGTGCTCTCGGTCATGAACGGCTTCGATCATGAGATGCGCACCCGCGTGTTAGGCATGGTGCCCCACGCGACCATCGTTGGCGATCAGCCAATCAGCGACTGGCAGAGCCTGGCAACCAAGGTTCAGCAAAACCCGAAAGTAGAGGCCGTCGCGCCGTTTACTCAGATGCAGGGCTTGCTGACCCACGATGGCAATGTGCAGAAAGTGCTGCTCAATGCCATTGACCCGGTGCAGGAACGCAAGGTTTCGATCATCGACCACTTCATGCTTGAGGGACAGCTGGATTCGCTGAGCCCCGGCAGCTTCGGCATCATCATTGGTGACAAGGCCGCCAAGGCGCTGGGTGTGGTAGTGGGCGACAAGCTGACATTCGTTGCGCCGGAAGTCACCGTGACCCCGGCCGGGATGTTCCCGCGCATGAAACGTTTCACTGTGCAGGGCATCTTCCATGTCGGCGCAGGTGAAATCGACGGCTACCTGGGGTTGACCAACTTGCAGGATCTGGCGCGTTTGCAGCGCTGGAAGCCTGATCAGGTGCAAGGTTTACGACTCAAGTTTGACGACCTGTTCCAGGCACCGCGCACCGCGTGGGAAATCGCCCAACAGCTGGGTGATGGCCAGTATTACGCTCGTGACTGGACCCGCACCCACGGCAACCTGTACCAAGCCATCCGCATGGAAAAAGCCATGATTGGCTTGCTGTTGTTGCTGATTGTTGCTGTGGCAGCGTTCAACATCATTTCCACGCTGGTCATGGTGGTCAATGACAAGAAAGGTGACATCGCGATCCTGCGCACCTTGGGGGCGACACCGGGCACGATCATGGCCATCTTCATGGTGCAGGGGACCGTCATCGGTGTCGTCGGGACCGCCATCGGCGCGGTGGTCGGGATCTTGGCAGCGCTGAATGTCAGTGCTGCAATCTCGGCCCTTGAAGGCCTGATCGGACATAAGTTTCTCAACGCAGACGTGTACTTCATCGACTACTTGCCGTCGCAATTGCAGGCCCAGGATGTGTTGATGGTGTGCGGTGCTGCGTTGGTTCTGAGTTTCCTCGCGACCTTGTACCCGGCTTGGCGTGCTGCGCGCACCCAGCCTGCGCAGGCGCTTCGTTATGAGTGAGTTGGGCATGAAAGAACAATCAGTGTTGAGTTGCCGCGACCTGGGCAAGTCCTACGAGGAAGGCCCGGAGTCAGTGGTGGTGTTGTCGGGTCTGCAACTGGAGCTGCATCCGGGCGAGCGCGTGGCGATTGTCGGGACCTCGGGTTCGGGCAAAAGTACGTTGCTCAACCTGCTGGGCGGCCTCGATACCCCGACCACCGGCAGCGTCTGGCTGGCGGGCGAAGAGTTGTCGGCGCTGGGCGAAAAGGCCCGTGGCCTGCTGCGTAACCGCTCGCTGGGCTTCGTTTACCAATTTCACCACTTGCTGGCTGAGTTCACTGCGCTCGAAAACGTGTGCATGCCGCTGCTGATCGGCAAAACCCCGATCCCTGAAGCGCGTGAGCGGGCGACGGCCTTGCTGACCCGCGTTGGCCTGGGTCATCGCCTTGAGCACAAGCCCGCCGAGCTGTCGGGTGGTGAGCGTCAGCGTGTGGCCATTGCCCGCGCGCTGGTCAACAACCCAGGGCTGGTGATGCTCGACGAGCCGACCGGCAACCTCGACTCGCACACCGCCCAAGGTATTCAGGACTTGATGCTGGAACTCAGCACCTCGATGCGCACCGCGTTCCTGGTGGTGACCCACGACATGAACCTGGCCCGGCAGATGGATCGCGTACTGCACCTTCAAGAAGGTCGCCTGACCGCGATTTGATCGGCCAAGCCCGGCGCCGTTTGACGGCGTCGGGTCTTTTATTTTTATACGGTGCCCGCGAATGTTCAGACCGTTATCGATTTTTATCGGCACGCGCTATACCCGCGCCAAGCGCCGCAATCGTTTTGTTTCGTTTATCTCCATGACCTCGATGATCGGCCTCGCCCTGGGCGTGCTGGCGATGATCGTGGTGTTGTCGGTGATGAACGGTTTTCAGCGTGAAATGAGTAACCGCATTCTCGGCATGGTGCCGCACGCGACCATCGTCGGTGTAAAGCCGATTGATGACTGGCGCCCGGTGGCTGATGCGGCGATGAAAAACCCGGAAGTGACGGCGGCTGTGCCGTTTACCGAGATGGACGGCATGCTGTCCTACAAGGGTTCGATGCAGCCGATTCAGATCAGCGGTGTGGATCCGGCACTGGAAGGCAAGGTGTCGATCGTCACCCAGCACATCGTGCAGGGCAAACTTGAAGACCTGAAACCCGGCGAGTTCGGGGTTGTGCTCGGTGACATCACAGCACGGCGTTTTCGCTTGAGCGTGGGCGACAAGATCACCTTGATCGTGCCTGAAGCCAGCACCGCGCCGGGCGGGATTACCCCACGTTTGCAGCGTTTGAACGTGGTGGGCATCTTCAAGGTCGGGGCTGAGCTGGATGGCTCGATGGGCCTGGTGCACATGGCCGATGCTGCGGCTATCCAGCATTGGCAGCCGAACCAGGTGCAAAGCGTGCGTCTGGCGGTCAAAGACCTGTACGCGGCGCCGCACGTCGCGCAGCAAATCGCGGCGGGACTGGGGGCGGACTACAAGCCTGACGACTGGACTCACACCCAGGGCAGTTTGTTCAGCGCCATGAAAATGGAAAAAACCATGATTGGCCTGTTGCTGCTGATGATTGTCGCCGTGGCGGCGTTCAACATCATCGCCACCTTGATCATGGTGGTGAACGACAAGGGCGCGGACATCGCGATCTTGCGCACCATTGGCGCGACACCGCGCCAGATCATGGCGATTTTCATGGTGCAGGGTACCGTGATCGGTATTGTCGGCACTTTGATTGGCGGCGTGCTGGGCGTGATTGCGGCGTTGAATGTCAGCGAGCTGGTGGGCTGGATGGAGCGGGTTTCCGGGCAGCACATCTTCAGCTCTGACGTGTACTTCGTCAGCAACCTGCCATCAGAACTGCAAGGCGGCGACGTGGCCTTGATCTGCGGTGCGGGCTTCTTGCTGAGCTTTTTGGCCACGTTGTACCCGGCCTATCGCGCGGCCAAGATCGAGCCTGCGCACGCGCTGCGGTATTCCTGATTGTAGGAGCGAGCTTGCCTCGCGATCTTTTAAAGATCAAAAGATCGCGAGACAAGCTCGCTCCTACAGGGTGGGTCAGGCGTTGCGTGGTAACTCAATCACAAACTGTGTCCAGCCTTCCTGCGACTCGCAGCGAATCTGCCCACCATGCGCGCGGATGATCGATTGGGTGATGGCCAGCCCTAATCCCGCATGCTCGTTGCTGCCTTCGCTACGTGCCGGGTCGGCCCGATAAAAGCGGTCAAACAAGCGAGGCAACAGTTCGGGAGCAATCCCCGCGCCGGTGTTTGACAGGCTGATACGCACGGCGCTCGCCGTTTTGCTGATCACCACTTTGATAGTCCCGCCAGCCGGTGTGTAACGCAGCGCGTTATCCAGCAGGTTGGAGAGGGCGCGACGCAGCATGCTGCGGTCTCCGGCGATCCGCGCAGTGCCTTCGCAGGTCAGTGCAATCTGCGAGTCTTCGGCCGATAGCGCATAAAACTCCAGCAGCGATTCCAGTTCGCGGGCCAGGTCCAGCGGCTCGTGGCTCGGTGTGAGCAAGCCATGGTCGGCCTTGGCCAGGTACAGCATGTCGTTGACCAGTTGCGCCATCCATTGCAGTTCTTCGAGGTTGCTGTGCAGCGCCTCTTTGTACGCTTCGATGTCTCGCGGTCGGGTCAGGGTGACTTGGGTGTGGGTCAGCACGTTGGAGAGCGGCGTACGCAGTTCATGCGCAATATCGGCGGAGAACGCCGACAATCGCTGAAAGGAGTCATCCAGCCGTTCCAGCATGGCGTTAAACGCGATGGCCAGTTCCGCCAGTTCGGGTGGCATCTGTGCGTGGGGCAAGCGCGCATTGAGCGAATCTGCCGACACACTCGCTGCAATCGCGCTCATGCGGCGCAATGGGCGCAAGCCGCTACGGGCGGCCCAGGCACCGAGAATGGCGGTAGCCAGCGCTGAGAGGCCAACGGTCATCCAGATCAGCCGCTGCATGCGTTGCAGGAAGTGTTGATGGTGGGTGATGTCGAGCAGCAAGGTCAGTTGCGGTGTGTCAGGGCTCTCGGGACGAGGGTTGAGTACCCGGTATTCGGTGCCGCCGATTTGCAGGCTGCCAAGCCCCGGCTGCGTCGGCAACGCTTGCGGCAAGCGCGTGGAGCTGTCAAACCACAGGTGCCCGTCTGGCCCACGAACCCGCACGGCGAGGTCTGGCTGATGACTGAGGTCTTGCAGCAGTGTCGGCAGGCGCAGAGTGAAGGCTTCCAGCGTGTCGGCGCCGTGCAGTGTGCCGCGCAAGACCGCGAGTCGGCTTTCCATCAGTTGTTGATCGAGTTCGATGAAGTGCACTTCACTGGCCCGCCCGAACAACACCCCGGCAAACAACGAAACAACGGCGGTGCAGCCCGCAAACAACAGCGCCAGGCGGGTGCTCAGTGACAGTTGGCGCATCAGTGGTCGCGCTCTTCGAGCACATAGCCCATGCCACGCACGGTGTGAATCAGCTTGTGTTCGTGGAGGTCATCAATTTTCAGGCGCAGGCGGCGAATCGCCACTTCGATCACGTTGGTGTCGCTGTCAAAATTCATGTCCCACACTTGCGAGGCGATCAAGGATTTAGGCAGCACTTCGCCCTGGCGGCGCAGCAGCAATTCCAGCAGGGAGAACTCTTTGGCGGTGAGGTCGATGCGCTGACCATTGCGTTCGACGCGGCGGCGAATCAGGTCCAGGCGCAAGTCGGCCAATTGCAGGCTGGTTTCTTGTGTGGTGCTGCTGCCACGGCGCAACAGGCTGCGCACCCGTGCCAGCAGCTCTGAAAAGGCGAACGGTTTGACCAGGTAATCGTCAGCCCCCAACTCAAGGCCGTGCACGCGGTCTTCTACGGCATCGCGTGCGGTCAAAAACAGCACCGGCATGTCCAGCCCCGCGCTGCGCACCGCTTGCAGGATTTGCCAGCCATCGCGACCGGGCAGCATCACGTCGAGTATCAACAGCGAGTAATCACCGGTCAGTGCCAGGTGTTGCCCGGTAATGCCATCGGCGGCCAGCTCAGTGGTAAAGCCGGCTTCGCTCAAGCCTTGGCGCAGGTACTGGCCGGTTTTGGCCTGGTCTTCGACAATCAGCAGCTTCATGGAGGGCTCATCACAAAAATAACCTCAACCTTATACAGTGGGGTGTTGTCTGTCGGGTCAAGCTGACAAAGTTGTAATCTTGCAGTCAGTTGAATGCCAGTCGCGGGGCTTTAAGGTAGTTGAAAGACTGACTTTAAGTTTCTGGAGGTAAGTATGACGGTACGTAAGCGTTTGTCTCTCGCAGGTTGTTTGCTGGTGCTGAGCGTGCCAGTCATGGCTTCTCCGGGGGAGCATTCTGATTTTGGTCAGCCTGCGCCAGCTGCCAGTGCAACGCGCACGGTTGAGGTTGACATGACTGACATTGCGTTCAACCCCAAGTCGCTGGACGTGAAAGCGGGCGAAACGGTGCATTTTGTCCTGGTGAATAAAGGTCAACTGCTGCACGAGTTCAATCTGGGTCATGCGGCCATGCACGCCGAGCATCAAAAAGAAATGCTTGAGATGCAACAGAGCGGGATGTTGACTGCGACCGGCATGAATCACGTTGGCATGGACCATTCAGCGATGGGGCACGGCTCTATGGACATGCCGGGCATGAAGCACGACGATCCTAACAGTGTGCTGGTTGAGCCGGGTAAAACCGCTGAGCTGACCTGGACCTTTGCCAAGACCGACAACCTGGAATTTGCCTGCAATGTGCCGGGGCATTATCAGGCGGGCATGGTCGGTCAGCTGAAAGTTGCGCCTTAAATCGGCTTGATCGTCTGCGGGGCCTGAAAGCCTGTAGAATTGCCGGGTTTTTATAGCCAGGTTTTTGTCATGCATCCCGCAGCCGAACATTCGCCGCTGGGCAAGTCCAGTGAATACATCAGCACCTACACCCCGTCCTTGCTGTTCCCGATCCCGCGTGCGGCGAAATGGGCAGAGCTGGGACTGAGCGCCGAAACGCTGCCTTATGTGGGGGTGGACTTCTGGAACTGCTTCGAACTGTCGTGGTTGTTGCCATCGGGCAAGCCGGTGGTCGCCATTGGTGAGTTCTGCTTTGCTGCCGATTCGCCGAATATCGTTGAATCCAAGTCCTTCAAGCTGTACCTCAATTCGCTCAATCAGACCGTTTTTGCTGATAAGCAAAGCCTGGAAGCTACGTTGCGGTCCGATTTGTCAGCCGCTTCGGGCAAGCCTGTGAGCGTTCGCGTGCGCAGCTTGAACGACGTTCAGGCGGATGGTGTAGGCGTTTTGCCAGGTGTGTGCATTGATGATCTGGACATTACCGTCAGCGATTACGAGCAGCCGCGTCCGGAACTGCTGAAGTGCGATGACTCGCAGGTTGTTGAAGAAAGCCTGCACAGCCATTTGCTCAAGTCCAACTGCCCGGTCACCAGCCAGCCGGACTGGGGCACAGTTGTGGTCGAGTACCGTGGCGCGGCGCTGGATCACGCCAGTTTGCTGGCGTATCTGGTGAGCTTTCGCCAGCACTCAGACTTTCATGAGCAATGTGTCGAGCGGATTTTTCTCGATTTGCAACGTTTGCTCAAGCCCGAGAAATTGACCGTGTATGCGCGCTACGTGCGCCGTGGCGGGCTGGACATCAACCCGTACCGCAGTACCGAAACGGTTGAATTCCAGAACGTGCGGTTGGTGCGTCAGTAAAACGATTTGATCGTGTAAGAGCGAGCTTGCCTCGCGATCTTTTAAAAGATTAAAAGATCGCGAGGCAAGCTCGCTCTTACAAGGTCAGGTCAGGTTCAATTGCTGGGCCTGTTCCAGTACCGCTTCAACATGCCCCGGCACTTTCACGCCGCGCCATTCGTGACGCAATACACCGTCCTTGTCGATCAGGAAGGTGCTGCGATCCACGCCAAGGTATTCCTTGCCATAGAGCTTTTTCAGCTTGATCACGTCAAACAACTGGCACAGGGCTTCGTCCTTGTCGCTCAGCAACTCAAACGGAAATGCCTGCTTGGCCTTGAAGTTCTCATGGGATTTAAGGCTGTCGCGTGATACGCCAAACACTTCAGTGTTAGCCGCCTGAAATTCGGCGTAGTGGTCGCGAAAGCCCTGGCCTTCGGTGGTGCATCCCGGGGTGCTGTCCTTGGGATAGAAGTAAATCACCACGTGCTTGCCTTTGAGCTCCGACAAACTGACGGTTTTGCCGCCAGTGGCCGGGATTTGGAAGTCGCTTACGGGTTGGTCAATTGCAACGGCCATGAGTAGGGCTTCCTTACATCGGGTTCTGTGGGCGCCATGGTTCGATCAACGCGTCGAGGTTCAATGCGTCGGCGAAATCCAGGAACTGATCGCGCAGCCAACTGATTTGCACGCCAGCCGGAAGGGTCACAGTGAACGTGGCATTGAGCATGGTGCCGCCGGTTTGCGGTGCCTGATAGGTATCGCAGGTCAGGTTTTCGAGTTCAACGTTGTGGTCCATGAAGAACTGGCACAGCTCGTTGATGATGTCCGAGCGGTAGGCCGAACTGACATAAGCCACGTAGGGCAGCGCCTGTGGACGGGTTTCGAGGGCGGCACTGCGCACCACGTTAACGCTAAAGGCGTGCTTTTTGGCGAGGGAGGGCAGGCCGGCTTCGAGGCGGGCCAGGGCGTCCCAACTGCCAGTGATTTCCAGGACCAGCGCGCTGCATTCGCCGTGGCGAGTCAGACGAGAGGTCACAACAGCGCAGCGATTTTCATGGCTGGCGCGGCACAGGACGTTAGTCAGCTCCATTGGGTTGGCGCCAAGGGCACTGATGACAAGGAATTGTTCGCGGACTGTGGGGGTGGACATGCAGCCTTCCTAAAACGATGAGCGGTCAGTACGTTTGATGAAGCGCAGGGCGTAAACAGGCGTCGAGCAAGCAGCATAAGCCCGCCAGCACGCCGCCACAGGCGTTTTGCAAAAAGTGCAAATCGCGTTCGGCGGTGTAGGGGCAGGGCGCGCAATGCTTACATAAAGGCCTGTAAAACAGACGTTCGCACACATCGGTACCAATCAAAGGATGAAGGGTAGCGAAAAGCAACGCGAAGGGGAATGCTCATGAGGCTCGCTGTTGCTTGTGCAAGGGTCATGGCGCCAGTACCATTACGGCTCTCTTTTTCCGGCAGGAGCGGTTGCATGATTGCGGGCAGTATGGTGGCACTGGTCACACCTATGGATGCACAAGGTCGTCTTGATTGGGACGCTCTGAGCAAACTGGTGGACTTTCACCTGCAAGAGGGCACCAACGCCATTGTTGCCGTTGGCACTACAGGTGAATCAGCAACTCTGGATGTGAACGAACACATCGAAGTGATTCGTCACGTTGTCAAACAGGTGGCGGGGCGTATTCCGGTGATTGCCGGTACAGGCGCCAACTCGACGCGTGAAGCGATCGAGCTGACCACCAATGCGAAGGCCGCTGGCGCTGATGCCTGCCTGCTGGTCACGCCGTATTACAACAAGCCGACCCAAGAAGGCTTGTATCAGCACTTCAAGGCCATCGCTGAAGCGGTCGACATCCCACAGATCCTCTACAACGTGCCGGGCCGTACGGCTTGCGACATGTTGCCTGAGACGGTTGTGCGTCTGTCGACCGTGAAAAACATCATCGGCATCAAGGAAGCCACTGGCGACCTGAGCCGTGTACCGGCCATTCTGGCTGGCGTGAGCAGCGACTTCCTGGTGTACTCCGGCGATGACGCCACGGCGGTTGAGCTGATCCTGCTCGGCGGCAAGGGCAATATCTCGGTGACTGCCAACGTTGCCCCGCGTGACATGAGCGACCTGTGTGCTGCTGCGATGCGTGGTGATGCTGCTACTGCTCGGGCAATTCATGAAAAGCTGATGCCGCTCAATAAAACCCTGTTTATCGAATCCAACCCAATCCCCGTGAAATGGGCGCTGCATGAGATGGGCTTGATGCCGGACGGTATCCGTCTGCCGCTCACCTGGCTCAGCGAAGCCTGTCACGAACCGCTGCGGCAGGCCATGCGCCAGTCCGGCGTCCTGGTTTAATTGAGGAAGCATTACGCATGAAGCGATTGGCCGGACTTTCGGCACTAGCCGTGATTATTTCGAGCACCAGCGGCTGCGGTTGGCTGTGGGGTCCTGATGGGTATTTTCGGGACCGTGGCAGCGACTACCTGGAGGCGCAACAAACCGCGCCGATGAAGTTGCCGGAAGGTGTTCAGACTGACAAACGCCTTGTGCCGCTGCTGCCTATTCCAAGCAACGTGGCTGATGACACCGTCAAGGGCGAGTTTGTTGTGCCACGTCCGCAGCCATTGGCCGCGATTGCCAGTGCCAGCGACTACACCCTGCAAAAAACCGGCGACAGCCGTTGGGTGATGGCGCAGCACGTACCGTCTGAAGTCTGGCCGGTGGCGATGCAATTCTTCCAGGACAACGGCTTTCGCATTGACGAGCAGCGTCCGCAAACAGGCGAGTTCACCACTGCCTGGCAGCGCGCTGACGAACTGTCGGCACCGATGGCCCGTCACGTGACGAGCAGCGGCCTGCCGCTCGACAGCGAAACTCGCCTGCGGGTTCGCATCGAGCCGGGCGTGCAGCGCAACACCAGTGAAATCTACGTGGTGAGCGCCAACCGTCCAGCCGGTAGCACGGCCAATGTCGAGTTCACCCAGAACTCGGTTAACACCGGTCTGGATGCCGGTCTGGTCGATGAAATGCTCATCAGCATGAGCCGTAGCGCCGAGAAGGGCGGTTCGGTGTCGTTGCTGGCAGCACGTGATTTCGATACCCCGGCACGTGTCAGCCTGAACGAAGACGGCAGCGGCAACCCGGTATTGAGCCTGACCGAAGACCTCGACCGTGCCTGGTCCAGTGTCGGTCGTGCGCTTGAGCAAGGCGAATGGCGCGTTGAAGACATCAACCGCACCCTGGGCCTGTACTACATCAACCTGGCCGAAAAAGCCGAGAAGAAGGACGAGAAACCTGGTTTCTTCTCCAGCCTCTTTGGCGGCAAACCGGACAAGGAAGAAGTTGAAGCCCGTGCCCAGCGTTATCAGGTTCGCCTGAGCAAGGTCGGTGACAGCGTGCAGGTGACCGTCGAAGAAAACATCAACAAAGTTGCACCGCCAGAAGTGGCCCGCAAAGTGTTGGGCGTGATTCAAGACAACCTGGGCTAACGGTATGCGTTTTGCCGTTCTCGGCAGTGGTAGCCAAGGGAATGGCACGCTGGTAAGCAGCGACAGCACCTATGTATTGGTCGATTGCGGTTTCTCGTTGCGAGAAACCGAGCGCCGCCTGGTTCGGTTAGGCGTAAGCCCGCACCAACTGAGCGCGATTCTGGTAACCCACGAACATGCCGATCATGTGCATGGCGTGGGTTTGCTGTCTCGGCGCTACAATTTGCCGGTGTATATGAGCCGTGGCACTCAGCGCGGGATGCGCAAACCACTGGAGCCAGCCGGTTTCGTGGCGGACGGAGAGACGTTGCAGATCGGCGCCTTGAGCATCAGCGTGACCCGTGTTGCGCATGATGCCCAGGAACCCACCCAATATGTGTTCAGCGATGGGCAGCGGCGTTTTGGCTTGCTGACCGACCTGGGTTCTTATTGCGCGGGTGTGCTGCACAGCTATCGCGACCTGGATGCACTGATGATCGAGGCTAACCACTGCCGCGACCTGCTGGCTCGTGGTCACTACCCCTACTTTCTCAAGCAGCGAGTCGGTGGTCAGGAAGGACATTTGAACAACCATCAGGCCGCAAACCTGGTGGCCGAGTTGGGCTGGAAAGACCTGCAACATCTGGTGCTGGCCCACCTCAGCAGCAAGAACAACCTGCCGCAGCTGGCCCGACAATGTTTCGTCGACACCCTTGGGTGCGACCCGGACTGGCTGCAACTGGCGGATCAAGATTCAGGGCTCGACTGGCGCACAATCGCCTAGCCCACCTACTTAGCATGCGGAGCCCATCATGGAAAAACGTGAAGAACTCTATCGCGGTAAAGCGAAATCGGTTTACAAAACCGACGACGAAAACCGCTTGATCCTGTTGTTTCGCAACGACACCTCAGCGTTCGATGGCAAGCGCATCGAGCAGCTCGATCGCAAAGGCATGGTGAACAACAAGTTCAACGCCTTCATCATGCAGAAACTCGAAGCAGCCGGCGTGCCGACTCAATTCGACAAACTGCTGGGCGACAACGAATGCCTGGTTAAAAAACTCGACATGATCCCGGTTGAATGCGTCGTGCGTAACTACGCCGCAGGCAGCCTGGTCAAGCGTTTGGGTGTAGAAGAGGGCATGAAGCTCAACCCTTACACCTTCGAACTGTTCCTGAAAGACGACGCCAAGGGCGACCCATTCATCAACGAATCCCACGTTGTGGCGTTCGGTTGGGGTACGGCCGAGCAACTGGTTCGCATGAAAGAACTGTCGCTCAAGGTCAACGACGTATTGAACAAACTGTTCGACGACGCGGGCTTGCTGCTGGTCGACTTCAAACTTGAGTTCGGCGTATTCCACGATGGCAGCATCGTTTTGGGCGACGAATTCAGCCCGGACGGCTGCCGTCTGTGGGACAAAGCCACCGGCAAGAAAATGGACAAAGACCGCTTCCGCCAGGGTCTGGGCGACGTTATCGAAGCCTACGAAGAAGTTGCAAACCGCCTCGGCGTCCCGCTTTAAGCTGCAAACGCGCGCAAGCAACTGATAGCACGCGATTTTTTTTGAAAAAAGGCTTTGCCTGAATCAAAAAGCGTTGTTATGATTCGCGCCGTTGGAGAGATGCCAGAGTGGCCGAATGGGACGGATTCGAAATCCGTTGTACTGGCGACAGTACCTAGGGTTCGAATCCCTATCTCTCCGCCATACAAATGAAAGCCCCGCAGATCAAGGTCTGCGGGGCTTTTTTGTTTTCCGGTTGTACTACTCATGCCATAAAGTTTTGAAGTGGTACGACTTAGTTCGTGTTTGGGTCGGGTGGTGATGAGTGTGTTTGTTCTGTGCAGGGGGTAGTCCTTGTGCGGCCCGTCATGCAGTTTTAACGGCCCCTGCTAACGGAGACTCGGGATGTAGGATGTACGCTCGTCCGTGGGCAGATAAGGTCATTTCAGCCCCCCAGTTACTTGGGAAAATGTCTATGAAGCTCGTACTGAGTAAATCATCCATAGCTGCTTTACACACCAACCGTGGCAGTTCTACTAGTCGGTAAAGCTCGCTGGCGTAAGTTGGAATATCCCTCTCCGCATTCTGGGCAATGACTGTCAAAACCTTCTGAGTAGCCTCATTAAGATGTGGTAGAGAAGGGTTCAGCCTAACTCTTAAAGATCGCACGCTTCCTGGGAGTTCTCTGATGACTTGGGTCGGTATGCGCACATTGCCGGACGAGGCTGGCCTGGCAGTTTTCATAGCCCCGTTGAGCGGGAGAGAGAACCACTTCCGGTTTCAAAGTCAGAGTTTAGGCCGCCACTTCAAGAGCCAGGCTTCTATGTTGTTCCCAAAAGTACGACAGTCGCTCAGTTAAAGGCTACGTTGTTCTCGTCGCAATACCCCGCTGTGATGAACAAGTTTGACGCACTCAACCCTGGGTTGAACAAAGTAAATGCGGGCTCGATGATCGTGTTGAGCGATCCCAACAACCTGCAATGCACCCGCGAAGAAGCGATATTGATGGCGGCCGCCGCCAAAGCTAATGAAGCGGTAAAAGCGCTTAGTCCGGAAGAGGCTGACTTTATGGTTCGGCATCGTGACGAGATCGAAACCCTTTTTGCCCAAGGTGCAACATCTATTGGGATCGGGGAGGCGATGTTTGCCAAGAACCTTGACGATGTAAAGAACCTGTTTAAAGACATTGAAGCGCTGCACGTACGGTCATTCCAAACTGATGGACATTTGCGCTCAGCAGAGTTTTTTGCAGAGCGTAAACGGCTGCTGGCACAACTCAACACGAACCTGACCGCTTTGACCCGTAAAGGCATAGGATTTCCGGACCATCCGAATTTAAAAAGTGCGCTTGGCATCTCTACTCGAAGCCTGGTTCATCGCTGGACGGCAGCGGGTGGCGCAGATCAAATACCGGGATATGCCACCCATATTGAAGGTGTGTCCAAGGCATCCAAATATCTTAAACTCGGAGGTTGGATTGGCACGGGTATTGGTGGAACTGCCTCGTACATGAAGGTTCAAGACGTTTGTACAGCGGGGAATACTGCGGCTTGCAAGCGAATTAAGTTTACTGAAACGGGTAGCTTTTTGGGAGGCGTCGCAGGTGGTGCGGCGGCAGGCGCTGTGTTAACAGGTTCAACTGTTGGATATGTTTGTTTCGTGATTGGTGTGCCCACGGGTGGTGTGGGGACATTGATTTGTGGGATCGCAGTGGTAGGTGTTGCTTCTTTTGCTTCCGGCGCAATTGGTGGCGTAATCGGAGAGGAAGCTGGCGATGTTATTTATGAGATAGTTAAGTGAACGTGAGCATTGCCGATTTAGTATTTCTTACCTTCTCTTTATTGATTTTTGGAGGGATTTTTATCTGTGTGGGTGTATCACTTCACATGGCGTATACGCAGATGGATTTGATGTTGGCGCATTTGAAAAAATCTTCTGCTATTCGGCCTCATATTCCACTTAGAAATGGTGGGCCTTGGGGGATGCTTCTATTGGTAGGGTGGATAGCCGGAATTGTTACATTTCCGGGGTTTTACTTAAAACGTGGAGAAGTCAGCATCGAAGAACTGGATGCATTTCCCGTACGTCTTAAACGAAAGCTGGCCATTATAAAATGGTCTTCGATAGTGCTTTTAGCTGCAATGGTTTTACTGTTCATTTTTAGAAAGTCAGGGTTGCTCAAATAGACTGTATGAGAATTTTCGAATAACACAGCGTTGCACTTAAATGTATAGCCCACCATCGAGTGGGTTTTTTCATGTCTGGAGTTTGCCCATGACCCCCGCCTTTCGCATCGTCGCAGACGGCGCAGACACCACCTCACGCCTACTATTGCTGCGTACCACGGCCAAGCCTGGTATGGAGTCCGATGACTTTGAGCTGCGCATCGATGACCGCGACAGCGCCGTCTCCTTGCCAAATCGCGGGGCCAGCATCGTCAACGACGTAGCCGTGCGAAACGGCTGGTTACCCATATGCCCGGTGAGCACCAAAGTCCCCCGGGCTGACCAACTGAGCGAGTCAGTCTTCAACGTCATCACCCGGCTGGCCAAGCAGTACGACTGCACCGCCAAAGTGGCCGACGGCATGCTGTTGGTCATGCCGCGCCAAGCGGGGCAGAGCGCAAGCGGCAAGCTCTTGGGCACAGTTACATTGATCCGCAGCGACGTGAGCCGTTGGCAGTGTCGTTTAGCAGATCTCAGCGCCCATAAAGCGGTTATTACCAAACATCAGGACCCAAGCATCGCTCAGTTGCAAATCATCACCCTCAACAACGAAGAAGTCCCTGAAGGCCACACCGACCGGCATATCTACCCAAACAAATCCGCCGCTGAACAAGCGACCAAAGCCCGGCTCGATGGCGAGTACCTGGTGGACTCGGTAGAACAGATTTTCACCCAAAGCGGCTGGAGCGCCACCGTTGAATGCACGGGGGAAACAAGGCAAAGCTAGCAAGCGGCTACGTGCTCGATGCCAACCAAGGGCAGGGGGAGTGATTCACTTGCCGGATATGCTGAGGGCGAGTGAGGAAAGGGTCATATTGTGAGGATAGGGCAATATCAGCATAGGTGTGTTTATAAGTTGCTTTTAGATTTGTTGTTAGATTGTTTTTCTGAAGGATATTCTTACCATTGGTTTCTCTCTGGAGTTGCTTTGATTGGCGTAATGGCGCATTTTTATTTGGCGGGAAACAAATTTTTTAAATTAAATTCATAGCTATCAAAAGGATTATTGATTGTGAATATTGAAACTAAAAACTGGAAAGCTCAGATCAACCGTATGCCCCATGATAATTTCTTTCGGGTGGATGGCGTTGTAACTGTTCCTCACTCAGCCATTTTGCTGAGTCTGGAAGTTAGCCAGATTCAGGATAAATCTTTCGACCTGAGGCTGGATCTTAAACTAACCGTTCCCCAAGACATCGGCCTGGACGTTTTAACCGATAAATCAGTAGCTTATAAGGTTTCTGGGGCGTCGAATGTCACGGGTGTGAGCATTTTTTTCGAGGGCAAGTTGCTGCATCATATTGATGAGATTTTAATTACACATTAATTGTTGCTGTCAATGGCTCTGCCTGATTTTGTTGTCTCAGGCAGCGCTTTTTTCTTTGCGGCTTTTGGATTTCGGCTATTAGGATATTTACTGTTGACGGTGCCACTGAACGTTTATTTTAAAAGGTAGCGTTAGGTTGCTTGTATGAGTTGGCTCTTCAGCATTCAGCTCTGCTTTACCATAAACCGGGTATATCGCCAGTGACCGAAGGAATCTTGATGGATTCATTCTTGAAGGCGTGCGACAGATTGCAAGTTTAGTACACCCGCTCTGCCTTGCTGCAAGAGAGATACTTGATATGCATGGCCTTGATCCGCGCACTTTAATGTTGGTGCTCTTGTACATACTGCTGCAATGCTTGATCCAGACGCGTTTGCCAGCCGCTACCACCCGCCTTGAAGTATTCCACCACCTCCGGAGAAAGCCGTAGAGTAACCCGCTCTTTGATCGGGGCTTTCTGTGGTCTGCATTCGCCTCGACGACGGACAGTTGCTTGAGCGAAGAAGGCATCTACGGCTGCCGGATCATTGGGGTTATACAACTCGTCAGTCACTTGCGCTACAGGCTCATCGGCAGCGGCTTCACGCTTGACGCGTTCCCAATCAGTCTTTCTGGAGGTTTGCACAGTGCTTTCTCACCTGTTTTCGCCTTGCCTAAGCTTCGCTCGAAAACATTTCGTACAGAGCCTAGTGATCCGAGGCAAAGCCAGTGACATGCGCAGCAGCGGCAAAACCACACGCAGTGGCAGTTGGGAAAGCGTCAGTCTGGTCAGCACCCTCAACAAGACCAAGCCCCTGGCAGGCTACTTCTGCGCACACAGATCGTCATATTTACCCGAATAAATCCGTCGCCGAGCGCGGCATCAATGCCCAGCGCTTCAAAGCCGTACTCGATGGCGAGTACTGGGTGAATCCGGTGGTCCAATGGATGCGGGGTTGTTTAAGTATCATCCGTGTACTTATCAATATTCTTTTTCAGTAAAGCGGGCATTTCAACTTCAATCGATTCAGTTTCACTTTTAATAAATGCAATAAATTCAGCGTATTTTTTCATGGCGAACATGGGGTGAACGTCAATAAAATATTTCCTGACTGTATTGCAATAAAAATCGTAGTAAAAGTCTTCTTGGCAGTCACGTGTGCCCAGGCAATAGCTGATTTGTGTGTGGATAAAAATAACTTTGGCAAATGTTCTGCCGTTTTCCAGCACACGTTTGGTCTGTGCAACAGCGTCCAGGCTGTTGTAGTCCCGAAAGTCTTGAAAGGTTTCCTCTAATAGTGCCAGTAGCTGAGGAAAATCATCATTGATGGTAATCGATCTACTGGGCTTGAAGCGGTCTTTGAACGTCCATGGCATGTTGGTTTAACCTTGTAGGTGCGTATGTTTTATAGCGCGTTTTTTGGCATGTATTCCAATAGGGAGAGTCGTTTTATCTTCGGCCGTGGGTCGTTTGCAGACGGGCATTACATTTTTTATCGGGTATTATCGAGTTGTTTTTTTTTGTAGGGGGCGTCGAAGTTCTGTTGGGACGGCATCAAGTATTTCTGATGAGGCTCTCCACAAAGAATTCAATGTCACCTGTAGGGGTGTTGCGTATAGGCCATCTATTAATTGTGAGTGCCAACCTTCTTATGTCTTGTGCGAATTCTGATTTTGGATACAGGCTAAAGAGTGCCTGGCCTTTGATGGCCGCACTGCGCGCTGATGTGCTTTCAAGTACGTAGCCTGCATAGTTTAAAAATAAATCAGTCATGTGCATGTTCATTTTTAACAGTTTTTCGAAGACGGCCCTGCCTTCGTATCTGTTTGACGTCATATTGACGAGTATTTTGAAATTTTGCAGGTTGTAGTCCAGGTGCAGTGCATTTAGAAGTGCGTTGGTACTGGCGATGGCCGTGGGTTCGCTACGGGTGACCAGTAAGATGTCTTGCGATGCTCTGATAAAGTTGAAGACTGATTTGTTAATGCCTGGCGCGGTGTCAACAATAAGAATGTCCATCTCTTCTGCAATAGCATTAAAGGCGTTGACGATGCCGAAGTGATGAGCGGGCCCAAGGTTTGTTATCGGTTTTGGTAGCGTGCTACCGAGAATAAAATTGATGCCCCGCGGTCCGCAATGAATAACTTCATGTATTGAACAACGGCCTTCAATTAGATCAGTTAGTGTGTAAGTGGGTGAGATATTTAAAAGCGTTGCAATGCTGGGAAGCTCCAGGTTGGCATCTAAGAGGGTGACTCTTTTTCCAAGCTCTGTTAACGCCATTGAAAGGTTGATTGATAATGTGCTTTTTCCTGTCCCCCCTTTGCCGCTGGCGATAACTATTACCTGAGGGGGTTTTATTGAATTCATTAATGCTGTGCCGTTTTAGTTGTTTTTGTGTTAAATAACACAGCAAGATTGAAAATGTCAGGGATGTTGCACGTTTATTTTCGTATTCTGAATTTTTCGAGTCTGTTTCTTGGCCCGAAAATCCCAGTGTCACCTTTGAGAGAGAAGGCGGTCGCTCGGAATATAGCTGTAGGCAGTGAGCAGTGATAAGACCTTACTTTCTTAAAGGCCCACACCCAACCTCGTTTTTTTTTAAAGCTAGTCATAATATTTGGGGGACTTTTCAAAAGGGATTGTCTAGTTTGGCCGGAATATATTTGCACATAGCTGGCGCAGCGGTAAGTGTCCTCTGGCGCGAACTTAGTGTTCAGTTGCGCCATGCGGATTGACGTTGATGTGAGAAGTCATTAAAGATTTTATAAGTATCCAAACTCGCTTCTTTGTGAGCCGATTTGATCCAATGCCATGGATGAGTAGTAGATGTTTAACATTAGCAAGTCATACGTGCAGTTGCTTGATAGTGCGTTGGGTTACAAAAACTTTAATGGCGGTAAGTTTAATATTTTGTTTTTAGAGTGTGATGAGTATATCGATATACTCCTGGTTTATGAGTGGCTTGCCAGCTTGACTATAAGCTCTGGCGATCCTGACCTCGGGTTAAAGGCTTATCACAATACACACCCCGCTATGCTGGGGATTTTAGGGTATGCCGTCATGTCGTGTGCAACGCTGGGTCAAGCATTGGAGCGAGTTGTTACCTACCATCCTCTGATCAGTAATGGCTCTTTTTTGAAGGTTGAGTTTCAAAAAGAACGCTTTAAGTTGATAGGGTTTGAGATCGGTTACAAAGCACCGCGAGCCTTTATTGACTCAGGTGCGGCCGTCATTCTGGGGCTCATGAGATGGCTGGTTCCTCATCAAGATATAAAACCTTTGGCCGCTGAGTTTGTATACCCAGAGCCCGCAGGATTAGGGTCCTTGAAGGAGGTTTTTGGTGAAGATATTAAGTTTTCTTCAGAGTCGAATAGTTTGTTTTTTGCAAAAGAAATTTATAACTATCCCTTGATTTCGGCTTCTTCTAAGCTCGATAGCATTCACACTGAGTTGCTTAAGGTTCAGTTGCAAAAAACAGTGAATGGTCTGATGTCTGCCAAGGTGAAAAAAACAGTCGCTGACGAGTTGTCGACAGGGTGTATTCCGACACTTCAATCCACGGCAAAACTGCTTAAGATCAGCTCAAGAACCTTGCAATATTCATTGCAAAGTGAAGGCCTGAGTTTTACAGCTGTTTTTGAGGAAACGCGTAAAGAACTGGCTCATCATTTGCTCAGAAACTCGATCTATAACTTGAAGTACATCTGCGCGACGTTAGGTTTTTGTGAGAGAAGCAGCTTTCATAAAGCCTCGCTGCGCTGGTTTGGTATGACGCCTCAAAGTTATCGTGAGCAAATAGAGTGATTGATAGTGTCATGGTCGATCCGGTTGCTATGCAGCCACTACGCGCGGCCATCGCCTTGGACCCGAAGGAGGGCTAGAGCTTCCATGAATTGGTTATAACAAAATAACAACTAGATACTTCTTGCTCAGATCAGTCTGTTCTATTTCTCTAGTTGTTGCGCCATCATCCACCCGACTGAAGTCGGGCCCGTCGTGTCAAAAATCCTTCTTGAGCAAACCGGGCACACCATGAAAACCCCCGCAGGCTGCGATCTTGTGAGCGTTAAAGATCGCAGTCTCAGGCAATTCCTACAGAGGCTGTTTCACCAGCGCCCTAATATCAGCGGTCTCCAGTACTTTTTTTAGCGCGCCATGACGAGCCACTTCTAGCATCGCCAAGCCAATCTCTTCAGTCGACAGCACGTACTGGGGCAGCAGCCTGCGCGCCAGAGACAGCAAGGGCGAAGTCAGCACATAAAACGCGTTATACATCGGCGTCTTCGAACGCGCTCCATGCAGTGGTTGGATCACCCCCGGGCGAAACATGTAGGCCGCCTTGAACGGCAACGCCAGCAGATCGTTTTCAGTACGCCGTTTAACCCGCGCCCACATGGCGGACTGGCTACCCGTGCCAGCCCCGGAGACATAGGTAAACGTCAATTGAGGATTAAGGCGTGACAGGACGCGGCCTGCTGTCAGCGCAATGTCATGGTTGATGTGTGTATACCTCGCTTCGTCCATGCCCATCGCAGACGCACCGAGGCAGAAAAAACAGGCGTCAAAGCCCGTCAGTTGTTCTTCAATGGTTGTGTAGTCGAGCAGGTCGGTATGCATCAGTGTGCGCAGTTTGGGGTGGCTGGCGTCGTTGGTTGAGCGGCCAATACTCAGAACATGGCTCACATCATCAGCGCCCAGCGCTTCGCGCAGTACGCCTTGGCCCACCATGCCGGTGGCGCCGAAGATCAAAATTCTCATGGCAATAGCTCGACAGGTTTAATGGGTTGAAGGCGAGGCGGGTTGCTGCACTTGCAAGGCCCGCCAGCGTGCTGGGGTCGTGCCTTCCCATGAACGAAACGCCCGATAAAACGAGTTGGTGTCTTCGTAGCCTAGCAGGCAGGCGATTTCGTCGATTTCGATAGAGGGCTCGCTGAGCAGGTGGCGCACCACCTCTTGCCGAGTCTCTAGCATCAGTTGCCGAAAACTGGTGCCTTCTTCGGTAATGCGCCTCTGCAACGTGCGCTCGCTCATGCCCAGCTCGCGCGCCACTTCGACGATCTCTGGACGGCCGCTAGCCAGGGTGCGTTTGAGGGCAATTTTGACCTGACGGCTGACACTGGCCGATGCCGTGGCTTGCGCCAGTGCAGCCGCCAGCGCCGGGTTGAGCATGTCCAGCAGTTCAGGGTTATGGCCCGAAAAAGGGCGGTCCAGATCGGCCACGTCCAACAGCAACGCATTGCGTTCGGCGCCATAGCGCACGGGGCAGCCGAAATACTCGGCCAGTGCGCGACTCCCATCGTCGGGGCGCGCGAGTTCGACTTTGCGCGGCGTGATGTGTGCGCGCGAACCTCGTCGCCCCAATTCAACGAACGTGGCAAATGCCGCATCAATCAGCAGGTTGGGTGGCAGTTGCGGGGTGTGCAGCCAGTCAATCGAGATCGTGCAGGTGTGGTCGTCTTCGCTGACCAGCAAGCGTTCGGGCGTGCACAGTTGTTTGAAGCGAGCAAGACGGTGCAGGCCATCACGATAATCACGGGCGATAAAGGCGGAAAAACTGGAAGGCGGGAGCGTGGCGACATCGAGTTGAGTCACCAGCAAAATAGCCGCCGCCGGATCCGGGTTAAGCACACGTACGGCCTCCCACAGGCGGAAGAACTCTTCGGTGCTCACCTGGCGCCGATCACGCAGTTCGCGAATGCACAGGGTCACGGGCAGACGCGCCTGACGCAAGACCACCGAGGGCTCAAGCCCAATCTGTTTCAGGCCTTGCCACAGGGCATCGGGCACGTTGAAACGCGAGGTAATGGGGCGGTTTGCGTCAGACATGCAGGCTCCTTATGGGCAGTCAGTACGTTGAATCAGTTGGACGCTGACACGCTGAGGTCGTGCCACTTTTTATCCGACTCGGCCAAATCGCTCGCCGCCTTGGCAGCGTACTGCGCTGCGTCGCTGCCGATCAGCAAGCGCAGAGGGGCGTCATCACTCAGGGCCAGTTCCAGCACAATCTCGGCGACACGATCAGGGCGGGTCGGCAAGATGCCGGGCGAGTTGAGCAACTCAAGCAGCGCGCCGACCGTTTGCTGGTAAGGCTCACTGATAGGCGCGATGGTCATCGAAGGCCCCGACCAGTCGGTCTGCATGCCGCCCGGTTCGAGCACGGTCACCTTGATCCCAAAGGGCGCGACTTCTTGTGCCAGCACGGTTGAAAAACCGCCTACCGCCCACTTAGCACTCTGGTATGCCCCTAATCCTGGCATGCCAATGCGTCCACCCAGTGACGAGACCTGGAAAATATGACCGCTGCCTTGAGCGCGAAGCACTGGCACCACGGCTTTGCTCACGTACACCACACCATAGAAGTTGGTGTCGATTTGCGCCTTGAAATCTTCCAGAGTCACATCTTCGATCGAGGCCAGATCACCATAGCCCGCGTTATTGACCACCACATCGAGGCGACCGAAATGCTTCACCGCAGCATCAACTGCCTGCACGACTTGGTCGTCGAGAGTCACGTCCAGCGCCAGTGGATAAATCGCATCGCCAAACTCGGCCACCAGATCATCCAGTTGCTGTGGTTTGCGAGCGGTGGCAACCACACGGTCTCCGGCGCGCAGGGCGGCCAGGGTAATAGAGCGGCCGAGGCCACGGGAACTGCCAGTGATAAACCAGATCTTGGACATTCGAACACCTATTCGTCTGAAACCGCTGAAGCACCTGCTTCAGCGCCCTGAGATGAATAATGGTCGACGGGTCTTTGAGACACACTAGCAATAAGGCGCCAAGTGGCTTGCAAAAGGCGCCATTGTTGCAGTGGCTCAGGTGATCGCAGGGAACTCTTCAAGCGTGTCTGGCCAAGGGCTCAGGACCTCAAAACCGTCGTCGGTCACGGCGACCATGTGTTCCCACTGGGCTGACAGCGACAGGTCTTTGGTGACCACGGTCCACTGATCGGCGAGGGTTTTTACGTGGCGCTTGCCCGCGTTGAGCATCGGCTCGATGGTGAAAATCATGCCGGTTTTCAGCTTCATGCCCTGGCCCGGAAAACCGTAGTGCAGCACTTGCGGTTCGTCGTGATAGACCTTGCCGATGCCGTGTCCGCAATACTCGCGCACCACGCTGAAACCTTCTTTCTCCGCCACTGTTTGTATGGCATGACCAATATCGCCCAGCGTCGCGCCGGGGCGCACCTTGCGGATGCCGGCGCACATGGCCTCATAGGTGGTTTTGACCAAGTGCCGGGCTTGTGGGCTGGGTTCACCCACGTAGTACATGCGACTGGTGTCGCCGTACCAGCCATCCTTGATCACGGCGATGTCGATGTTCACGATGTCGCCATCGTGCAGCACTCGGCCCGACGGAATGCCATGGCAGACCACTTCATTGACCGAGGTGCACACGGTCTTCGGAAAACCGTGATAACCGACGTTGCCGGGAATGGCTTTTTGCACGTTGACGATGTAGTCGTGGCAGATCTGATCGAGCTGATCGGTAGTGACCCCGGCCTTGACGTGCGGCGTGATCATGGCCAGCACTTCGGCCGCCAGTTTGCCCGCTACTTTGGACTGGGCAATCTGCGCCGGGGTGTTGATAACGACATGGGCTCTCATTGGTTGGCCTGCGCAGTCGTGCCTTCAAGCTGACACAGCCGGGTCAAGTCAAAGTCCCCGGCCAGTTCGGCGCGTACCAACAAACGGCAGATGTCGTTATGGTTCAGGTTCGGGTGCAACTCGGTCAGCATTCCGATGCGCATCCAGTGTTCGGCTTGAGCGTTGATTGAGCGGCTCAGGGCGTTGCTGGCGACGCGCAGGTTTTCGTGCATATGTTCCGAGATTTTTACGATGCCCATGCAATCGTCCACTGTGTGATATGTATGAAATGTAAGCGAAACGTATATTAGGCGATGCGCGGCCCGGTGTGCAACACACAGCCATGGACAGGCCCGAGGGTCGGTCCCTATGCTGGCGCCATTACAAAAACAATCAAGAACGCCATGAACCCCGACTCTCCCTTCCATGTGTTGTTGCAATGGCTTGCCCGGCCGCACCGCAGCCTGGTGGCGCGCTATACCTTGCTGTCCGTTGTGGTGATGAGCGTGGCGCTGATTACCCTGGCGATTTTCTACGAGCAACTGGCCAAAGACTTGCTCAACCGGCTGACCGGCGAGCGGCTGGACGCGCAGGCGCTGTCGACCGCCAACCGCTTGTCGTCCTTTCTCGATGATCGGTTTTATCAACTCTCAGCCTTGTCGAATCACCCCAACATGCCGGAATTTATCGTCGACCAATCGCGGCTCATCAGTGACGTGGACTCGCTGCTCAAGCTTGAGGGCGACTTGCCCTTTATGTATGGCGTGCTGTTTTTTGACGAGCGAGATCGTCTGATCAAAGTGCTGCCGGGCCAGTCGGCTTCCGGCGAGCCGTACTGGGGCAGCGAGCATTGGTCCATCGCCGGTTTGCCGGTGCAATGGGTGGGCGATGTTGAAGTGATTGGGCCGTTGCTGCCTAAAGCGGGAGGCTCCGGCAGCTTTCTGATCCGCAAGAGCATCCGTGTGGGCCGCACCAACCAGCGCGTGCGTATTGCCCTGCATTTGCGCTTGGCGTCCTTGACCGAGTTGTTGGTCAGCGCGGGCATGAGCGGCGTGGTTGTGCCCCTGTTGCGAGTGCCTGGAGGCGCATTTGTCGACCCCACCGGGCGCCCGGTCAAGGCGCCGGGGCAATGGCACGAAGGGCCGATGATTTTGCCGGGCTGGCAGTTGGTTTTCAGTGTAGAACCGGGAGCCATCCTCAAACCGCTGAACGATGCCCGCTGGTGGTTGTACTGGGTCGCGGCGGGTTTTATCGGGTTTATCCTCATCGTGTTTTTTACCCTGTCGCGCCAGTTGCGCTCGCGGGTCAGCACGCTGCTGCAAGGCGCTCATCAACTGTCCATGGGCGACTTGAGCTATCGCTTGGCGCAACAGCCGCAAGACGACGAAATCGGCCATGTGGCCCGCGCCTTCAACGTGATGGCCGAGCGTCTGGCGCAGGTCATGGACCAGACCGTGCGCACCGAAAACCTCGCCGTACTGGGTACTTTTGCCACCGGCGTGGCGCATGAAGTTCGCAATCCGCTGGCGACGATGAAAACCACTGTGCAAGCTCTGTTGCGCCGCGAGCAAGAGCCCGAGCGTCGGCAACTGCTGAGTGATCTGGTCAAGGAAATCGATCGCTTGTCCCGCGTCACCAATGACTTGCTGGAGTACGGCCGCCCGCATCCACCCAAGCCGTGCGTAGTGTCGGTGGCGCAACTGTTCGCACACACCGGCGCGATGGTTGCCCCGCAACTGCACGCGCGCAGTATCGAATTGGTGTGCGAAGCGCCAGGCGATTTGCAGATCTTTGTCGACCCGGATCAGGCCCAGCAGGTGTTGCTCAACCTGTGTCTGAATGCTGTGCAAGCCAGCCCGGACGGCGCGGTTGTACGGCTGTGTGCCGAGACTGGGCAAGGACGTGTGCGGATTTTGGTGGTTGATCAGGGCTGCGGGATTTCTGCCGAGCACTTGCAGCAGGTGCGCCAGCCATTCTTCACCTTGAAACCGCGAGGAACCGGCCTGGGTTTAAGCATTTGCCAGCAACTGCTGGAGGCCAATGGTGCGCGGATGCAAATCGTCAGCGTGTTGGGTGAAGGCACACACGTGACGCTGGATTTTCCCGCGTTCACCCGGTTTTTGTAATGGCACACACCGTGTAGACGCTGGCTTGCCAGCGATTGAAACCGCCCCCTCTGAATCCGTTCAAGTGAGTCGCAGATGTCCGATGTTCACGTGTTAATCGTCGATGATGAAGAAGCGCTGGTGCGCTCGCTCAGTTATGCACTGCGAGGGGAGGGCATGCGCATCAGCACGGCCAACAGTGGCGAAGCCGCGCTGAAACAGGCGCTGGATGATATAGACATCGTGTTGCTCGACCTGGGCCTGCCGGGCATTGATGGCATGGCCACGCTGGAGGGGTTGCGCCAGCGCAGCCCGCACCTGCCGGTGATCATGATTTCGGCCCATGGCGACACGCGGGCCGCCGTGCAGGCGGTCAAGGGCGGTGCCACCGACTACCTGACCAAACCCTTTGAGCTGGATGACTTGCTGGCGACCATCAGCAGCACCCTGGCCTTTGATGCGCCTGCGTCTACGGTCGCGGGGCTGCAAGGACAAAGTGCAGCCATGAGCGCGTTGCAGGCCGCGGTGCAACGGATTGCCCACAGTTCAGCGACGCGGATTCTATTACTGGGCGAATCCGGCACCGGCAAAACCTTGGTGGCCCAGGCCCTGCACAGCCACAGCTCGCGGGCCGCCAGCGCCTTTATAGAAGTCAACTGCGCGGCCTTGCCCGAGCAACTGATTGAAGCTGAACTGTTCGGCTCCGAGAAAGGCGCCTACACCGGCGCTCATCAGAGACGCGCCGGATTGGTCAGCCAGGCCAACGGCGGCACCTTGTTCCTCGACGAAATTGGCGAGTTGCCGCTCAGCCTGCAAGCCAAGCTGTTGCACTTTTTGGAGAACGGCAGCTACCGCGCCGTGGGCGCCAGTCAGGCCAGCAGCGCTGACGTGCGGGTGGTGGCCGCGACCAACCGAGATCTGGCGGACGATGTGCGTCTGGGGCGGTTTCGCGAAGACCTGTTTTACCGCCTGAACGTCATCACCGTCGACATCCCGGCGTTGCGCGAGCGCGGCGATGATTGGCGGTTGCTGGCGCAGTATTTTGCCCAGCGTCAGGCGGTGGAAGAGGGGGCTAGCCCGATCCAGTTCTTGCCCGATTGTGTGGCGGCCCTGCGTCGTCATCGCTGGCCCGGCAACGTGCGCGAGCTGAAAAACCTGGTCGAGCGCCTGACCATCCTGTCGCCGGGGCAAGGCATCAGCGCAGCGATGTTGCCCGCGCATCTGCAAGGGTCTGAATCGGAGCCTGCCCTGGTGTTGGGCGATCAACTTGAACGTGCCGAGCGTGACCTGGTGACCGACGCGCTCACCCGCTCGGCGGGCCACAAAGGGCTGGCCGCGCAATTGCTCGGCATCTCCCGGCATGCGCTCAAACGCCGCCTGCAACGCCTGGGTATTGAGCGATAACCGCTCATCGCCGCGCGCACGTTGAGCGCAAACCGCTCAACGCGCCCGCAAATCCTGTAGGAGCAAGCTTGCCTCGCGATCTTTTGACCCTTTAAAAGATCGCGAGGCAAGCTCGCGCCTACATGTTGTTCACCTTGGCACAGCGCTTGCTCTGTCCTTTCCCGCACTCCAACAAGAGGCGTTTTCAACGCCCTAAAGGAATTTATGCACCCGATGCGTTTATGGGCCCATTACCTCCTGACTCTGAGCAGTCTGCTCGTCAGCACCTTCTCCAGCGCCGAAGTCGGCCGCCTGGAACTGGGCGTGCCTGCGTCAGAAGCCGATCTGACCATGGGGTGCCTGTACCCGATGACCGAGCGCGCAGCCATCTACGGGCACGACAGCATCCTCGGCATTCAAGTCGCACTCAATGAATTACAAGCCCGTCGTGTGGCCGGTGAGCCGGTGCCGCGCTTGCGGGTGATCGTTGATGACGACCAGTCCAAAGCTTCGTACGGCGTCAGTCTGGCCAAGAGCTATATCCACAAGGACGGTGTGCAAGTGCTGTGTGGCATGGTCTCGTCCGGGGTCGCGCTGGCCGTGAGCCAACTGGCCCGCCAAGAGAAAGTGCTGATGATCGGCACCGACCACGCCTCGTCACGCATGACCCTGGAAAACGGCCATCCTTACTATTTTCGGGTCACCAACGACACCTGGACCTCCATGGCCGCCGGTGCGCGTTACCTGCAAGCGTTGCAGAAAAAAACCGGCTGGAAACGCCTGGCGTTCATTGGCCCCGATTACGAGTACGGCCACGTGTCGCGCGATGATTTGCACGAAGCGCTGAACCAATTGGGCGTGAAGTTCGAAGACGTCATTGAACTGTGGCCGCGCTTGTACGAGCCGGATTACTCGCCCTATATCACCGCGCTGGAGCAGGCCAAGCCCGACATCATCGTGTCAGCGATCTGGGGCGGTGATTTCCATGCCTTCGTCAAACAGGCCGCCGGTAGCCGCCTGCTGGAAACCTCGCGTCTGGCGAACTTCGACACCGGGGCCAATTACGACTTTCTGGTGTCGCTGGGCAACAAGGCGCCTGCTGGCTTGATCCTCTCTGCACGCCACCACAACAACTGGCCGGACACCGAGCGCAATCGTTCGTTTGTCGAGCGTTTTCACCAGTTGAGCGGGCGCTACCCGACCTACGCCGCACAGGGCGCCTACACCGGCATCATGGTGATGGCCAAAGCCTATGAACAAACCGGCGGCGCGACCGACAGCCAGTCCCTGATCCACGCACTCGAAGGCCTGGAAATCGCCTTGCCCGAAGACCCGCCCGGGACCTTTTCGCGCATCGATCCAGTGACCCATCAAATCCAGCAAAGCCAGGCCATTGGCACGCCGGTCAGCAATACCGATTACCCGCCTGCCCAACTGATGCTGGGGGACTGGTCGGTGTATTCGGCGCAAGAGCTACAGCTCGATAGCGCCACGCTAAAGCGGCGTCTGGCCGCACGAAAACCCGTTGCCGAGCCTTAACCGCTCGTTTACCCACAGAGACTCAAGCATGAATAATTCCAAGAAAAACATGTTGAAACACCCTTTGGCCTTTGCCATCACGGCTGCCGGGCTGGCCCTGTCGTTAAGCGCCGGGGTGCAGGCCGCCGAAAACGGCAAGTTCCGGATTGGCGTCGTGACCTTCCTTTCGGGCCCGGCCGCCGGTCCGTTTGGCGAACCTTCGGCGAATGCCGCCAAGGTGCTGGTCGAAGGGCTGAACAAGGGCCAGTTGCCCGCGCCTTACGACAAAATCGGCATCAATGGTGCCGAGATCGAAGTGGTGATCATCGATGAGGCGGGCGGTGCGGCGAAGCAGGTCGAGGAGTTCCGCAATCTGGTGCAGCGCCAGAAAGTCGATGCTGTGGTTGGCTACATTTCGTCCGGTGACTGCCTGGCCATTGCGCCGGTGGCCGAAGAGCTGGGCGCGATGACTGTGTTCTACGATTGCGGCACCTCGCAATTGTTCAAAGAAGACAAAACCCCGCAGTACGTATTCCGTACCAGCCTTGATGCGGCGGTGGACAACATTGGTGCTGCTCGCTATCTGAGCAAGGTGCGCCCGGACGCACAGAAAGTCGCTGGCATTCAGCAGAACTACGCCTGGGGTCAGGACAGCTGGAACGACTTCACCCACTCCATGGAGCAACTGATGCCCAAGGCCAAAGTGGTTGAATCGCAAATGCCCAAAGTGTTCCAGGGCCAGTACGGCGCTGAAATTTCCGCGATCTCGGTCAAGCGCCCGGACATCATTCACTCCAGCTTCTGGGGCGGCGACATGGAAGCCCTGGTGCTGCAAGCCAACGCGCGCGGTCTGCTGGAAGACGCTACCGCTGTGCTGACCTGCGGCGAATCGGCCATCGATCGCTACAAGGACCAGGCACCCAACGGCATGATCATCGGTGGCCGTGGCCCGTTCGGCGCGTTTGCCCCGGATAACGCGCTCAACCGTTGGTTCAAAGACAACTACCAGACCGCCTACAAGACTGCGCCGACGTACCCGGCAAGCAAAATGGCCCAGGCCATTCTCGGCCTCAAGCACGCTGCGGAAAACGCCAAGGTTGAATCGGGCAAGATCCCGGCGCCGCTGGAAATCGCCAAGGCCTTTAAAGGCGCGACCTTTGAGTCGGTGTCCGGCACCGTGCAAATGGCCCGAGCCGATGGCCATCAAGCCATGCAAGGCATTGCCTACGGCGAGTACCAATACGACCCGGCAAGCAAAAAAGGCGGCGTGCAAAACGTCATCGCCTTTTCGGGTGAGTGCGTGACCCCGCCTGACGGCACCACCGCGCTGGAGTGGATCAAAGCCGGGTTCCCCGGCGCGCAGTGCAACTGATCCGGGTCCGAAACTCGTAGCAGCTGTCGAGCCTGCGAGGCTGCGTCCGTCTGCGTAGCAGACGTAAAGTCAGGCACTGCGGTGTGTCAGTTCATTCAGGGATTCTGACTTTACGATCGCTTCGCAATCGGACGTAGCCTGCGGCAACTGCTACGAAATGTGCGTGCGCGCAACCTATGTTTTTTATCCAGGTAGGACCTCAATGATGAGTCTTTTCGCGGTGCTGATTGACGGCACCATCTATGCCTCGTGGCTGTTTCTGGTCGCGGCCGGGCTCACAGTGATCTACGGGGTGATGCGCATCCTGAACATGGCCCACGGCAGCTTTTATGCCATCGGTGCCTACGCCGCTGCGTCACTGGTGGGCTGGTATTTCAATAACGGGGTTGGCCCGGTCTGGGCCGGGTATCTGCTGATGCTCGGCTGCGCGCTGGTCGCCGGCCTGATTGTCGGGCTGATCATCGAGCGGGGCTTGCTGCGCTTCATGTACGGCCGCGACGAAGTGCTGATGGTGATCATCACCTACGCGCTGCTGCTGATCCTCGAAGACACCATGAAAATGATCTGGGGCGTGAACCCGTACTTCGCCTATCAGCCATATGCCGAAATGGGCCGCAGCGCGCTGGCCGGGCTCAAGGTCTCGAATTACGACCTGATGCTGGTCGGCGTCTCTCTCGTGCTGGGGCTGGGCCTGTGGTTATGGCTGGAGCGCACGCACCAGGGCAAGGTGCTGCGCGCCGTGATCCACGACCGCGAAGTGGCCATGGCCATGGGCGTCAATGTGCGGCGCATGTTCACCCTGGTCTTTGTGCTGGGCACCATGCTCGGCACATTGGCGGGTGCCCTGACTGCACCGGCGATCTCGGTGGTGCCAGGCATGGGCGTTGAGGTGATTGTGCTGGCGTTTGCCGTGGTGGTGATTGGCGGCATGGGCAGCATCGAAGGCGCGGCAGTTGGCGCCTTGCTGGTGGGCTTGAGCCGCGCCGCGGCCGTGCATTACGCGCCGGAGTTCGAACTCTTTGTGATCTACGGGGTGATGGCGCTGGTGTTGGCCGTGCGTCCCCAAGGGCTGTTCGGCCGTGTACTGGCGAGGAAAATCTAAATGCGCCTGAGTAAAACCGAATTGATTCTGCTCGGCGTTGCCGTGCTGCTGGCCGCAGGCGGCGTGATTGCCCCGCAATGGCTGGTGTTTTTGCTGACCATGGCCTTGGCCAAGGCCATGGTGGTGCAAGGCGTGGTGATGCAAATGCGCGCCGGCTTGGTGACCTTTGGCCAAGGCTTGTTCTTCTGCGTGGGCGGTTACGCCGTGGGCATGAGCGGGCACTTTCTGGACATCACCGACCTGGCCCTGTTGCTGCTGATCGGGGTAGGTGCGGCAGTGCTGCTGGCCATGTTGCTGGGGCTGCTGATGACCCGCTACCGCGAGATCTTCTTTGCCATGCTGTCGCTGGCGTTCTCGATGATTCTGTACGGCGTGCTGGTCAAAAGTTCGGCGCTGGGCAGCACCGACGGCTTTAACGTCAAAGCCTGGACCCTGTTCGGCTGGACACCCGCTTCGGGCCAGGCGCCGCTGGCGCTGTTCATCATCATCGTTGCCTGCTCGGGGCTGCTGGCGGTGTTGCTGCATCGCTACAGCCGCAGCAGCGCAGGGATGATGTGCGAGGCCATCCGTGAAAACGAAGTGCGGGTCGAATACCTCGGCCAGTCGCCGCGTTGGGTGCTGTACATGAACTACGTGGCGGCGGCTGCCGTGTCGGCGTTGGGTGGTGGTTTCATGGCCTTGTCGGCCGGGCACATCGACCCGGAAATGGCTTACTGGATCACCTCCGGCGAGTTCGTGTTCATCGCGTTGCTGGGCGGCACGGCACACGTCGCCGCGCCGTTTATCGCGGCCATCCTGTTTGCCGTAGTGCGCACCTACGCCATCGAACTGGTGCCGCACAGCTGGCAAATGATTCTGGGGTTCACCCTGTTGGCGATCATCGTTTTCCTGCCTAAAGGTTTGTGGAGCCTGTTCACCGGGCAAGCGCGGAGGGCAAAAGCATGAACTGCATTCTTGAGACCCAAGGGCTGTGCAAAGAGTTTGGCGCCGTGACAGCAGCCAAAGACGTCAACGTGCGTATCCACAAAGGCGAAGTGGTTGGAGTGATCGGCTCCAACGGCGCGGGCAAAACCACGTTTATCAACATGGTCACCGGCTACCTGAAACCCAGCCGTGGCGAGATTCTGTTCAACGGCCAGTCGATTCTTGGGCGCACCCCGCGTGCCATCACCCGGGCGGGTATGGCCCGCTCGTTCCAGGTCGCGCAGTTGTTCCCGCAGTTGAGTGTGCTGGACAACCTGCTGATTGCCGTATCCGCCGCACAGAGCCCGTTTCCGTCACTGCTGGCGCCGATGCGCAACGCGTCACGCATCGCTCAGGCGGATGCGATTCTGGCCGAGTTCGACATCAGCCGCTGGCGCGACACCCAAGTCACTGCCGTGCCGCAAGGCGTGCGCAAACTGATCGACATCGCCATGGCGTTGATCGGCGACCCGCAAATGCTGCTGCTCGATGAGCCTACCAGCGGCGTCAGCGCCGAAGAAAAAACCGCGCTCATGGACACCGTCATGCGGGTGGTTGCGCAGCACCAGGTCACGGTGTTGTTCGTGGAACATGACATGGACGTGGTGCGCCGCTATGTGTCGCGGATTCTGGCCTTCTACAGCGGCGAAGTATTGGCCGATGGCGCGCCCGAAGCGGTGCTGGCCAACGCCCGCGTGCAAGAGTTCGTGACGGGCGGGCCAAACGCTCACAAGAGGGCAGCGCAATGAGTCTGGATATTCGCAACCTGCACGTATCGATTGAAGGCGTGCCGATTTTGCACGACGTGTCTTTGCAAGTGGGCGCCGGGCAAATGGTCGGCTTGATCGGCCATAACGGCGCCGGAAAAACCACCTTGATTCGCGCCATCATGGGCTTGCTTGAGGCCGATTCGGGCTCTATCACGTTTGCCGGTCAGAATTTACGCAGCCAGGCGGGCTTTACCCGAGCCTCGTCAGGTATCAGTTACTTGCCGGAAGACCGTCGACTGATCCCGGCGCTGACTGTTGAAGAAAACATCCTGCTGCCGGTCTGGGCCAACAAGTTGCAAGACAGCCAGCGGCGCCTGGAATGGGTATACAGCTTGATCCCGGAAATCGCCCAGTTCCGCGAGCGCAAGGCCATGCAACTGTCCGGTGGGCAACAAAAGCTGGTGGCGCTGGCGCGGGCGTTGATGCCGGGGCACAAGCTGCTGTTGCTCGATGAGCCTTTTGAAGGTGTGGCGCCGGTGTTGTCCCGGCGCCTCAGCGAAGTGATCGCCAAGCTCGGCCGCGAAGGCCTGTGCGTACTGATTTCTGAATCCGATGACACTCATTCTGCCGATCTGGTCGATGCGCTCTTTCGCATCGAGCGCGGCAGTGTGACCGCAGGGTAGGGGAGCATCATGTTGAAATTTACCTTTGAAACCACACCGCGGGTGATCTGCGAAATTGATGGCGCGCTACGCCTTGGCGCCTTGTGCCGAGAGCTGAATGCCGAGCGGGTGTTGCTGGTCAGCGACCCCGGCCTGCTGCGCGCGGGCTTGCTCGATGCGCCCATGCAGGCCATGCGTGACAGCGGCTTGCAGGTCACGTTGTACAGCGATGTGCAGGCGGACCCGCCGGTGGCCTGCGTCGAAGACGCCGTGGCGGTGGCGCGTGAGTGTCGCGCTCAGGCGGTGATCGGTTTAGGCGGTGGCAGTTCGCTGGACATCGCCAAATTGGTGGCTTTGCTCTGCGGCCACGAACAGCGGCTGGAGGACATCTACGGCATCGGTCTGGCCAAGGGCCCGCGTTTGCCGCTGATCCAGGTCCCGACCACCGCGGGCACCGGCTCGGAAGTCACGGCAGTGGCCATTGTGACCACCCCGAGCCACGAGAAAAAGGGCGTGGTCAGCCCGTTGCTCTACCCCGACATTGCATTGCTCGATGCCCGTCTGACGGTCGGATTGCCCGCTGCCGTCAGCGCCATGACCGGCGTCGATGCGATGGTGCACGCCATCGAGTCCTTCACCAGCGTGCACAAAAAGAACGTGTTGTCCGATGGCCTGGCGGTGCAGGCGCTGACCCTGCTGGCGGCGAACATGGACCGCGTGCTGGCCGAGCCGGGTGATTTGCAGGCGCGCTCAAACATGCTGCTGGGCTCGATGCTGGCGGGCATGGCATTCGCCAATGCGCCGGTGGCGGCGGTGCATGCGCTGGCCTATCCGCTGGGCGGGCATTTTCACGTGCCCCACGGTCTGAGTAACGCGCTGGTGCTGGTGCCGGTGCTGAACTTCAATCGCCCGGCAGCCGAAGCGTTGTACGCGCAATTGGCCTCAGCGGTGTTGCCGCAAGAGCGCTTTGCCAATACCAGTGAGGCCTGTGATCACTTCATCGGGTTCATGACCCGACTGGTCGCGCGCATGCCGTTTGCCCAGCGTCTGAATGAAGTGGGCGTGACCGCAGAGGACCTCGATCAACTGACCGACGACGCGTTGAAAATCGAGCGACTGTTGATCAACAACCCGCGCCCGCTTAACCGCGACGACATCCACGCTATCTACACCTCGGTGTTGTAGGCGCGAGCTTGCCTCGTGATCTTTTAAACGATCAAAAGATCGCGAGACGAGCTCGCTCCTACAAAAGCAGTTATTCATCAGTCAACAGGAGTCAGCGATGAACCATGAATTCAGGAGTGTGCCGCGCGTCATCTGCGAGGCCGGGGCACTGCAAGAAATCGGCTATGTCTTTAGAGGCTTGGGCGCGCAACGGGTGATCGTGGTGTGCGACCCGGGCATCGTCAGCCTGGGGTTTGCCGGCCGGGCTCAAGCGGTGCTTGAAGCATCCGGCTGTGAAGTGGCGGTGTTTGATCAAGTGACCCCCGACCCGTCATCAACAGTGGTAGAGCAAGCCGCGAGTCAAGCGCGGGCATTCAAGGCCGATGGCGTATTGGGACTGGGCGGTGGCAGCTCGCTGGATGCAGCCAAACTGGTCGCGTTGTTGATCAACAGCGAGCAACCGCTGCACGAGTTGTACGGCACCGACAAGGCCCTTGGCCAGCGTGCGCCGCTGGTGCTGATGCCGACGACCTCGGGCACGGGTTCGGAAGTCACTTGGGTATCGGTGATCACCGACCCGCAGAATAAGAAACAGGCCGTGTACTCGCCTCAGCTGCTGCCGGATGTGGCGGTGCTCGACCCGCAACTGACCCTGGGCCTGCCGCCGAAAGTCACTGCGGCCACGGGGCTGGATGCCATGGTTCACGCCATTGAGGCCTACACCAGCCGTACGCGTAAAAACCCGATTTCAGATGGTCTGGCGACTGCCGCACTGGCTTTGCTTAGCGCCAACTTGCGCAAGGTACTGGCTGATGGCAAAGACCTCGAAGCGCGTACCGCCATGCTGCAAGGTTCGTTGATGGCGGGCATGGCGTTCGTCAACGCCTCAGTGGCGGCGATTCATGCGCTGGCTTATCCGCTGGGTGCCCGTTTCCACATTCCCCATGGGCACGCCAACGCCTTGGTCATGGCCCCGGTGATCCGCTTCAACCTGCTCAGCGCGCAGCGCCAATACGCCGAACTGGCGGCGCATGTGTTGCCGGGCGTGCATTTTGATGACGAGGCCAGTGCCGCCGAAGCCTTCGTCCAGGCTATAGAAAGCCTGGTTTGCGACAGCGGTCTGGAACTCAAATTGTCCGACTTGAAGGTGGATGAGGCGTCACTCGCTGTCATGGCCTCAGAGGTCGTGGTGGGGATTCGGCGCTTGATCGACAGCAACCCGCGAGACATGGACGAGCAAGACGTCGAGGCAATCTATCGACGTGTTTTTTAAGTCAGTGAGAGCAGCGGCACCCGAAGGCGCCGCAGCGTTATCTAACGCAACAGATTGACCTTGGCCAAATCAATCAACTCGCGGGCTCGGCCATCCATCACCGTTTTGAGCATAAACAGGCTAAAGCCCTTGGCTTGCTCAAAGGTTTTGGTGGGTGGCATCACCAGTTCCTGGCGGGCGCTGACCACGTCGACCAGCACCGGGCCGTCATGGCTGAAGGCTTCACGCAAGGCCGCTTCCAGCTCGGACGGGTGCTCGACGCGAATACCCTTGACCCCCATCGCTTCGGCCATCGCAGCAAAGTTCGGGTTGTTCAGGTCACAGCCCACATCCGGGAAGCCCGCTGCCTTCATCTCCATTTCGACAAAGCCCAGGGTGCCGTTATTCAGCACAATGACTTTGACCGGCAACCCGACCTGATTCAGGGTCAAAAAGTCGCCCATCATCATGGTGAAACCGCCGTCGCCAGACATCGAAATAACCTGGCGATACGGGAAAGTGGCTTGCGCGCCGATGGCTTGCAGCATGGCGTTGGCCATTGAGCCGTGGTTAAACGAGCCGATCAGGCGTCGCTGGCCGTTCATTTTCAGGTAGCGCGCGGCCCACGCGGTGGGCGTGCCGACGTCACAGGTGAAAATAGCGTCTTCATCGGCCAGCTCGCTGACCAGCCGGTTCAGGTACTGCGGGTGAATGATTGAACTGTCGGGCCCGCTTTCGGCCAGAGCGTCGAGGTCTTCGCGGGCTTTTTTGTAATCTTTGAGGGCGCTATCCAAGTGGTCGCGTTCGAGGTTCTGCGCCAGCTTGGGCAGCACGGCCTGCAACGTCAGCTTCACATCACCGATCAAGCCCAACTCCAGGCCGCAGCGATTGCCCAGTGCTTCAGAGCGCAGGTCGATTTGTGCGATGTGGCCGTGTTCGGGGTAGAACTGGCGATACGGGAAGTTAGTGCCGAGCATCAGCAACGTGTCGCAGTGCTTCATGGCCAGATAACCCGACGCAAAGCCGATCAGCCCGGTCATGCCGACGTCATACGGGTTGTCGTACTCGACATGCTCCTTGCCACGCAGCGCATGCACAATCGGTGCATTCAGACGTTCGGCCAGGGCCAGAATTTCGGTGTGGGCATCTGCGCAACCGGCGCCGCACAGCAGGGTGACTTTTTTACCGTCATTGAGAAACGACGCCAGCTCATCAATATCGCTGTCGCTCGGGCGAATCAGCGGCTGAGTGGGTGTGAGCCAGTTCGGCACCTTGGCCTCGGTGGCTTGCAGCGCCACATCGCCGGGGATCACAACCACCGCCACACCGCGTTTGGCGATGGCGACACGCATGGCGCGTTCGAGAATCTGCGGCAATTGCTCGGGCCGCGACACCAGCTCCACGTAATGGCTGCACTCCTTGAACAGACTTTCGGGGTGCGTGGCCTGAAAGTAATCAATGCCGATTTCGCTGCCCGGGATATGTGCTGCCAAGGCCAGCACCGGCACGCCGCTGCGATGGGCGTCGAACAGGCCGTTGATCAAATGCAGATTGCCGGGGCCGCAACTGCCAGCGCACACGGCCAGCTCGCCGGTTAAATGAGCCTCAGCGCCCGCGGCAAAAGCGGCGGCCTCTTCGTTGCGCATGTGAATCCACTTGATCTGCTCCTGGCGGCGCAGCGAGTCCGTGAAACCGTTCAAAGAGTCGCCGACCACGCCATACACGCGCTGGACGCCAGCTTGCTGCAAAGTCTCGGTGATGAAATCAGCCACAGTTCTGGACATGGAAGACGCCTCGAAAAGTAAGAAAAAAGATGGCCTAGACTCACTGTGTTGCCTGTTGCAACCCGATGCCCAAGCAGAATAGACACTGCATCCGACCTTGCCGTTTTTTAAAACGTTCGATGAAAATGTGTTCATCTGCGATTGGCAATTGATCTGGTAGTTGATCTGGCTTTTGACCTTGACCTACCCGCCCCATCGGGAGGCCGAGTGGAGGTTCTGCGCAGTGGGTCGACCGGCATGGATGCCGGGAGAGCCGCGCTGGGCCAAGGATGGCCCGTCGCGGCGTGCCCACGGAGCTAACCTGCGCGAGGGAACCTGAGCGAAGCGAAGGCCGTACGCAGGGGCAAGGACCTTTTGGGTACTTTTGGGGCTGTTTGCCAAAAGTGCCTCGCCGTAAGGGCGAAACCCGTAAAAAGCCGTTGCGCATCAAACGGATATGTACACAGAGCGCTGCCGCTTCGCGACAGATCGCAGCCTTCGGCAGCGACTACAGGGCTGTTTGCCTGCACACAGAGCGCTGCCGTTGGATTGCGGGAGCGGACGCCCGCAATGTTTAGTCAAACCATAACCAAATGTCTGAAACACTGTGTTGCATCTGCACACCCAGTCGTGTGAGGCTACGGGCTCAGTGTTGACCAAGGTCGAAGGTATGGGTTGTTTACGCGGTGAGCTTGAACGACGCGATGTGTCGCAGACTCCCGTGTTGCGTGGCGTGCGTTTACGTCATGTTGCCCCGTCACCCTCCAGCCGTTGCCCACTCCCTTCCAAATTGGCCTTTTGGGCCTTGTTCCACTGCCGTCATGCCCGCCCGCCGGATACTCGAATGACCCGTTAAGTCTTGAATGCCTGCGCCCTAGAGGGGGAGCAGCCACATTGGCGCGCCTGTGCGCCTGCCTGATACGTAATGACGAGTAATTCTCATGAGTGCCACGACCGCGTTTGCCCCGCTGCAAGAAGCCCTGGACTTCCTGGAGCACAATCCGGATATCGAGATGTTTGAGCTGTTCATCATCGATAACAACGGCGTCCCACGGGGCAAGTTGCTGCACCGCGATGAGCTGATAGCGGTCTATGAAAGTGGGCGGCCGCTGCCCAGCACGATTCTGGGCCTGAGCATCAATGGCGATGACATTGAAAACACCGGGTTGGTGTGGGAAGTGGGTGACATCGATTGTCGGGCCTATCCCATCAGCGGCAGCTTGCAACGCATGCCATGGCGCTTGATCCCGACGGCGGCGGTGCAAGTCAGCATGCACCCGCAACAAGGCATGCCCGCCACCGTGGCCGATCCTCGGCACTTGTTGGCCAAGGTCATTGATGGTCTCAAGGCCGATGGTTACTACCCGGTGATGGCCGCCGAACTCGAGTTCTACCTGCTCGACCAGCAGCGCGACAGCAACGGTCGCCCGCAACCGGCGCGCGATGCCGATGGTCAGCGTCCCCGTGCGACGCAAGTCTATGGGCTGCGCGAACTTGAGCAAATCGAGCCGTTTCTGGCTGATTTGTACAGCGCCTGCAAATTGCAAGGAATCCCGGCGCGCACGGCGATCTCCGAGTACGCGCCGGGGCAGGTTGAAATCACCCTTGAACATCGCAGCGATGCCCTGCAAGCCATGGACGAAGCGGTGCGTTACAAGCGCTTGGTAAAAGGTGTAGCGCACAAACATGGCATGACGGCCTGCTTTATGGCCAAGCCCTTTGATGACCTGGCGGGCACCGGGATGCACATGCACGTGAGCCTGGCCGATGAACAGGGTAATAACCTGTTCGCCAGCGAAGCGCCCGAAGGCACACCACTGCTTAAACAGGCGGTGGGCGGCATGCTCAGCACCCTGCTGGACTCATTACTGATGTTTTGCCCGAACGCCAACTCCTATCGTCGTTTCCAGAGCAACAGCTACGCACCACTGGCCGCGACCTGGGGCGTCGACAACCGCACCGTCAGTTTGCGCGTGCCGGGTGGCCCGGCCAGTTCGCGGCACATCGAACACCGAATTTGCGGTGCAGATGCCAACCCCTACCTGGCGGCTGCGGCGATTCTGGCGGGCATCCATCGCGGCATTCGTGAACAACGCGATCCGGGAGCGCCGATCGAAGGTAACGGTTACGCCCAAGCCACAGAAATGCTACCGACCGACTGGCTGACCACCTTGCGCGCGCTGCAAGGCTCTGAATGGGCCAAAGAAGCCTTCGGGCCTGAATTCTTGAAGGTCTACCTGGCTGTGAAAAATGGCGAATACCGCCAATTCATGGGCGAGGTGGGCGAGCAAGACTGGCGCTGGTACTTGCAGCAAGCGTGATGCCGACGCGGGCGGGCATCCCCCGCCTCAGGTTTGACCCAGCCTCCTTGGTTTTCATACTTTTCTGACAATTTTTTCACTGGCAGCCCGTTAATCTTTGTGTCGAATATCATTAAACACAAGAGTCAGCGGGCCATGTCGTTGCAGCCACCGTCCACCATTGAGCTAGAGTTTGCCGAACGCTACGACCGCGAGCACGCACAGTTCTGTCGCGAAGCTCGGCCGCGAGGGCTCGGCCAGCGTTTGGCTATGTGGCGGGAACAACGGCTCGTGCGCCGAGCGCTGAAAGTCGCGGGTGAGCCGGGTCTGGTGCTGGATGTTGCCTGCGGTGCCGGACGTTTTTGGCCGCTGCTGGCCGAACACACCAATCGGGTCATTCTGGCCGCCGACTCTTCGCAAGGCATGCTCGACCATGCCCAGACGCATCACTCGGCCAGCCTGCTGAAGCGAATCACGCTGTTTAAAAGCTCGGTGTTTTCCATCGAGATGTCCGAAAACGCCGTGGACAGCATCTTTTGCATGCAGTTGTTTCACCATGTCGGTGACAGCGAACATCGCCTGACGCTCCTGCGTGAGTTTTATCGAGTGAGCCGCGACAGTTTGATCGTGTCGGTGTGTGTGGGGCGGCCCTCAGCACAGCGCGGCAGCCCGCGGATCGTGATCAGCAAGCACGAGATAGAAGGGCAGTTTGCACAGGCCGGTTTCAGTATTCTCAAGCACTACGACGTGCTGCCCGGCGGTGCGCAAGGCAGCATTTATGTGTTGCGCAAGGGCGCTTAATTCAACGTTTTGAAAATCGTGTAGGCCAGTTCTACGCGAGCGCTGTTGGGGTAGTTCTTGTTGGCCAGTATCACCACCGCCTGCTTTTTTGCGGGCACCACCGCGATATAGCTGCCAAAGCCCGACGTTGATCCAGTCTTGTTGAGCCATACCGCTTGCTGAGGTGCCAGCACCGGGTTCAGAACAATCGCCTTGTTACTCTCGTAGGCCATTTGGTCAGCGTTACCCTCCAGCAAGTGCTCCAGGGTGACCGGGTAGGGGTATTGCTCCCAGACCAGGTCTTGCGTCATGGGCCCAATCTGGAAGTAGCCTGTGTGAGTGTTGGTAATGGCCCGTTGCAGATCGGCCTCAACCTTGCCGAGCCCCATGTTCAGTTGCGCAAAATCAATCAGGTCGCGAGCGCTGGTTTTCACGCCATAGGCTTCGTCGGCCAAGACGCCTGGATTGAGCCGCACCGCCGCATCCTGTTTGTTATAGCCCTGGGCATACAGCGCCATTTTGTTTTCCGGTACTTGCAGGTAACTGTTGTTCAGGCCCAGCGCGGGGAACAAGGTTTTTTGCAGGGCGTGCGAAAACGTCTGCTTCATGCTTTTGGCCGCAATCACGGCCAGTATGCCGATGCTGGGGTTGGCATAGGATCGTTGAGTGCCGGCCGGATAGGTCGGCTTCCAGGCGATGAGGTAGTCCTGCAATTGGTGATCGTTTTGCACGTTGTCAGGCACTTGCAGCGGGAAGCCTCCCGCCGTGTGCGTGGCCAGATGCAGGAGGGCAACCTGGCCAAATGCGCTGCCTTTGTAGTGCGGCAGGTAGTCACTGACCGGGTCTGAGAATGACAGCAGCCCTTTGACCTGGGCATAGGAGGCTAACGTGGCAGTAAACAGCTTGCTGATAGAGCCCATTTCAAACAGCGTGTCGGGCGTGACATTGGCCTGTGTGGTTTTTGACGCGACGCCGAAGCTATAGAAGTGCTGCTGGCCGTTGTTGCTGATAGCAATCACCATTCCGGGAATCGCGTACTGCTGCATCACCGCCTTGGCGGCTTGTTGCACGCGGGCTTCTTGATCAGAAGCGATGTTCTGCGCCTGAGCCGCTTGGGTGAACGCACTCAGTGCCAGTACCGAGACAGCAACCGCGGACAGTTTTCGGGTAATGCTCATACGGGACAGTCTCGACTCTAATGAAAGGGATAAAACGCCTGATTACCTTGTCACGTCATGTTTCGTAACGATGCCTGTGCGGCCAATGCAACGAGCGCTATTTAAGGGCTCGCCATGCACTGGGGCATGTGAGTCGGGAGATTACCGGCAAAAAAAGCTTAAGTGGTGAAGGCTATTACTTGTTGTTGTGTAGGCTTTTTCGTCGCCAAGACGGTGAGTCAATGTCCGGAAACACCTGGCGCCGATATATACTGCGCGCCATTCTTCAAGGGAGAGCCGTGTGGCCATCGATATTCACTGGATTTGCGACAACGATAGCCTCGGCCAGCATTGTGCCGAATGGCAGCACTTGCCATTCGTCGCCCTCGACACCGAATTTATGCGGGTCGACACTTTCTACCCGATTGCCGGCCTGATTCAGATTGGCGACGGCGAACGGGCCTACCTGATTGACCCCTTGACCATCGACAATTGGCAGCCTCTGGCCGCCCTGCTGGAAAACCCGGCAGTGGTTAAAGTGCTGCACGCGTGCAGTGAAGACCTGGAAGTCCTGTTGCGCCTGACTGGCAGTCTGCCGGTCCCTTTGTTCGACACCCAACTGGCAGCGGCCTACCTGAACCTGGGTTTCTCCATGGGGTATTCGCGTCTGGTCAAAGAGGTGCTCGACCTCGACCTGCCAAAAGGTGAAACCCGCTCCGACTGGTTACAGCGCCCGCTGTCTGAAACGCAGGTCAGTTACGCCGCCGAAGATGCCCAGCATCTGGCGGAAGTCTATGTGCAATTGCGTCCGCGTCTGTCGGATGAAAAGTACAACTGGGTGCTTGAGGACGGCGCTGAACTGGTGGCCAACCTGCGCCGCGAAGTTGACCCGTACGAGGTGTATCGCGAGGCCAAACTGGCCTGGAAGCTTTCTCGTGGCCAACTCGCGGTATTGCGTGAAATCTGCGCTTGGCGCGAGCAAGAAGCCCGTGCTCGCGACCTGCCGCGCAATCGCGTGGTTCGTGAACATGCGCTGTGGCCATTGGCCAAAACGCAGCCCGATAACCTGGTATCGCTGGCGCGTATCGAAGACATGCACCCGCGCACCGTGCGTCAGGATGGCGAGTTTCTGCTCGATCTGATCAAACGTGCAGGCAGCCTGCCGCCGGAGCAATGGCCACCTGCCGTGCCTGAGCCGTTGCCGGTTGAGGCTGCTGTGTTGATTAAACGCCTGCGCGCCGTGGGCCAGGCCGAAGCCGAGCGCCTGAACATTGCGCCGGAGCTGATGCTGCGCAAGAAAACCCTGGACGCCCTGCTCAAAAGCGGCTTCCCCGAGGGCCCTTATCAATTGCCCGATTCACTGCGCGGCTGGCGCCGTGAATTGATGGGCCAGGCGTTGCTGGATTGCCTGGCCAATGCTGGAGAACCGTCTTGAAACGTATTTGCTCGATCTATCGCAGCACCAAACGCAATGAAATGTACCTCTACGTGCTCAAGGCCGATGCTTTGGAGCGTGTGCCAGAGACCCTGATGCTGGCATTTGGCAAGCCCATCCACGCGTTTGATCTGGTCCTGACCCCAGAGCGCAAGCTCAATCGGGAAGACATCGTCAAGGTGCTGGAAAACCTTGAGACCCAGGGCTACCACCTGCAAATGCCGCCCGCTGAAGACGAATACATCGAGCACTTGCCCGAAGAGTTGTTGCGTCGCAACGACCCGATGTAAATGCAGCGCCAAGTGCCCGGTTCCGGGCGCTTGTCTCCACAGACTCAATTTGATTGACGGTGGCCGAACGCAGCGGGGCAAACCTGAGCGATGGGCACTGGCAGTGGTTTTAGAAGGTTAGAAGCATGCGCGTCCTGATTGCCGAGCACGATTACTCTCTCTATGCCCAACTCTTGCAACAAGCAGCGCCGGAACTGGAAGTGCACACCAGCGGCGACTCAGCGAAATTGGCCGAGTTGGCTGCTGACTGCCCCGTGTGGCTGGGCCAGCCGGACCTGATGGCCACCCTGTTGCGCCAAGGGCATAAGCCGCAATGGTTGCAATCGACCTGGGCGGGTATTACGCCTCTATTGGCCGAAGGGCTTGGGCGCGAGTACCGCTTGAGCCGTGCAGTCGGCATTTTTGGCCAAGTCATGGCCGAATACGTGCTGACCTACATGCTCGGTCATGAACGTGAAGTCATGGCGCGCCTGGTCAGCCAGGTTGAGCGCAAATGGGACAGCCGCACGGGCCAGAGCCTGGTCGGGCGCAAAGTCTTGATCGTCGGCGCCGGGGACATTGGCCAGACAGTGGCGCAGTTTCTGCAACCGTTCGGGGTTGAGTTGTACGCCATTGCCAGCGCTGGGCGCGAGCAAGCACCGTTCAAAGAAGTCGCGGTCTTGAGCGACCTGCCGCGTTTGGTCGCACAGATGGATTACGTGATCAACTTGCTGCCCGACACCCCTGAAACCCACGACCTGTACGATGCCGAACTGTTTGCGCAGTTCAACCCCAACGGCGTTTTCATCAATGCCGGGCGGGGGGTGGCCGTGGTCGATGCCGACCTGGTTGAGGCCTTGCGTCAGGGGCATTTGGCAGGGGCCATTATTGACGTTTGCCGGCAAGAGCCCTTGCCGGCCAAACACCCGTTCTGGACAGCCTGGGGCTTGCTGCTCACCGGGCACAGCTCGGCGCCGACCTCGCCGCCGTTGATGGTGCAATTGTTTATCGACAACCTGCGCGCGTATCAGGCAGGTGAGCCAATACGGGGTGAAGTGGACTTCGAACGCGGCTACTGACAGCCGTTTGCTCGTACCGCCCTGCGTAGAAACGAGCTTGTCTTGCGCTCTTTTAAAGCTTTAAAGATCGTGAGACAAACTCGCTCCTAAAGGGAAATACCGTTACAGACTAAAATCGCCCTCGGCCACCAGCTTGCTCAAAGGCTCGCGCTGGCTTGGCACTTCCTTGGCTTGCAGGTAATCCACCAAACTGCCCTTGTCGCCCAGCTTGCCGATAGCAACCATGGCCTGAACTTCATAGCCCTCAGGGATCTTCAGCTCTGTGCGGGCCCGTTCAAAATCCAGGCCGCTCATGCCGTGAGTGTGCCAGCCGCTCAAGTGCGCTTGCAACGCCAAGTGGCCCCAGGCAGCACCTGTGTCGAACGCATGGGTAGGGGCTGGTTTTTCTTCCGTGCTGCCCGGTGCGGCGAAAGTCGTCTTCGACACAATCACCACCAGCGCCGCAGCGTGCTTGGCCCAGCCCTGGTTGAACTCAATCAGCAGGCTCAAGTAGCGATCGAATTCTGGTGTACCGCGCAGCGCGAACAGAAAGCGCCAAGGTTGCGCGTTGTAAGCCGACGGCGCCCAGCGAGCGGCTTCGAAAAAGCTCAGCAGAGTGGGTTTGTCGATGCTGGCGTCGGTGAAGGCGCGCGGCGACCAGCGCTGGGTGAACTGCTCGTGAATCGGGTGTTCGGCAATGCGATTGGAGGCTGGCATTCGAGTTTCCTGAGTGGATTTGACCAGCAGCAAAACTACTGTCATGTCTGCAAGCTGACAAGTCCTGTTACACCGTCAGTCACAAGCGCTTGGCCCACGGCAGCTTGGGCACTAGACTGGCGGCCTTTTCCACTCTCTGATGTTGATGTTTGAGCCATGGCCGCAATCGTTAAACCCTTCTGGATCCGCAAAACCCTCGATCAACTCGATCAAGAGGAATGGGAGTCGCTGTGCGACGGCTGTGGCCTGTGTTGCCTGCAAAAGCTTGAGGATGAAGACGACAACAGCGTCTACTACACGCGCATTGCCTGCAAATTGCTCGACCTGAAAACCTGCCAGTGCACCGACTACCCGAATCGCCGTGACAGCGTGCCGGATTGCATCCAGCTGTCACCCGGCAAGGCTGAAGAGTTCAAGTGGCTGCCGCCCACCTGCGGCTACCGACTGGTCAGCGAGCGCAAGGACCTGCCGCTCTGGCACCCTTTGGTCTGCGGTGATCCGGATGCGGTGCACCACGAGCGAATTTCACAATCAGGGCGCATGCTCGCCGAAGGCAGCGTGCCGGAAGACGACTGGGAAGATCATTTGATTTTTCGCGCTGGCTAAATGCCAGGGCGGTGACAAGGAGTCTGTATGCCGCTGCGTTACAAATGGCCTCTGGGTGTGCTGCTATTAATAGTCAGCAGCCCGCTTTGGGCAGCCCAAAAGGTTGATCTGGATTACCACGTGCAACTGTTGCCGCAGAGCGATCAGGCGCAAGTGCGGGTGACCTTGGCTGAAGGTTCGGCTGTGCGCAGCCTGGACTTCGATCTGGGGGTTCCCGGCAATTACAGCGATTTCAAGGCAGACGGCCAATGGCAATTGACCGCCGACCCGCAGCACAGCCGTGGCCTGTGGCACCCGGCGCCGGGCAAGGCCAGCCTGAGCTACCGCGTGCAGCTGAATCATCCACTCAAAAACGGCAGTTTTGACACTCGCATTACCCCGAAATGGGCACTGTTTCGCGGCGAGCAACTGATCCCGCCTGCCAGCCTTGATCAGCAAGATGGCACCGAACTGGTTTCGCGTCTGGAGTTTGAACTGCCCAAGGGCTGGAAAAGCGTTGAAACCGCGTGGCCGCGCATCGGTAAAAACCGCTTCCGGATCAACGATGTATCGCGTCTGTTCGACCGGCCAACGGGCTGGATACTTGCAGGCACCTTGGGCAGCCGCCGCACCACCTTGGGCGAAACTGAAGTCACGGTTAGCGCACCGCAGGGGCAGGGCATGCACCGCATGGATGTATTGACCCTGCTGACTTTTGTCTGGCCGCAAGTACAGGCGGTATTTCCACGTAATCCGCCAAAACTGTTGATCGTCGGCGCGGGCAGCCCGATGTGGAAAGGCAGCACGGCGGCGCGCAACTCGATTTATCTCTACAGTGGCCTGCCGCTGGTCAGCGAGAGCGGCAGCAGCCCGCTATTGCGTGAAGTGGTGCAGGTGTTCAGCGGTATCAATGATGAGCCGGGCCATGACTGGATCGGCGAAGGGCTGAGCGAATACTACGCCATTGAGTTGTTGCGCCGTGCCGGGGGCATGAGCGAGGAGCGTTACCAAGCACTGCAACACAGGCTTAACGCTGTCGGCAAAGGCGTAACCCACCTGCGGGGCGCACAAACCAACCCGCCAATGGTGGCGCGGGCGGTGATGTTGTTGCAGGCGCTGGACCGCGAAATCCGTTTGCAAACCCATAACAAGCGTTCGCTGGATGACGTCAGCCAGGCGTTGATGCGCATGGACAAGGTCAATACCCAGTCGTTTATCCAACTGAGTGAAAGCGTGTTGGGCGGGCAATCTGAGGTGCTGGATAGCCCGTTGTTGCGCTGATGGCAGGTTTGACCTATCAGATCTGCTAGGTATTCAGGCAGGGGAATGAAGTCGACACTGTTTTTTTAACTGAAGAATGTCGCCGCAGGCTTATGGTCAGCGAGTAATGATCAAGTAAAAATTAAAACAGGCCATACGCTCCAACAGGCGAGCACCTCTGTTCGCCGTTAATTTATGTATCGATTTTAAGTCTTTACACCTTCTTTACGCCCCCGCATCCCGCTCGATCTCGATCCTTTACGCGCACATTGCACACACTCTTCCTACACGCGGCACATGCCGCCTTGGGAGAGTTGTCATGGGCGTTCTGGATGGGGTGTCCCTGCTGTTAGCAGTGGGGCTGTTCGTTTATCTGCTGGTTGCGCTGTTGCGCGCAGATCGGAACTAGGAGCGGGTATGCACAGTTATGACTATGCGCTGATTCTGGCTTTCTTCGTTCTGGTGTTATTGCCAGCGCCGTGGCTGGGGCGCTTTTACTACAAGGTGATGGAAGGCCAGCGTACCTGGCTGACGCCCGTATTGGGCCCTGTCGAAAAGCTTTGCTATCGCGTCGCCGGGGTTGACCCGAGCAGCGAACAAAGCTGGCAGAAATACACATTGGCTTTGCTGGCCTTTAACCTCGCAGGCTTTGTAATCCTGTTTGTGATTCTGCTGTTTCAGCAGTACCTGCCGCTCAACCCGCAACACTTGCCGGGGCAGGAGTGGACGCTGGCGTTCAACACGGCGGTGAGTTTTGTCACCAATACCAACTGGCAGAGTTACAGCGGCGAAGCCTCGCTCAGTTACTTCAGTCAAATGGCTGGCCTGACGGTGCAAAACTTCGTCAGCGCAGCGACCGGTCTGGCGGTATTGGTCGCGTTGTGCCGGGGTATTGGTCGTCGTTCGGCGCAAACCTTGGGTAACTTCTGGGCTGACATGACCCGCGCCACGCTCTACGGCTTGCTGCCCATGTGCCTGGTGCTGGCACTGTTTTTGGTGTGGCAGGGCGTGCCACAAACCTTTGCTCATTACGTGAATGCGGTGACGATGCAGGGCGTGGATCAAGTGATCCCGCTGGGCCCGGCCGCGAGCCAGATTGCAATCAAGCAACTGGGCACCAACGGCGGTGGTTTCTTTGGGGTGAACTCGGCGCACCCGTTCGAGAACCCGAGCGCCTGGAGCAACTTGTTTGAGCTGGCCTCGATCATCCTGATCCCGGTAGCACTGGTGTATACCTTTGGCCATTACGTCAAAGACCTGCGCCAGAGCCGAGCCATCATCGCTTGCATGCTGGCGTTGTTCTTGATCGGCGGCGGCACCGCGCTGTACGCCGAATACCAACCCAACCCGGCGCTGAACAGCCCGCTGGTTCAACAAGCCGCCCCGCAGGAAGGCAAGGAAGTCCGTTTTGGCACCACCGGCACTGTGCTGTGGGCCGAAACCACGACCGCAGCCTCCAATGGCTCAGTCAACGGCATGCACGATAGCCTCAATCCTATGAGCGGGATGGTCGCGCTGGTCAACATGATGGTCGGTGAAGTGATCTTCGGGGGTGTGGGGGCCGGGCTCTACGGCATGTTGCTTAACGTGCTGATTGCGGTGTTCCTTGCCGGTCTGATGATTGGCCGCACACCGGAATACCTCGGCAAAAAACTGCAAGCCAAAGAAGTCCAGCTGTTGGTTGTGACGTTGCTGGTGATGCCGGTCGGCGTGCTGGTGCTGGCGGCAATCGCTTCGGTGCTGCCGAGTGCGGTGGCCGCCGTGAGTAACCCTGGCCCCCATGGTTTCAGCCAAATTCTGTACGCCTTTACCTCGGCCAGTGCCAACAACGGTTCGGCGTTCGGCGGCCTGAGTGCCAACACGCCGTTCTACAACCTGATGCTCAGCCTGGGCATGTTGCTGGGACGCTTCGGTTACATCCTGCCGGTGCTGGCATTGGCGGGCAGTCTGGCGATGAAGAAAACCGCGCCGATTGGCCAGAACACGTTCCCAACCCACGGCCCGTTATTCGTGGCACTGCTGACCGTGACCATCTTGCTGGTAGGCGGCCTGACCTTCTTGCCAACGCTGGCCCTTGGCCCAATCGCTGAACAACTGACTCTGGGCTTCTGAGGAGACGATCATGACTATGCCTGCTCCTGTTTCAAAGTTGACACCGACGCCTGAAACCAAGGCGTCCGAATCACCGAAAACCGCGTTCGCCGACCTGTGGCGCCCAGCCTTGCTGCAAGCCTTCGTCAAGCTCGACCCGCGCCAACTCAAGCGCTCACCTGTGATGCTAGTGGTCGAGCTGACGGCAATTTTCACCACCCTTCTGTGCTTTATGCCTGAACCTGCGGTGCCCACCGGGGTGGCGGTGCAAATCGCCCTGTGGCTGTGGTTTACCGTGCTGTTCGCCAACTTTGCCGAAGCCCTGGCCGAAGGGCGGGGTAAAGCCCGCGCCGACAGCCTCAAGGCTGGCAGCGTAGGCTTGAGTGCACGTCGACGTGCAACCACGGGCGGTTATGAAATCGTCCCGGCCACCCGTCTGCGCAAAGGCGATGTGGTGCGCGTTGAGGCGGGGGAGATGATCCCCGGTGACGGCGAAGTCATCGAAGGGATTGCCGCCGTCAACGAAGCGGCGATTACCGGCGAGTCCGCGCCCGTGATTCGTGAGTCGGGCGGTGATCGTTCGGCGGTCACCGGCAATACGCGATTGGTGTCGGACTGGCTGGTGGTGCGAATCAGCGCCAACCCCGGCGAGTCGACCCTGGACCGCATGATTGCGCTGGTCGAAGGCGCCAAACGGCAGAAAACCCCGAACGAAGTGGCGCTGGATATTCTGCTGATCGGCCTGACCCTGATCTTCCTGATCGTGGTCGTGACCCTGCAACCCTTTGCCTACTATGCCGCTGGCAGCCTGCCGATCGTCTTTTTGGTAGCGCTGCTGGTCACGCTGATTCCGACCACCATCGGTGGGCTGCTGTCCGCCATTGGTATCGCGGGCATGGACCGCCTGGTGCGCCTCAACGTGATCGCCAAGTCGGGTCGTGCCGTTGAAGCTGCGGGTGATGTGCACGTGCTGATGCTCGACAAAACCGGCACCATCACCTTTGGTAACCGTCGCTGCACCGCGCTGTACGCTTCACCGGGCGTGACCGCCAAAGAGCTGGCCGAAGGCGCATTGCTCGCGTCACTGGCAGACGAGACGGCGGAGGGCAAATCCATCGTTGAGTTTATTCGCGGGGCGCATACCTTGCCTGAGCCCTCTGCGTCTGACTTCACCGCCGTGCCGTTCACGGCTGAAACACGCTTGTCGGGTATCGACTTCAACAGTCGGATTTATCGCAAAGGCGCAGTGGATTCAGTGCTGGCGTTTGTCGGCCTGAAACGCACAGAAGTGCTGCCCGCATTGTCGCGAGAAATCGACAAAATCGCCCAGAGTGGTGGCACGCCGTTGCTGGTGTGTGCTCAAGGTCGACTGCTCGGCGCGATCCACCTCAAAGACGTCGTCAAGCCAGGCATCCGCGAGCGTTTTGCCGAGTTGCGCAAGCTGGGGATTCGCACCGTGATGGTCACCGGCGACAACCCGCTGACTGCCGCCGCGATTGCCGCCGAAGCGGGTGTGGATGATGTGTTGGCCGAGGCCACGCCGGAGAAAAAACTGGCGCGTATTCGCCATGAGCAAAACGATGGCCGTTTAGTCGCCATGTGCGGCGACGGTGCCAACGACGCCCCGGCGCTGGCGCAGGCTGACGTTGGCATGGCGATGAACGATGGTACCCAGGCGGCGCGTGAAGCGGCCAACATGGTCGACCTCGACAGCGATCCGACCAAGCTGCTGGACGTGGTGCAAATCGGCAAAGAACTGCTGGTAACACGCGGTGCGCTGACGACCTTTTCCATCGCCAACGACGTGGCCAAGTATTTCGCCATCTTGCCCGCGCTGTTTGCCTCGGTTTACCCGCAACTTGGGGTGCTCAACGTGATGCACCTGAACAGTCCGCAGAGCGCGATCTTGTCAGCCATCGTGTTCAACGCCCTGATCATCGTGGTGCTGATTCCGCTGGCCTTGCGCGGCGTCAGGGTACAAGCGGCGAGTGCCGCGCACTTGCTGCGCCGCAACCTGCTGATCTATGGCGTGGGCGGGCTGGTGGTGCCCTTTATCGGCATCAAACTGATCGACATGCTGCTCACCGCGCTGCACTTGGTTTAAGCGCCTTCGGAGGAATTGATCATGGCTTCTTTTTTACGTCCGGCCCTGAGCCTGATGCTGTTGATGACCGCCATCACTGGCGTGGTTTACCCGCTGGTCGTCACCGGCATCGCTCAAGTCGCGTTCCCGGCCCAAGCCAATGGCAGCCTGGTGCGCGACAGCGCAGGGCACGTGTTGGGTTCGGCGCTGATTGCGCAAGACTTTACCGGCGACAACTGGTTCCACCCACGGCCTTCGGCAGGGGCTTTCGCCACGGTTTCCAGCTCGGCGAGCAACCTGGCGCCGAGCAACCCGGCCTTGGCCACACGGGTAAAAGAGAGCGCTGCGCAGCTTTCCGTGCCTGATCAAGGACCGGTGCCCCTGGCATTGTTGACCACCTCGGGCAGCGGTCTGGACCCGCACTTGCCACCAGAGGCAATACGCTATCAACTGGCACGGGTTGCAGCGGCGCGTCACGTGCCAGTAGAAACGGTTGAACAACTGGTGCAAAAACACATCGAACAGCCGCTGGTGGGCCCGCCGGTGGTTAACGTGCTGTTGTTGAATCAGGCGTTGGCGCAGCTGCAATAAATCTCCCGCGTAGGCGCGAGCTTGCTCGCGATCTTTTGATCTTTTAAAAGATCGCGGGCAAGCTCGCGCCTACAGGGGTTATGTATTCATTAGGTAGATTCCATGACAAATTCCGGTCGCGCCGATGCGCTGTTAGCTGACTTGCCACGCGCTGGCCGTGGGCGGCTTAAAGTGTTCCTTGGCGCGGCCCCCGGCGTGGGCAAGACCTACGCCATGCTGCAAGCCGCCCACACCCAACTGCGCCAAGGGGTCGCGGTGTTGGCCGGGGTGGTCGAAACCCATGGTCGGGCCGAGACCGAAGCACTGCTCAACGGTTTGCCCCAGCAACCCATGCTGCGCTCGGAATACCGGGGTGTGCAGCTCGAAGAAATGGACCTCGATGGCCTGCTCGCGGCCAAACCGAAATTGGTGCTGGTCGATGAACTGGCCCACAGCAACGCCCCCGGCAGCCGCCATGCGAAACGCTGGCAAGACGTACAAGAACTGCTCGCCGCCGGGATTGATGTCTATACCACCGTCAACGTTCAGCATCTCGAAAGCCTCAACGATCAAGTGCGCGGCATCACCGGGGTACAGGTGCGCGAAACCCTGCCTGACTGGATCGTTCAGGAAGCCTACGAACTGCTGCTGATCGACTTGCCACCCCGCGAACTGCTGGAGCGGCTGCGCGAAGGCAAGGTGTACGTACCTGAGCAGGCACGTGCGGCGATTGATGCTTTTTTCTCTCAGACCAACCTCAATGCCCTGCGCGAGCTGGCGATGCAGACCGCCGCCGTGTACGTCGACGATGAGCTCGACAAAGGCTATCGCCAACAAGGCCAGTCAGCGCCCGCGTTACGTGGCCGCTTGTTGGTGGGCATTGATGGCGATCTGCATGCCGAGCGCCTGGTGCGCCATGCCAGCCGGGTTGCGGAACGGCGGCACTTGCCTTGGAGCCTGGTGCACGTCGACAACGGCAGCGCCCGTGACGAGCAATCGCGTTTACGCCTGCAAAACGCCCAGCAACTGGCTGAAAGGCTGGGTGGAGAAGTGGTGCTGTTGCGCGCCGGTGAAGTGGCGAAAACCCTGATCCAGCACGCCAGTGAACGGCGTGCCAGCTTGCTGCTGGTGGGGCAGTCGCGGCTGACGTGGCGTCGACTTGTGTTCGGAGGCGGGCTGGCCGCGCGCTTGCTGCGCAATTCGCACGGTCTGGAAATCAACGTGCTCGACAACGAGCAGTCGCCCGAGCCTGCCGTAAGTCGCGGCAAACATGCGCTGGTGTGGTTTGACTATGGTCTGGCGCTGGTAGCCACAGTATTGGCCAGTGCGTTGGCCTGGGGGGTCGCCAGCGTGTTGGCGCTGCCCAATATCTCGCTGGTATTTTTGGCAGCGGTGTTGCTGGTCGCTGTGCGCAGTAGCCTGGGGCCCGCGCTGGCCTGTGCTGCGCTGTCATTTCTGGCTTACGACTTCCTGTTCATCCCCCCCAACTTCTCGTTCAGCATTCAGCGTGAAGAGGACGTGCTGACGCTGTTGTTCTTTTTACTGATGGCTGCGCTCACCGGCAATCTGGCGGCCCGCCAGCGCAGGCAACTGCAAGCGTTGCGTGACACTCAAGAAGAAACCACGCAGTTACTCGACCTGTCGCGCAAGCTCACGGCAGCAACGGATCGCCAGGCGGTGATCAATGCGGCGGCTCAGCATTTGAGTGCCTGGAAGGAACTCAATGTGTGCCTGCTCAATCGTGATGGCAACGGCGGCTGGACGGTCGAAACCGGCGGCCCGCTGCACTTTAACGAGTCGGAAAGGGCCGCTGCGGATTGGGCCTGGACACACGATCAACCAGCGGGCAAAGGCACCGGCACCTTGCCGATGGGCAATTGGTGGTGGTGGCCATTAAGGGCTGAAGAAGGGCCACTGGCCTTGCTCGGGGTTTGCCCTAAAGAGGGGCAGCAACTGAGCGGCCAACGTCGGCGTTTACTGATGGCACTGAGCCAACCGCTGGCACAGGCGCTGGCCCGTGCACGCCTGGCGCAGGACCTGGAAGCCGCCCGCTTGCATGGCGAAACGGAACAGTTGCGCAGCGCGTTGCTGGCATCGGTGTCCCATGACTTGCGCACCCCGCTGACCACCATGCGCGGCAGCATCGACACCTTGCTGGCCTTGGGCGAGGCCATCCCGCTGACTGATCGACGTGAATTGCTCGAAGGCACCCGCGATGAGGCTGAGCGTCTGGATCGCTACATTCAGAACTTGCTGGATATGACCCGGCTCGGCCACGGCGCATTGAAGCTGGCCCGTGACTGGGTGTCACCCGCCGACATTGCGGGCAGCGCCTTGAACCGGTTGCGTGCCGTGCTGGCGCCGTTGCAGGTGCACGTCGAGGTACCGGCGCAGTTGCCTTTGCTCCACGTGCATGCCGCGTTGATCGAACAGGCGCTGATCAATGTGCTGGAAAACGCCGCGCGCTTCTCGCCGCCCCATGGGCAGTTGTTACTGAGCGCCGGGGCTGACGAAGGTGAGTTGTGGTTTGCCGTCAGCGATCAGGGGCCGGGCATTCCCGAAGAAGATCGGGCCAAGATTTTTGACATGTTTTACACCGCCGCCCGTGGTGATCGCGGGGGGCAGGGCACGGGGTTGGGGCTGGCGATTTGTCAGGGCATGGTCGGCGCGCATGGTGGCCGCATCACCGTGGATGACGGCATTGGCGGGCAGGGCACCTGCATCACTTTGTATTTGCCGTTGCGCGATCAACCGGCCATGGATCAGGAAGAGGCGGAGCGTGAACACTGATACTCTTTGGCCATATTTTTGCTGCGATGAACTGCCATGAGCCTGCCTGCGACTGTTTTAGTCATTGATGATGAGCCCCAGATCCGCAAGTTCCTGCGCATCAGCCTGGTGTCTCAAGGCTACAACGTGCTGGAAGCCGCGACAGGCACTGAAGGCTTGAGCCAAGCGGCCTTGAACAAACCGGACGTGCTGGTGCTGGACCTGGGCTTGCCGGACATGGACGGCCAACAGGTATTGCGCGAGTTTCGCGAGTGGTCCAATGCGCCGGTGCTGGTGCTCTCGGTACGCGCCAGTGAAACGCAAAAAGTTCAGGCGCTGGACGGCGGGGCCAATGACTATGTGACCAAGCCATTTGGGATTCAGGAATTCTTGGCGCGCATCCGCGCCTTGCTGCGTCAGGCCCCCACGGGTGAGGCCCGGCAAGCGGCAGTTGAACTGGGCCCTTTAACCATCGATCTGGCGTTTCGCCGGGTGCTGCTTGAGGGGGCGGAAGTGGCGCTGACCCGCAAGGAATACGCGGTGCTGGCGCAACTGGCGCGGCATCCGGGGCGGGTGATTACCCAGCAACAATTGCTCAAGGATATATGGGGCCCGACCCACATCGAGAACAGTCACTACCTGCGCATAGTGGTCGGTCATCTGCGGCAAAAACTGGCAGACGACCCCACCCGCCCGCGTTTCATCGTCACCGAGCCGGGTGTGGGGTATCGGCTGTTGGGGGGCTGATCGCGGCCTGGTGTTGCAAGTCCGAGTCTCGACTACAAGCCGGAGCGCTGATCGGCTTCATAACGATCCAGTGTGTCCTTGGCGATTTCACGGCCTAAAGCGATGAGCTCCGGTGCTTTATAAAACTCAAAAAAACGGCATACCCGTTTGGGTACGTTGATCAGAATGTCGGGTGGGTAGCCCGCAATCTTGTATTGCGCCAATGAGGTTTGCATCACCTCAAAGCTCTGGTTGATCAAATCCAGTAACGACGCAGGGCCGACGTTGTCGACAATGACCGAGCCAGTGGCCGATTTGGGTGCGCCTTCGTTGGCGACTGCCGGTTGCCGGTTTTTTGGATAGGCCGACTCAAGCCAAGGGTTGGGTTGCTCTTCAACGGGCTGCTCGGCAAACGGCTTGAGCATTTCCTGTTCCAGGTTGCGCAGGTGCTCGGCCTGTTTGGTGCGAAACGGAATGTGCGAACCCAGCGAACTCATCAAATTATCAAAGCGCCCTTTAAACGCAGCCGGGCGCTGAATGACCGGCAACTGATAGTGATTTTGCGTAGTTGAGTTCAGGTTCACGGCAACAATCAGGTCGCAATGGCTGGACACCACCGGAACGATGGGCAAAGGGTTGAGCAAGCCGCCGTCCACCAGCATGCGATTGCCCTGCATCACGGGGGTGAACAGGCTGGGAATAGCGGCAGAGGCCCGCATGGCCTGGTGCAGGCAGCCTTCCTGAAACCATATCTCCTGTTGGTGGGTCAGGTCAGTGGCGACGGCCGTGTAGGGGATGCGCAGGTCTTCGATGTTGATTTCGCCCACGATATTGCGTATTTGCCCGAAGACTTTTTCACCCCGAATGGCCCCCAGCCGAAAGCTCACGTCCACCAAGCGCAAAACATCCAGGTAATCGAGGCTTTGAATCCAGTCGCGGTACTGATCCAGCTTGCCCGCCGCATAAACGCCCCCGACCACTGCACCCATTGAACAACCGGCAATGCAGGCGATCTCGTAGCCACGGCTTTCGAGTTCTTCAATCACGCCGATATGGGCATACCCTCGCGCGCCACCTGAGCCGAGTACCAATGCAATACGCTTTTTCATGACAGGGCCCTTTGCCAGACAAGTGCTTACAATGCCTTTTTGTGACGTGTAACGACAGCCCAAACCGTATCGGCCAGCTAGGCTGTAGAAGCGATCGGGTCTAGGGATCAAAACAGCGCGAGGCAAGCGTGCGCGCGCAGTGTTGGGCATGACGGCACTTTTAGGCCTGTAGCTCGTCTTAGTTGGCTCTGAACATTAATTTGAGGGATGAACCATGAAAGCTTGGATCTGTGTGCCATTAATGGCAATTGCATTGGCCGGTTGCGCGGGTAAAACGGTTTATCGTGACAGTTGCGGTACCCAACTGGATGCGGCGTGGCATGAACTGGACCTGGCCAAGGCAGAAGGTTTTGCAGGCACGGTCAGCTATTCCAAGGCATTGTCTTTGCTGACGGCGGCAAAAACCCAGCAACAATTCGAAGCGTTTGAAGGCTGCACCACCAAAGCCGAGAAAGCGCGTTTCTATATTCGTGAGTCCCGTGCCGGGCGTTAAATCGGTGTAACGAGGGAGGGGAAGAATGTCTGATTTGGTTGATCGGATCGTAGCCAATTGCGTGCGCCTGGAGGTCAGGCTGTTGGCCTGCCAGGCGCGTTTACAGGCTGAAACAGACCCAGAGGCGCTGCACGACCTGCGCACGACTGTGCGTCGTTTACGCAGTTTGCTACGCCCGTTGCGGGGCTTGCCGGGCGTGGTTCAGCTCGAAATGTCGGCGTCTCAGGTGGGTGTGTTAACAACGCCATTGCGCGACCTTGAAGTGTTGGCTGCGCACCTTGAGCAACACGGTCACCCAACATTGGCCGCACGGCGTTTGAAACAGCTGGAAGGCAGTTACGAGCAGGTGGCAGACAGCACTGAGCTGTCGCAACTGCTGATGATTCTGGATGTGTTCCCGCGTTTTTTGCGCGCCAGCGAACGTGAAGGCTTGCTGCGCGGTTTGCGTGGGCGCATTGAAGCGGTGTTGGCCAAGCAGTGGAAGGCACTGCACAAAGCATTGAATGATCCGGGGCACGACCGGCATGAAGTGCGGTTGTTGATCAAGCGCGTGCGTTATGGTGCCGAAGCTTATCCAGAACTGGAGCACGTCCCCGCAGGGCTGATGAACCGGCTCAAGGATGCGCAAAAGGCCCTGGGTGAATGGCATGACGCCTGGCAGTGGTTGTTGCAGGCAGAGCAGCAGCCGGACCTGCAACCGTGCGTCGAGCAATGGCGTACAACACTCAAGCGCGGCGAGAAACGTGCTGATCGGGCGCTGATCAAGTTGAGCGCGGCGCGTTTTAGCCGTGTATAGCCTGCCGATTTCGTAGCAGTTGCCGAGCACCGCGAGGCTACGTCCGATGGCGAAGCGATCGTAAACCCTAAGTGCAGGGTACAACTGATACCCCGCAGTGCTTGGTTTTACGACTGCTGCGCAGCCGGACGTAGCCTCGCGGTGCTCGGCAACTGCTACGTGATTTGCGCGCACCATATTGCTGCCTGACTGCCCTTTCAGCAGATGATTTGGCGTAAATGAGCGCTGTGCCGCGTCAGGCAGGCCAGTAGTATCGCGTCATATTTTTCTGCTTTGAGGTGTTTATGCAGTTTTCAGAATTGGTCGACGCAGTGCGCAAAAATCCTTCAGACGTGACGATCTCTGAAGATTGGGGGCAGGGGCGTGCCAGTTTTGGCGGGTTGATGGTGGCTTTGCAGTACGAAGCCATGCGCGCTCAAGTCTCGGCTGAGCGTGCTTTACGCTCGCTGGCCGTCACGTTTGTCGGGCCTGCCGAGCCTGGCGTGCCGATCAGTTTTGAAGTTGAAGTGCTGCGTGAAGGCAAGGCCGTGAGCCAGGTGCTGGGGCGTGCTGTGCAAAAAGGCCAGGTGGTGACGCTGGTCCAAGGCAGCTTTGGCGCGGCCCGCGAGTCTGTGGTCAACGTCGACAGTTTGCCTGCACCGCACATGAAAGCGCCGGAAGAATGCCCGTTGTTGCCCTACATCAAAGGCGTTACGCCGGAGTTTATGCGCCATTTGTCCATGGGCTGGGCGGTGGGCGCGCTTCCGTTTACCGGGCGTGGCACGCGAGAAATGGGCGGTTGGGTGCGTTTTGCCGGGGACGTTTCAGAGCAGCCGCTGACCCAAACCCATCTGCTGGCGCTGGTTGATGCCTGGCCACCGGCCTTGCTGCCGCTTTTGAGCAAGCCGACCGCGGGCAGTACGCTGACCTGGACGATTGAGTTTGTGCAACCGCTGCCTGAGGCCAGCACCCTGGATTGGTGCAAATACCTGGCCGTCATTGAGCATGCCCGGGATGGCTACGGCCATGTGGCGGCCAATCTGTGGGCCCCCAATGGTGAACTGATAGCGATCAGTCGCCAGACCGTAGCCATCTTTGGCTAATCAAAAGGTTTTACTGCGCTGTGCAGCCTGAGCCTTGGCGTCTTGCTGACGGCTCTGACGCTGTATCACCATGCCTGCAAACAGCGCGACCAAACCAATCACGGCGCTCGGCGCATTGTTGCTGAACACACCGGAGGCCAACAGCAGAAAGGCCAGCACCATCATCGGTACGGCGATCAGACTCAGTGCCTGATGGCTGGCGCTGTGATTGCTCTGTGGGTTCGAGCGCCATTGCCAGGCGGGTAGGTTGGGATGACGTTTGCCCATGATCAATCTCCTTGTTTTCAAGGGTTCAGTCGTGTCTGAACCGGATGAACAGAGAATAGGGCCGTGATGGGCGCACGGCGAATCGAGTCTGGCTATTGGCCTTATAGCTTTAACTGACCAATGGCGCGGTTCAACTCTCCTGCCAGAGTTGCCAACTGGTTGCTGGTGGTGGCCGAATCGACGGTTTGCTGCACGGTGTTTTCAGTCACATCGCGGATGCTGACCACGGCTCGGTTCATTTCTTCCGCGACCTGACTTTGTTGTTCGGCGGCCACGGCGATTTGCGTGTTGCTTTCGCGCATCTGCGCCACGGCGTGGGTGATCTCGGCCAGGGCGGCGCCTGCTTCCTGCGCTTGTTGCACGCAATCGTCGGCCTTGAACGAGCTTTCCTGCATGAAGTCCACTGCATCGCGGGTGCCTGCTTGCAAGGCCGACACCATCGAAGTGATTTCGTCAGTGGAGGTTTGTACGCGTTTGGCCAAGTGCCGCACTTCGTCGGCGACGACCGCAAAGCCGCGTCCCATCTCGCCCGCCCGTGCGGCCTCGATGGCGGCGTTGAGTGCCAGCAGGTTGGTTTGCTCGGCAATACTGTGGATCACGTTGACCACGCTATTGATCTTCTGACTGTCTTGCGCCAATTGCTGAATCATCTCAGCGGTTTTTTGTACCCCGTCCGACAAGCTGGCGATGGAGTGTTGCACCCGGCTGACCACTTGTTGCCCGCTGCCAGCCAGGTTGTCGGCGGTTTGCGACAGATCGCGGGTGGCGCCTGCGTGTTGTGCGATGTGATAGACCGTGGCGGTCATCTCATTAATTGCGGTCGCAGCCTGATCGGTCTCGCTTTGCTGGCCGAGCATGCCGTGCTGCACGTCATTCATGCTGCTGGCCAGGCGTGCGGCCCCGGCGTCAAGTTGCGCGGCGGTGTCGGCCACGGTGTTCACCACGCGCTGGTAACCCGCCTGCATGGCGTTGAAGGCGCTGGCCATCTGCCCGACTTCATCGGTGCAGGCCAGCGGCACGCGCGCCGACAAGTCCCCGGTTTTTTCGACATGTAACATCACGTCTTTAAGGGTGTTGAGTTGACTGAGCAAAAAGCGGATCAGCAATTGTGAGGCGCCGAGCATGGCCAGCATCAACACCAAAACAGCCACCGCATAACGGGGCAAACGTTCAACGAATACGTGAGCCAGGCTCGGTGCATAGGCCAGTACGGCGACTTTTTGGCCATTCTCGCGGGTGACCACTGCGGCCCCTGACAACGGGTTTTGCCCAAACAGCGGCATGCGATTGATCGACACCCAGCCGTTGGCGTTGCTCAACTGTGGAAGTGGCTGATCGTTGAGCGTCGGAACTTTATCGGGCGCGATGTGCAGCAGATCAGGGGCTTCAGGCCACGCCTGCCCAGCGGGCCAGACACTGAGTAAATGTGCTTGGGCCTCGGCACTGGCGTGCGCAGCATCACTGCGCGATTGCTGTTCGAGTTGCACGGCATACAGCACCAGCAGCAACGTCGTGACAAAGGCCACTGCATTCACGGCCCAGAATTTGTACTTAAGCGAGATGTTGCTGAGCCAGGCACCCATGGAAGGTCTTCTCTGATTTTGCGAAAACAATATTGGCAAGGTGCCATCATTGTGCCGCTACTCTGTGAAGACAGTGTTGATGTGGGTCAAGGTTACACAGACCCTTGTAGGAGCGAGCTTGCCTCGCGATCTTTTGATCGTTTAAAAGATCGCGAGGCAAGCTCGCTCCTACATAGGGTGGCGTTATGCGCTCAATACAGGCAATCCAAAGAATGCGCGGGCGCAGGCCGTGGTGTGGGCGGCGAGGTCTTGTTCGCTCTCTTTGCGGTGCACGGCCACTTCACGCAACACTTCCGGCAAGTAGGCCGGTTCATTGCGGCCGTTTTTCGGCTTGGGTCGCAAGGTGCGCGGCAGTAAGTACGGGGCATCGCTTTCAAGCATTAAACGACCACGCGGGATGTCACCCACCAGCGGGTGCAGGTGGGTACCGCGCCGCTCGTCGCAAATCCAACCGGTGATGCCGATGTGCAGGTCCAGGTCCAGGTAGCTGAACAGGGCCCGCTTTTCGCCCGTGAAACAGTGCACGACCGCTGCTGGCAGGTGGTCGCGGTAATTACGCAGGATTTCCAGCAGACGCTGGCTGGCGTCGCGCTCATGCAAGAACACCGGCAACTGCAAATCCACGGCCATTGCCAAATGCTCTTCGAGCACTTTCTCTTGTTGGGCGCGGGGTGAGAAGTCACGGTTGAAATCCAGCCCGCATTCGCCCACGGCGCGTACGTTGGGTTCTTTGAGCAAGGCCAGTAAACGCTGGGCGCTGTCGCCGTTCCAGTCGCTGGCCGAGTGCGGATGAATACCGGCGGTGGCGAACAGCCGATCAGCGTTTTCGTCCAACTCGCGGCACAGTTGCAAGGCCAGTTCACTGCCTTCAACGCTGGTGCCGGTGAGGACCAATTGCGCGACCCCAGCCGCGTAAGCACGCTCTAAAACAGCGTGGTGTTTACCGTCGAAACTTGGATTGGTCAGGTTGACGCCGATATCGATGAGTTGCATGGTGCTACCTCAGGCCACAGGCCGCGAAGCATATCAGAGCTGTAGATTTATAAGAAAAACCAAGAACTACAGACGGTTATGGTTGTCTTTGAATGCCGCAACAACGCAATGCCCGTTTCTATCCCAGGGTGCATTGGCTGTATTGCGCTCTGTTTCCAGCGTTGAAATCCCCCAATGGGGCGACCGATTGTCGGGTAATCCGACGCGCAGCTGGACTGTATTCTTTCCGGAGAACGGATGACGAGACCTACGCTATTGATTGCGCTGTGCCTGATGCTGTTGCCAATCCCGGCGCTGGCACGTCTGGCTGGACCTTTACAGGTCGGGCAGCCAAGTCAGGTCCGCGATCTGGCGCAGATTCGCAGCAGCCAGGTGCTGCGGGTGCTGGTCAATCAAAGCCGCAACAGCTCTGGCGAAGTGCAGGGCCAGGACATCGGCGTTGAATATCACCGTTTGCGTGCCTTCGAGCGCTACCTCAATGCCCAGGCCCGCGATGGGCAAGAAATCACCCTCAAAATCATTCCCAAGGCCAAAGACCAGTTGCTCGGCGCGTTGATGCGCGGCGAGGGCGACTTAATGGCGCCGGGGGAGTTGCTGGACGTCAAACCCACTCACGCGGTGAGCCCCAGCGACCCTATCGTCGACCGGGTGCCTTTGCTGCTGGTCGGGGTTAAAGGCGAGCACCGTTACACCCGATTCGAACAGCTGTCGGGCCGAACGGTGGCGCTGACCACTGGCAGTGCAGCCGGTGAGTCGATCAATCTGATCAACCAAAAGCTGGCGTTGCGCAAATTGCCACCCGTCAAGGTTGAATGGGTCGATCCGAGCCTGGCGGTGGAAGATGTGCTGGAGATGGTGCAGGCCGGGATCTTTCACCTGACGATTGTGGAAAAACCGATTGCCGAGCGCTGGGCCACGTTAATGCCCAAGCTGCGCTTTGATCGCCAGGTGCTGATCAGCGAACCGGCCGCCATGCGCTGGTTTGTTCGCCGCGATGCCTCCATGTTGCACACCAGTGTCGATAAGTTTTTGGCGAGCTATAAGGCACCGTCCAATCAGGATGTAGCGTTTGAGCGGGTGTACCGACGTTTGTATCGCGTGCATTACCCGCTGGCCAAAGCGGACAGGCAGAAGCTGGAAAAACTGCGGCCCGTGCTGCAAAAGCATGCCAGGCAACAGGGCATGGATTGGCTGAACCTAGCCGCACTGGCGTTTAAGGAGTCGGCCCTGGATCCGGGCGCGCGGGGTTCTGGCGGCGCTACCGGCTTGCTGCAAATCACCCCTTCCGCCGCGCAGCGGGTGGGAGTGAATGACATTAAAAATGTCGATAACAATGTGCAGGCCGGGGCCAAGTACCTGGCCTTGATCCGCCGCAAATTCTTCTCCAGTCCCAAACTTAACGAGCGTGAGCGTATGGCCTTCGTGCTGGCCGCTTACAACATGGGCCCTGAACGGGTGCAGGCCATGCGGGCGGAGGCCAAGCGCCGGGGACTAAACCCCAACCAATGGTTTTTTCAGGTGGAACGAATTGCCATGGAGCAGGTGGGCATGAGTGGCGTCAGCTATGTTAATAGTGTGAATAAATACTATTTGGCCTTCGACCGTGAGCGTGACTCGTTAGAGCCAGCAGGACGAGAGGTGGCTTCACGTAAATGATCGATTAATTCGATCTTTGTGTTGGGTTTATTCGACTTTTATCATAATTAAAACTGATTAATATGGCGTCCATTCCCCCCCTGATTTAAAGGACTGCACCATGAGCAAATTGATCCAGACCGTTCTTGGAACACGTGCCGGTTACGGCTTGACTGTATTGCGCATCTTCGTCGGCATCGTCTTTGCCGCTCACGGTTCGCAAAAGCTTTTTGGCTGGTTCGGTGGCGGTGGCCTGGCAGGCACTGCGCAATGGATGGAAAGCATTGGCCTGGCGCCCGGTACGCTGATGGCGTTGTTGTCGGGCGGCACTGAGTTCTTTGGCGGTCTGGCATTGATTGTGGGGTTGCTGGCACGTCCAGCGGCATTGGGCTTGTCGTTTACGTTGTTGGTGGCGATCTTCTCGGTGCACATCCATAACGGCTTGTTTATGGCCAACAACGGCTATGAGTTCGCCCTGGCTCTGCTGGGCGGTACTGTGGCGGTGTTGTTCGAAGGCGCAGGCAAGTTGTCGATCGACAGTGCCATTGCTGATTGAATCCCGCGTTGCACACGCACACACATAAAATCCGCAGCCCCGCTAAGGGCTGCGGATTTTTTTTCGTGTAGCGCAAGGGCGGGTAAATGGCCTGTGTCAGAACGTCAGCGCGTTGGTGAGGTCACCCATGGGCGTTTGTCCGCGGGCTTTCATTGCGTCGTCACGCTGCTTTAGGCCGTCGAGCACTTCCAACTGATGCACGCGGGTGATCAGGCGCAGGATCGAAGCCGTGTCATACACCGTGTGGTCAACCGTGCCTTTACGGGCGAAGGGCGACACCACCAGCGCCGGAATTCGCGTGCCGGGACCCCAGCGGTCGCCCTTGGGCGGCGCCACGTGGTCCCACCATCCGCCGTTCTCGTCAACGGTGAGCACGACGACCATGTTTTCCCATTGCGGGCTGTTGCGCAGCACTTTCAGTGCGCGGTCCAGGTGCCGGTCGCCGGAGGCCACATCGGCATAACCGGCGTGCAGGTTCAGGTTGCCCTGAGGCTTGTAGAAAGACACGGCAGGTAACTTGCCGGCTTCGGCATCGGCCAGGAAACGGTTGGTGCTGGCTTCGTCGCCCAGGCCACCGTCGCGCAAGCGCTTGCTGCGCTCTGCCGGGTTTTCAGGGCCTTGCTGGGTAAAGTAGTTGAACGGTTGGTGGTGGTACTGGAAGTTCGGGATTTTCGGAATCCCGCCCGAATCCTTGTACTGGTCCAGGGTGGCTTGCCAGGCACCCGCGTACCAGGCCCAGTCGATATTCTTTTTGCTCAGCTTGTCACCGATGTGCTCGTGACTTTGCGGCACCAACACGCTGGGCAGGTCGGGTTTGGAATAGTCCGGGCGCTCGGGGTCTCGAATCCAGGTTGGCCAGTAGGGCGGGGCCATGGTGTTGACGGCAAAACCGTCTGGCGTGAGGGCGCTTGGACCGAACTGCGGAGCGCCGCTCATGGCGCTTTCGGGGGTTTTTTCCAACGGTTTTAGGCGCGTTCCGGTCGGGTCATCGCCTTGCAGCGTAGCCATCTGGGGTTTGGCCACCGAGGTGGCGGCATTCGGGTAGAACGGCACGGTGGCGCTGATCAAATACTGGTGATTGAGGAACGAGCCGCCGAAAGCGCCCTGGAAGAAGTTGTCACACAGCACGAACTCGCGCGCGACATCCCACAGGCGCAGCGAATACTGCGACTGGGCGTAGTAGCCCATCGGTAATCCCCCGGAGTCTGCCCACGCCACGAACTGGTCGTTCTTGCCACCGTTGATCTGCATCTGGTTCTGATAAAACACGTGCCACAGGTCACGGGTCACCAGGCTCAGCGGCAGGTCCTCGTGGTTCGGTCCCTTCAGCGCGAACGGTGCGTTAGGCAGGTTTTCCTGGAACTGCACGCCTTGTTCGTACGTCACCCCGTCAACTGTCTGCGGGCCTACTTGCAATATGCCGCCCCAGGCGGGAGGCAGGGTTTGTAACAGGCTGCCATCGCGATCACGCTGCTGGTAATCGGCGGGCGTGAGTGTGGACAAGGGTTTTTCGACACCGGGGAAGTTGGCGAACAAGTTGTTGAAGCTGCGGTTCTCGGCATAAATCACCACGATGGTTTTCACCTGCTCGTGGAGCTTCTTGTCCAGCTCGGCGGACGTCAGCGGCAGCGCCTTGACCGGGCCTTCATGTTCACTGCTCCCGCAAGCGCTCAAGGTCGCGGCGCCTACGCCCAGCGCGGCAGCCCCGGCCAGGAAGCGACGTCGGCTGGTGTCGGCAGGGAGTCGGGTGTCCTTGTCTTTCTCGTCGCTCATTATGCAGTCCCGTTAAGTGTTACAAAACATTTTCGGCGGCAGCGTAACAAGGGATTATGACGGCGGGGTTTCAACTGATCGAATTCATTCAGGGGCAGCCGCTTTATTCATCTAAGCGTGCACGAATTCATGGGGGGCTGGTGCGGGCTTTTTGTGGCACGTGATTCTTGACAGTTGTAACCGGCTTTATCTAGGATGTTTCTTGCGCCGATTTAAACAGCTACTTGCGGGGCGCCAGGGTGTCAATAGACACTCGAAATACCGCTAAAGCGCTGGTTCGGTGTTGCCTCTCACCTGCCACGCAGAACCTTGAGGCGGAGAACCGATACATGAGTCACCCACGTCCTGTTGTACGTCTTGCGCCGATCACGGCCAATCAGACTTTTCGCAATCCAAAAATCCTTCTGGGCGGTAAACATCAGCCGACGCTGTTGCGTTACCTGGACGGCTGGCCACGTCGCAAAGGTCGGGCTTCGGCGTTTTTGATTCAGTTTGTCGAAGAGGGGGACGAACTGACGCGTTTTGCCGCTGACAGTTTTGACCTGGCGGTGATTCAGTCGCCTTCAGCAGAGAGTGCCGAGCGGGTCATTCGCAACCTTATCCGCGTGTCACGTCAGGGCTTGATTACCTTGCGTTAATGACCCGATCAGCCTAACAGACAAAGCTGACAGGCATGCAGCTGCACGTTGCTGATGAGTCGATTCTTACGCTTTAACGCAGTTTCGAAGATTTGGTCGGTTGGCCATTAGTTCTTCGGCTGTCGAGTAAGTCGAGCGAAAAGGCAGTACTTGAGTCCATTGATCAGCAAACTGGGTAATGCAGAATCTATAGATATAGGGGCCGTTGCCTGGAAGTCGCTTTTTCTTGAATTCAGACTGCGCGGTGCTATTTGCGTTTGCGTTTTCGGGCGCTGGCTCCTGGGCTATGGTGGTAGTGGCGACGAGCAAGTTCAGTGAAAGTGCAGCGATTATGCGAGTTAAAAGTGCCATTAATTTATTCCATTAAAAATAATGTGAGTGGTTGAAGTCCTGAGCTTAGTTGTGGGGTCTCAACGTTCAATGAAGCAACTGCGATGCCGCCTGTAAGAAATACCACTTGTGCACGCAGGTTTGTATTCAGAGGCTTCCGTGCCTTGAATACACAGTGGTGCTGTTAATCAGGGGTAATCAATAGCGACTATATAGACCCACTGCTCGCCGGTCGGTGTTTGAACCTGCACTTCGGCATCCAGCGATTTGCCAATCAGGGCACGCGCCAGAGGGGAATCGATACTGATCAGGCCTTGTTTAAGGTCCAGTTCATCGGGGCCGACGATGCGGTAGCGCGATTGTTTGCCATCTTCATCTTCAATCGTGACCCATGCGCCGAAATACACTTTGTTCGGGTCGCTGGGTTTTTCGCTCACTACTTTCAGACTTTCAAGGCGCTTGGTGAGAAAGCGCACGCGGCTGTCGATTTCGCGCAGCATTTTTTTGCCGTAGGTGTATTCAGCGTTTTCCGAACGATCACCTTGAGCCGCCGCCTCACTGACCGACTGCGTGACCTGCGGCCTGCGCACATGCCACAGCTCATGCAGTTCTGCGCGCATCCGCGCTTCACCTTCGGGGGTGATCAGCGCGGTGCCGGCAGGGCGGGGCGGACGGTAGCGACTCATGGGCAATCCGTTGGCAGAGAAGGGCGCGAGTCTATCAGCCCTCGCGCAGCACTGTCAGCGGGCTGGCATTCAGCGCCCGGCGGGTGCCAAACACTCCGGCGCCGCCGACCATCACGGCGCCGAACACAGGCAGCAGCAATAGCCACGGGTGCGGATGCCAAGGCAGATCAAAGGCATAGCGGTACAGGGCCAGACTCACCAGTTCTGCGCCTAACGCGGCGAGCAAGCCGCTGGTGGCGCCCAGCAGTCCGAACTCGATACGGCGGGCCTTGATCAATAATTTGCGTTCGGCGCCCAGCGCCCGTAGCAGGGCGCCTTGGCGAATGCGCTCATCCAGGGTGGATTGCAAGCCGGAAAACAGCACCGCCATCCCCGCAGCCAACACGAACAACAGCACGTACTCAATGGCAATCGTGACTTGCGCCAGGATGCTGCGCAGCTGCTCGAGCAAGGCATCAATCGGCAGAATGGTCACTGCCGGGAAGCTGCGTGACAGCTCGATGATTTCTTTGTCGTGGCCCGGCGCCAGGTAAAAGCTGGTGAGGAAGGTGGTTGGCAAATCCTGCAAGGTGCCGGGCTGGAAGATCATGAAGAAGTTGGGCTGAAAGTTGTCCCAGTTGATGCTGCGCAAACTGCTGACCTGCGCCTCACGGTTAACCCCGGCCACGGTAAACACCAAGTGATCGCCCAGTTTCAGCTTCAGGCTTTCGGCCACCTTGGCCTCAACCGAGACCCCCGGAACTTCGCCGGTTGGTTGCGCCGTCCACCACTGACCCGCCGTCAGTTCGTTACCCTCGGGCAGGTCGGCTGCCCAGGTCAGGCTCAAGTCGCGCTGCACGGCTTTGTCGCCGCTGGAGTCTTTGGTGACCAGTTCTTGCACCGGCTCGCCGTTGATACTGATCAAGCGCCCGGGAACCACGGGGTAGATCGGTGCTGCCTGCGCTTGAAGTTCATGCAGGCGTGCGCCGAAGGTGTCTTTGTCGGCGGGCAGGATGTTCAGTGCAAAGTAGTTGGGCGCGTCTTTGGGCAGCTGGTTTTGCCACGTGTCGAGCAACTCGCCACGTAGCAAGGCAATGAGCGCCATGGACAGCAGAATCAGGCCAAAGGCCAGAGCCTGGCCCGCAGCAGCCAAGGGCTGACGCAGTAACTGCCCCAAACCCAGGCGCCACGGTAATGAGGCCCCGGCCAAACCGCGACGAAGCCCCTGCAAGCCGAGCAACAACAGGCTGCCAAGCACCAGCGCAGCAATGACGCCACCACCGAGCAGGGCGAAGGTCAGTACCAGATCCAGGCTCATGCGCCACATGATCAGACCCAGCGCCAGCAGCGCGGCCCCGTAGACGCTCCACGTGCTGGCCGGGATCGGCAGGATGTCACGGCGCAGCACCCGCAGCGGTGGTACGCGTCCCAGTGCGGCCAGGGGTGGCAGGGCAAAACCGGCCAGTGCCACCAGTCCGGTGCCCATCCCGGCAATCGCTGGCATCAGGCCGCCGGGCGGTACGTCGGCGGGGAGCAAATCGTGCAGTAAAGCGAACAAGCCGAGTTGCGCGAGCCAGCCCAGCAGAGCGCCAGCGAGGCTGGCCAGCAGCCCGAGAATGGCCAGTTGCAGGGCAAACAGCCACAGTGTTTCTCGACGCGACAAGCCCAGGCAGCGCAGCAGGGCACTGGCGTCAAAACGGCGATTGGCGAAACGGGTTGCCGACAAGGCAACAGCGACTCCGGCGAGCAGTACCGCCACCAGGCTGGCCATATTCAGATAACGCTCGGCCTTGCCCAGGGCGCCGCCAATCTGCTGGTTGCCATCGCGGCCGTCCAGCAGGCGCTGGTTGGCTTCCAGGCCGGGTTTGATGGTTTGTCGGTACGACTCAAGCGCAGGCGCCTCGCCGCGCCACAGCTCGCGAAAGCTGACCCGGCTGCCCGGTTGCACGATACCGGTGGCCTGAAGGTCGTCCAGGTTGATCAGTACGCGTGGGGTGAGGCTGTAAAAATTACCGGCGCGGTCGGGTTCGTAGGTCAGAACGCGGGTGATCTTGACGGTTTTTGAGCCGACATCAATCTCATCACCCACATGCAGGTCGAGCGCGGTCAGCAGCCGGGGCTCTACCCAAGCTTCTCCGGACGTTGGTCCGCCGCCGGGTTGTTCTTGCGCGAAGGGTTGCGCAGCGCTTTTGAGTGCCCCACGCAGCGGATAGGCGCTGTCGGCGGCTTTGATACTGGACAGCTGAATACCGTTGTCGGTGGCAATCACGCTGGAGAATTCGACGATCTGCGCGTGTTGCAGACCCAACTCCTTGCCGACTTTGATTTGTTCTTCGCGGGCAGGCGAGCTGCCTTCCAGCACCAGGTCGGCGCCCAGGAATTCGGTCGCACGCAATACCATCGCGCCATTAAGGCGGGCACCGAAGTAGCCGATGGCGGTGCTGGCAGCCACTGCGACCAGCAGGGCGAAAAACAGCACCCGCAACTCACCGGCGCGGGCATCGCGTAGCAGTTGGCGGAAGGCGAGGCTGATCATGCGCAACAGTGGCAGGCGTGCCATCAAGGCTCCAGAGGGCCGACCAAATGGCCAGCGTCAAGGCGGATCAGGCGTCGGCAGCGATGGGCCAGACGTTCGTCATGGGTCACCAGAACCAGCGTGGTGCCCTGCTCTTTGTTCAGCTCAAAGAGCAAGTCGGTAATGCGCTCACCTGTGTGGCTGTCGAGGTTGCCGGTGGGTTCGTCGGCAAATAGCACGTCCGGGTTGGCGGCAAATGCGCGGGCGATGGCGACGCGCTGCTGTTCGCCGCCGGACAGCTGGCGCGGCGAGTGAGTCAGGCGCTGGCCCAGACCGACACGTTCCAGCAGATGGCGTGCGTGTTCGCGGGCGTCTTTGCGGCCATCCAGCTCCAGCGGCAGCATCACGTTTTCCAGTGCGTTGAGGCTGTCGAGCAGTTGGAACGACTGGAAGACGAAGCCGACGTGTTCGGCGCGCACGCGGGCGCGTTGGTCTTCATCCAGTGTGCTGAGCGCATGCCCGGCCAAAATAACGTCGCCCTGGCTTGGCAGATCGAGCCCGGCAAGCAGGCCCAGCAGGGTGGACTTTCCGGAACCCGATGCCCCGACTATCGCCAGGCTGTCGCCTTTGTGCAGCTCAAGACTTAAAGGATGCAGGATGGTTAACTCGCCTTCCGCGCTGGGAACCACTTTGCTAAGGTTCTGCGCGGTGAGAATACTTTCGCCCATGGAGAATCCAATGCGTACGTGGTTTTTAAGTGCTGCTCTGGCCCTGATGTGTATAGCGCAGAATGCAGCAGCGGGAACAATCTTGATCGTCGGCGATAGTATCAGCGCGGCTCTGGGCCTGGATACCCGTCTGGGATGGGCGTCTTTGCTGCAACAGCGCTTGAAAGAGCAGGGGTATGACGACCAGGTGGCCAATGCTTCGATCAGTGGTGACACCAGCGCAGGCGGGCTGTCGCGCTTGCCTGCACTGCTTGCAGAGCATAAACCGGAGGTGGTGATTGTTGAGCTGGGAGCCAATGACGGGCTGCGCGGCCAGCCGCCTGCGCAATTGAAACAAAATCTTGCCGGGATGGTTGATGCCTCGCAAAAAGCCGGCGCGAAGGTGCTGTTGCTGGGCATGTTATTGCCGCCCAATTATGGTCGGCGCTATACCCAGGCGTTTGCCAAGGTGTACACCGATGTGGCGAGTGAGAAGAAGGTCGCGCTGGTGCCGTTTTTCCTGGAGGGGGTGGGCGGTCATCCGGAGTTTATTCAGGCGGACGGACTGCATCCGAAGGCCAATGCACAGGGCCGTTTACTGGATAATGTGTGGCCAACCCTAAAACTGCTGCTTTGATGCTTTTCTAGCGGCATTCTTTCGGCTAAGGTGGCGCCCCCCCGATTTGGAGCCCCTGATGTCGCGTCCTGCCTGGTCTTTATATGCTTATCAACTGATCGAGCCCGATGAGCAGCTCGATTTGTTCGCCTGCCAGGAAGTACGGGTGCATTTGGTGACGCGCCAATTGGAGCTGGGCGGCACGATTGACCGCACGTTGTGTGGCTCGTTGCTGCCTGCGCAGCCGCGTTGGTCAGACGTCACGCGCAAAGTTTTTCAAGACCATCGGCTGTGCCCGTTGTGCCGGGCGATCATCGAATCGCAACGCCGTGGAACAGAGCCAATCTGGCCTGAGTTGCGCTTTGAACTATGATTCAACCTGTCTGAAACCTTAAGACGTACTACGACGCCTCCCGGCTTCTCAAGGCGGCGTGTACACTCCCTTTTTGTCCCCGTTGATTCTGCGAAGGATGTCCCGGATGTTGTCGCGCCTGCCTGCCGTCACCCGCTACCTGTCAGTTGCCGCACTGTGTGTTGCGGGTCCCGTTTATGCGCTTGAGTTTCCGCTGCCGCCGCCAGGTGAAGACGTGGTCGGGCAGGTCCAGGTTATCAAGGGCAAGTACGAGGACTCCTTCTCTGACCTTGGCAACGAATACGAACTGGGTTACTCGGAAATGATTGCCGCCAACCCGGGTGTTGATGCCTGGTTGCCGGTCAAAAAGAATCTGGATGGAACGATCGTCGACACCGACATTGTGCTGCCGACCCAGTTCATCCTGCCGCCGGGCAAGCGCGAAGGCATCGTGATCAACCTGGCCGAGTACCGGTTGTATTACTTCCCTAAAGATCAAAACAAGGTGTACACCTTTCCACTGGGCATTGGCCGTGAGGGCTGGGGTTCGCCGGTGGGTGTGACGAAGGTAACTGCCAAGACGCCAAACCCGACCTGGACGCCTCCCGCTTCGATCAAGGCCGAACATGCCGCCAATGGCGATCCGTTGCCCAATGTTGTGCCCGCAGGCCCAGATAACCCGCTAGGGCCCTTCAAGTTCACGCTTGGCATGCCGGGCTATCTGATTCATGGTTCGAACGCCAAGTTTGGTATCGGCACAGGCACCAGCCATGGCTGCTTCCGCATGCTGAACAAAAACGTGCTTGAAATGGCCAGCATGGTGCCGGTAGGCACTCCAGTCAGAATCATCAATGAGCCGTACAAAATCGGTGTCAGTGGCGGCAAGGTTTACCTTGAGGTGCACGAGCCGTTAAATGTTAAAGATGGTTCATTACTCGCAAAAAGTGACAAGTCGCATTTGACTCCCGAAGACCTGCAGAACAAGTACGCGGCCTTTATGAACTTTTTGCTAAAGCATAAAGACCTGGAAAACATCATCCAGATCGACAAGGACAAAGCGTTCCCTGTTGTCGGTGCTGAAACCGGGATACCTGAAGAGATTGGTATTGCCAATACCGCCGCGCCGGTGGGGCAGTCGCTGGACTACGTTCAGTAATAGCACTGAAGCATTAAAAAGCCGCCATGGTTAACTCCCTGGCGGTTTTTTTTATGACCGGCTTAGTTACGGGCAGGCATAAAAAAAGCCGACCCATGAATGGGTCGGCTTCGATAATAATCCCGAAGGACTATTACTTGCGGCTTGCTTTTTCAAGCATGCGCAGAGCACGTTCGTTAGCTTCATCAGCAGTCTGTTGTGCTTTTTGAGCAGCAGCCAGAGCTTCGTCAGCTTTGCGGTAGGCTTCGTCAGCACGAGCCTGGGAACGAGCTGCTGCATCTTCAGTTGCAGTCAGACGGGCTTCAGTTTCTTTAGATACGCTGCTGCAACCGGTAGCCAGAACTGCGGCCAATGCCAGAGCAGAGAATTTCAGAACGTTGTTCATCGTGTTCCCCTTCAAGGACTTTCTAATTGAAGCTGCTCCTTCAACATGAGGAAACAGCCGGCGTACATACTACCCATTACTTGTAGTAAGTAAACTGACCTAGCGCAAGAACCAAAAAAAATAATTGGCAATCAAAGCCAATAGGCTAGATTTAACAGATTGTGTCTGACAAAACAGCTGTTTTTTTGGTGGCCGCCAGCGTGCGGTGAGCAAATATAAAGACCCCCCGAAGTGACTTCAAGAGGGCGCTTGCGTCTTAGCTTCAACCTTCCGAAAAATGTTCTGAACGCATTCGCTGCATAGCCTGGAAAAATCCTTGATCGAGGGTTTTACGTCCGTCTTTGCGTGCGCGCACTCACTGAGCATGAATTGCGAGAGCGACTATGATGGCCTAGTAGTTCCCTCGGCGGAAAAACACCAGTAAGGTAGGGGTCACAGTCCAAGACCCGCGAGGAGCAATGATGAGCGAGGCGCTGTCCATCCACCATGACCAGGCAGGTCACCAGTTTGAGACCACAATCGACGGTCATCGTGCCTACCTGACCTACATGGATCTGGGTAAGCAGACTCTGGATATTTATCGCACGTTTGTACCCAATGCCCTTCGCGGACGGGGCATTGCGGCAGCCTTGACCGAGCAGGCCCTCGATTACGCCGAGAAAATGGGCTACGAGGTGATTCCCTCGTGTTCTTACGTAGAACGCTACATGGAGCGTCACAAGCGCGCTCAGGCCAAGACCTGAAACGACACTGCATAAAAAACGCCGGGCTAGCCCGGCGTTTTTGTGTGCGCTGAAGAATCAGCCGCGAGCACGTTTTGGCAGTACGTCCTTGAGCTTGGCGTGCATGCTGCGCAAGGTGCTCTCGGTGCTCGCCCAGTCGATGCAGGCATCGGTGATCGAGACGCCGTACTGCAAGTCTTCTAGGTTTTTAGGAATCGCCTGACAACCCCAATTCAGATGACTTTCGACCATCAGGCCGATAATCGACTGGTTACCTTCGAGGATCTGGTTGGCCACGTTCTCCATCACCAGCGGTTGCAGCGCCGGGTCTTTGTTGGAGTTGGCGTGGCTGCAGTCGACCATGATGTTCGGGGTGATTTTGGCCTTGGTCAGTGCCTGCTCGCAGAGTGCCACGCTGACCGAGTCATAGTTCGGTTTGCCGTTGCCACCGCGCAATACCACGTGGCCGTATGCGTTGCCCTTGGTGGTGACGATGGACACGCCACCTTCCTGGTTGATCCCCAGGAAGCGGTGTGGGCTCGACACCGACTGCAAGGCGTTGATCGCCACCGTCAGGCCGCCATCCGTGCCGTTTTTAAAGCCCACGGCCGAAGACAGGCCGGAGGCCATTTCGCGGTGAGTCTGCGACTCGGTGGTGCGCGCGCCAATGGCCGACCAACTGATGAGGTCTTGCAGGTACTGCGGGGAGATTGGATCAAGGGCTTCTGTGGCGGTTGGCAGGCCCATCTCGGCCAGGTCCAGCAGCAATTTGCGGCCGATGTGCAGACCGTCTTCGATCTTGAACGAGTCGTCCAGGTACGGGTCGTTGATCAGGCCTTTCCAGCCCACGGTAGTCCGTGGTTTTTCGAAATAAACCCGCATGACCAGATACAGCGTGTCGCTGACTTCAGCCGCGAGCACCTTGAGACGCTCGGCGTACTCGTGGGCGGCTTTGAGGTCGTGGATCGAGCAAGGCCCGATGACAACGAACAGTCGATGGTCTTTGCCATCCAGGATGTTGCGAATGACCTCACGCCCCTTGGTCACGGTCTGCAGCGCTGTGTCGCTGAGAGGAATCTCGCGCTTGAGCTGTTCAGGTGTGATCAGGGTTTCGTTGGAGGCAACGTTAAGGTCGTCGATCGGTAAATCAGCCATCGTGTTACTCGTCAGGTCACGGGTGCCGGCCGCCAGCGATCCCCGTGCGGCGGAGCACAGCTTGATTGAGCGCATCGGGGAGCCGAACCTTAACGCGTTAAGCGGTTATTCGACAATGGGCATACAGCGCTTTAATCAAGCGCAGGTTGTGCCAATGCATGATCCAGAGTCGCCTGAGAAAACTCCACCGCGTGACGATTGACCCATTCCAGCGCCAACGCTTCCATATTTTCCGGGAGCTGGTTTTGCTCATGCTGGAGACGGTAATAGTGTTCGATCTGACACACCTGCTCACCCATACGTGCGCCAAACAGGATTTGGTCATCGGTAAAGGCCACGCCAACCCGGTAGCCCTGAGGCTGTTTCTCGCACCAGGCGATATAGCCGGGGTAGTGCGCTGTTTCACCCAGGCTTGGCATGTGCATGTCGACCGCCGCGCCGCGTCGCCAGCCTCTGTCACTGTTGCATGCGACGCCGCCGAGGCTGATAGAGTGCAGCTTCTGGCGCGAAAGAGCGGGTTGTTTGCGGGGGGTTATCTCAACAGGAACATCATCTGGGTGAGGTAAAAAACGACCCATGTACACACACTCCGAGTGCTAGCAACTTGATATTGTTTTGGTGAGTATAGTGGCTGAAATGGAACTGACTGACTTTGATGCGGACCAGCACCTGCTGACGTTGCGCGGCACCTCACTGGTGGTGTTCACCAGTATCGGGTGTTCGAGCTGTCGAGTGGCGCGCAAGATGTTGCCCGACATGCAGTTACCCATTGACCAGTTGTGCTGGATTGACGCGGGTAACAATGGTGGGCTGGTCGAACGCTATGAGATCTTCCACCTTCCTGCGCTGTTTGTCGTGCGTGACGGTGTGTTTTATGGCGAGTTGAAGTCTCGTCTCAGCGAAGGCGAGCTGTCTCATCACATTCGACAGGCCTTGCTGCATGAGCCCGACGAGCTACCTTGAATCCTTCAACCACACGGTGCAGATGATATGAGCAAAGGCTTAAAGGGCAAGCTGGTGCTGGCCATCTCGTCGCGGGCACTGTTCGACTTGAGCGTCAGCCACCAGGTCTATCTGACCCAAGGGATTGAGGCGTATCGCCAATACCAGATCGAACATGAAGATGAAGTGCTTGAGCCAGGGGATGCTTTTGCGCTGGTCAAAAAGCTGCTCAGCTTCAATGCCAGTCTGGGGCGCGAGCGGGTAGAGGTGGTGCTGGTGTCACGTAACAGCGCAGACACCGGGCTGCGGGTGTTCAACTCTATCCAGCATCACGACCTGGGCATCTCACGCGCGGCATTTTCCGGCGGGCGCAACCCTCACCCGTACCTCAATGCATTTGGCTGTGACCTGTTTTTGTCGACCCATGCTGACGACGTTCGCAGTGCGCTGGATGCAGGGTTTGCAGCCGCGACGATTCTGTCTGGCGGCGCCCGACGCGCGGAAAACAACGAACTGCGCATCGCCTTTGACGGCGACGCCGTGCTGTTTTCAGACGAGTCGGAGCGTATTTATCAATCGGGTGGCCTTGCGGCGTTCCAGTCGCTGGAGCGCAACTCAGCACGCAATCCGCTGCGCGGCGGTCCGTTCAAGGGCTTCCTGGAAGCCTTGAACCTGTTACAGCGCGAGTTCCCGGATGAGGCCTGTCCGATCCGCACAGCGCTGGTCACTGCACGCTCGGCACCCGCCCATGAACGGGTCATTCGTACGCTGCGCGACTGGGACATCCGTCTGGATGAGTCGCTGTTTCTCGGCGGGCTGGATAAATCGGCGTTTTTGGAAGCGTTCGCGGCCGATGTTTTTTTTGATGATCAGGCTGGCCATTGCGAGAGCGCACGTCAGGTAGTGGCTACGGGCCACGTTCCGCATGGCATCAGTAATGAACGGGCCGATTTAGCACCCGAATAAACGCGCGTGTAAGTTTTCGCGTGGGTCGTCGTACTTTTCTTGGCGCTGCTAAGCTGAATTCATCTCGGCCATATCAGGCAGTCGAGGAGGTCGCATGATTCGCTCGATACTGTACGCCACTGACCTCGGTATTTACGCGCCGGTAGTGATGCAACACGCGTTAGGACTGTCTCGCAGCTTCAGCGCAGACTTGCATGTGTTACACGTGGTGGAACCCATGGGGTTGTTTGCCGAATCGGTACTGCAAAGCTATCTCGATGAGCACGCGCTCAATGAGTTACAGCAGCAGGGCATGACCACGATGCTTTCCAACATCGAGCAACGGGTACTGGACAGCCTTCGTGATGAGTTATCCGAAGGCGAGCAGGAACTGGCCTTGATCCGCTCGGTCAAGGTTATTCAGGGTGAGCCTTCGCAGGCCATTCTGGAGCAGTCGCTAAAGCTGTGCGTGGACTTGCTGATTCTTGGCAGTCACGGTCAGCCTACGGGGGGCAATAGCCATTTGGGGCGCACCGCAGCGCGGGTTGTAGAGCAGGCACAGATGCCGGTGTACTTGGTGCCTTTGTTGCAACGTCGGCGTCGCACGGATGTGTGAAGGTGACGAACTGCTAAAAACGATAAAAAAGTTCTAGATTTATTCTTCTGACCTTCCATATAGTTATATATCGCCGCCGATACCCATGGCGCCTATTTGCTTTGAGGGATGCATATGAAGCTTCAACAACTGCGCTACATCTGGGAAGTGGCGCACCACGACCTCAACGTTTCGGCTACCGCTCAGAGTCTGTACACCTCACAGCCTGGTATCAGCAAACAGATCCGCTTGCTAGAAGACGAGTTGGGCGTGGAAGTGTTTGCCCGCAGCGGCAAGCATTTAACCCGTGTGACGCCAGCCGGTGAGCGCATCATCACCACCGCCGGTGAGATCTTGCGCAAAGTCGAGAGCATCAAGCAGATTGCTCAAGAGTTTTCCAACGAGAAAAAAGGCACCCTGTCGATTGCCACCACGCACACCCAGGCGCGTTATGCCTTGCCGCCGGTGATCAGCAACTTCATCAAGCAGTACCCGGATGTGGCCTTGCACATGCATCAAGGCTCGCCCATGCAAATTGCTGAAATGGCCGCTGATGGTACGGTTGATTTCGCGATTGCCACCGAGGCGCTGGAATTGTTCGGCGATCTGGTGATGATGCCGTGCTATCGCTGGAACCGCTGCGTGGTCGTGCCACAGGGGCACCCGCTGACCAAACTGCCGAAGTTGACCCTCGAAGCGCTGGCCGAATACCCGATCGTGACTTACGTCTTTGGGTTTACCGGTCGTTCCAAGCTCGACGAAGCGTTCAGCCATCGTGGCCTGACACCCAAAGTGGTGTTCACCGCAGCTGATGCTGACGTCATCAAGACTTACGTGCGTCTGGGCCTGGGTGTTGGCATCGTCGCCAAAATGGCAGTTGATACCAAACTCGATAACGACCTTGTGGTGCTGGATGCCAGCGAATTGTTCGAATCCAGCATTACCAAAATCGGTTTCCGCCGCGGTACTTTCCTGCGTGGATTCATGTGCGACTTTATTGAAAAGTTTGCCCCGCACCTGACTCGCGAAGTGATGGCCAAGGCGATTGCCTGCCATAACAAACAGGAACTCGAAGACCTGTTTGAAGGGGTTGAACTGCCGGTTCATTAATACAGACTGTTTTGATCTTATTGCAAGTTGTTCAAAGCCCCGCCCGGTTTCAACCGGGCGGGGCTTTTTTATGGGCAACACACTATCGCGACCCGTCTAGCTCAGCTGTTTATTTATCAACACTTGTTCGGCAGTAGGCGCGTAATACAACAGTCGTCTGAGCGACATGTGCACATGAATGCCTATTAATAAGGCACTTGGCCAGTTGGCACGTTCGCTGCAATAGCCCTTATATCGTGAGATTGACTATTCCAATAGAAACTCGCCTATTTTCTATTCAGGTGGGGAACAACAATTTGAAACGCGTGCATTTAGCAACAACTGCTGTTTTACGACACTCATCTATATTCGCTGTCAGCAGCGCCTTATTAACCCTCGCACCTTTTGCTGTGGCGGATGATGCCAGCCCAAATGGCGATAGACGTTTGGGCACTGTCACGGTACAGGCGGCCAAGCAAACCGAAGCACAAGCGGCCAAAGCCAAACTCGACGAAGTGGCCGGTGGCACTAGCCTGGTCACTCAGGCAGAAGTGGAAAAGGGCCGCTCGGCCACGCTGGAAGATACGCTGGCTTATCAGCCGGGCGTGTATGCCCAGGCGGCGGGTGGCAACGACGCCATCAAGATTTCCATTCGGGGTTCCGGCGCCAACACCTCGCCGGGCTATTTTCGTGAAGGCACCAAGTTTCTCTTCGACGGCCTCGCGCTCACGGGAGCGGGGGGGACGCCGTATGAACTGCTGGATACCCAAGGCCTTAATTACACCGAAGTGTTACGCGGCGCCAACGCCTTTGAATACGGTGCTTTGTCGCTGGGGGCGCCATCAACTTTGTGACCAATACCGGGCTCACGGCGCCGGGCAATCGCATTAAAGTGGAAGGCGGCAGTTTTGGCTGGCAGAAAGAGACGCTGAGCACCGGCGGCGTCGTGGGCGATGCCGATTATTACGTCAGCGTCGACAACGGCAAGCGCGATGGTTACCAGGACTTTACCTACACCAAGGCCAAGGGCATCGTCAGTAACTTCGGCTACCGCTTCAACCCCAAACTGGAAACCCGCGTCTATCTGCGTTATCGCGAGGAATACCACGAGAACTCGGGCGCCTTGACGCTGGCCCAACTGAAGAAAAACTCGTCTCAAACCAACGTGGCCACGCGCGATACGCGCGGCGACTCGACCAAGCGCGGGTCGACCTGGGTCGGCAGCAAAACCACCTACACCTTTGATGATGACGCCACCCTTGTCGCCGGGGTGGTGTACCACGACTACCCGCAGATTCTCAGCAAAAAAAGTACCGTCAACCCGAACTACTGGGATTGGCGCGACATTAACTACTCGCTCAATTACAGCCGCAATGACCACCTGTTCGGTCTGTCGAGCACCAGCACAGTTGGCTGGAGCAGCACCGAGCATGTGCGTGCCGGGGTGCGCACTTACAAAGGCAGCAAAGACCTCGACATCTTGCAAAAGCAGGTCTCGTACGACGGCTCGTTCGACCATGTGTTCAGCGTTGGCAACGACCTGGGCCTGACCGACAGGCTGTACCTGGCCACCGGCGTTTCGGCGATCAATATCAAGCGTGATGTCGACGTCTCGTTCAGCGACCGGGCCAACACCAGCGGCCTGCCGAACCATTACCGATACGACGAATGGAAACTCGCGCCACGCATCGGCCTGCGTTACTACATCGCACCTGATGTCCAGCTGTTTGGTAACGTCAGCCGCTCCATCGATCCGCCAAGCTCCTGGTCGATCTCGGGCTCCGGGGTCACCAGCAACTACGCCAAACCCCTGGTTCCGCAAGCGGCCAACACCGTCGAGTTCGGCATCAAGGGCAAGTCGGGCATCTTTGACGGCAGCCTGGCGTTCTACAAATCGTGGATCAAGAACGAGTTGCTCACCGTTGAAGTGCTCCCTGCCACCAGCACCTCGGCGGCGGTGACGTCCACCTCCAATGCCACGCCGACGATTCACCAAGGCATTGAAGCGGGCTTGAGCACCCGTTTGTGGGAAGGCGCAAACGGCGATTCGTTGAACTGGCGCCAAGCCTACACCCTCAACGACTTCCACTACGAAAACGATCCGCTGTTCAAAAAGAACGAATTGCCAGGATTGCCCAAGCATATTTACCAGGCCGAATTGCAGTACCAATTTGCCAGCGGTTTCTATGCCGGGGTCAACGTGCGCTCGGTATCGAGCACCGCAGTGGACTACGCCAACACCTTCTACGCGCCGTCCTACACCCTGTGGGGCGCACGGCTCGGTTTCGACGATCCGGGCAAAACCTGGCAGGTGTACCTGGACCTGAAAAACCTCACCGACAAGGACTACGTGACCGCCATTGCGCCGTCCTACAACGCGCAGGGCAAAGACACGGCGGCGCTGTACCCGGGTGATGGTTTCGGTGCCTTCACCGGCGTGACTTACAACTTCTAAGCCTGCGCAGCCAGCGTCGTGATCACACGCGGCGCTGGCGGAGGAAGCACATGACCCTGATCACAAGGCTCGCCCGTCTGGCCGCAGTCGCCTGCGTCATGGTGCTGGGCGCCTGCAAGCCAGCCAGCGAAGCACCCCGTGCCAGCGTGGCAAGTGCCGACAGCGCAAGCCACGCCGACGACTACCGCGAAACCAGCCCTGGCAAGCCGGGCGGAACGTTGCGTGTATCGACTTCGTCCGACTCCACAACGCTCGACGTGCATTCGATTTCCCATGGCAATACCCAATGGCTGGGGCGCATTCTGTTTGACTGCCTGGTCTATCAGGACGAGAACGGCAATATTTCGCCGTGGCTGGCGAAGTCCTGGGACATTTCGCCGGATGGCAAGACGTATACCTTTCATCTGCGCGATGACGTGACCTACAGCGATGGCGAGAAATTCAATGCCCGCGCCGTGCAGCTCAACCTTGAACACATGCGCGACCCGGCCACCAAGTCGCCCTTGGCGGCGGCGTACATCGCCCCTTATGTCGATGGGCGTGTTGTCGATGAATACACCTTCGAAGCGCACCTGCGCGAACCTTACTCACCGTTTCTCGACGTGTTGGCGCAGTCGTACCTGAGCATGCTGTCGCCGCGTCAAATTGAGCAGGCCCCCAAATCCATCGCCGAACACCCCATTGGCACCGGGCCTTTTGTGCTCGAAAGCTATACCCGCGACCAAGGCCTGAAATTCGTTAAACGCAAGGGCTACCACTGGGCGCCGCCGGTGACCCGGCATCAGGGCGAAGCCTACCTCGACCGTCTCGAAGTGAGCATCGTGCCCGAGGCGATGATCCGCTTTAGCGCGCTGGAATCCGACCAGTCCGACTTTACCGTCGACGCGCCTGCGCAAAACGCTCAAGCCATCCGGCACAACCCCGATTTGCAGATGTACAGCCGCGTGCGCAAGGGCAACCCATTTCGCAGCCTGACCTTTAACGTTGAGAAATTTCCGTTTGAGGACGTCGTCGTCCGCCGTGCCGTGGCCAAAGCCATTGATAGTGAAGGCCTGGCGTGGATTACCGGTTTTGGGGAATACCAGCCCAAGACGGACCTGCTGGCGTCCAATACCCGCTATTACGACCCTGCGTTCAAAGACGCGCTCCGTTATGACGTGGCAGAGGCCAACCGCCTGTTAGACAGCGCCGGCTGGACCGGGCGCGATGCCCAAGGCTATCGCGTCAAAGAGGGCAAGCGCCTGGCGGCTCGGGTGCTGACCTTCGAAACCGGGGCTTACCCCAGCAGCGTGGCGGTGGCGATTCAGGCTGATTTGAAAAAGGTCGGCTTCGACTTGAGCATCGATCTGGTCCCCTTGGCCCAACTCACCGAACAGCGTTACACCGGCAATTTCCAGGTATTGGGGGGCGGTTATTGGCATACCAACACGGCGGATGGGCTGTACATCCTTTATCACAGCCATTCAATCAATACGCCGACGTTTATCGGCCAGAACATCGGCGGCTTTCGGGATACGCAACTGGATGCCGCGCTAACGGCGGCACGGCTCACCACCGACCCGGTCGAGTTGCAAAAGCTGTACAGCATCGCGCAACAACGCCTGGTGGAAAACGTCCCGGCGGTGCCGCTGTACGAGAGCCATGTGCTGGTGGCCTTTCGCAAGAAGGTCAAGGGCTTGATCTTCGACACGTCGCACAACACGCCGATCTTCACCACCGTCTGGCTCGACCAGGAGGCTAAATGAATAACCTGCGCCTGATACTTCGTCGATTGCTGTCGGGTCTTGGGGTGCTCTGGGGCGCGGCCACCCTGACGTTTCTGGCCGTTAACCTGAGTGCGGGCGACCCGGCGATGGCCATTCTCGGCGGGCCCGGTGCCATGCCCAGTGCCGAACTGATTGCCAAGGTGCGCGCCGAGTACGGGCTGGACCAACCGTTGATCGTGCAATACGGCCAGTACCTGGGACGGCTGGCGCAAGGGGACTTGGGTGATTCTTATAATTTGCGCAAGCCGGTGGGGCAGGTGATCGCCAGCAAACTGGGCGCTACTGCGCAGTTATCACTCAGCGCTGCGGCGCTGGCGGTACTGCTGGCCGTGGTGGTCGCGGTGCTCAGCGCCAACCGTGCGCCGTGGATTCGCTCGCTGGTGTCGGGCACTGAGTTGGTGCTGTCTTCGGCCCCCTCATTTGTGATCGGCTTGATCCTGCTGCTGGTGTTCGCCTTCGGCTGGCACCTGTTGCCCCCGTCGGGTTCAAACGGCTGGCGGGCGTTGATCTTGCCCAGCGTGGCCTTGGCGCTGCCCGTCGCGGCGGTGCTGAGCCAAGTGCTGCGCCAGTCCCTGGAAGACATCCTCGAACAGCCCTTTATTGCCATGGCCCGCGCCCGAGGCATGTCCGAAACCGGCGTGCGCCTCAAACATGCCTTGCGCCATGCGCTGGTGCCGTTAGTGACCCTCGCAGGTTTTGTCTTCGCCAGCCTGCTGGGCGGGGCCGTGGTGATCGAATTGCTGTTTTCCCGCCAAGGCATCGGCCGCCTGATGCTCGATGCCGCGGTGTCCAAGGATGTACCGCTGCTGCTGGGGATCACCCTGTTGGCGGCGGCCATTTACGTGGTCGTGAACTTTCTCGTCGACCTGATCAATCATTTGGTGGACCCGCGTGCCAAAGCCGTGTGATGCCATCTTCTCGCAAGGACCTGCCATGACTGAGCAAAACTCTTACCGCGTGCTGCAGGCGCGGTTCCAACCCCTGTTCGACCAGATTGGCGCGGGCGCCATCGAACGTGAACAGCAACGCGAGCTGGCGTTCGACGCGGTGAATCTGCTGCGTGATGCAGGATTTAGCGCGCTGCGCGTTCCGCAAGCACACGGTGGCGCAGGCATCAGCTTGCCCGTGTTATTTGCCTTGTTGATTGATCTGGCCGAAGCCGATTCGAACCTGCCGCAAATCGTGCGGGCGCACTTCGGCTTTGTCGAAGGCCGCCTGGCGAGCCGCGATGCCGCCTCTCAGGATTACTGGTTCGCCAAAGTGACGGCCGGGCAATTGTGGGGAGCGGCCATGGCCGAACGCAGCGACAGCAGCACCAATTCGGTGTCCCTTGCGGCGGCAGAAGACGGCTGGCTGCTCAATGGCGAAAAGTATTACTGCACTGGCACGATCTACGCCGATTGGGTGGCCGCGGTGGCCATGCAAGACAAGGATTTTTTCAGTGTGGTGGTGGCCGTGGATGCGCCCGGCGTGACCCGGGTAGACGACTGGGATGGTTTTGGTCAGCGCCTGAGCGGCAGCGGCACCACCCGTTTCGAGAATGTTGCGGTGCCTGCCGAGCACGTACTGCGGCGCTTTAAACCCGGCGAGTTGCGTGCCGAGTCGTACATCTCATCGTTCTACCAACTGTTCCACCTCGCGACCCTGGCCGGTATTGCCCGCGCCGCGTTGCGCGATGCGACTGAGTTTGTGCAAGGGCGCACCCGGGCTTTTGGCGTGCCGGGTCAATCCAGCCCCAAAGACGACCCGCTGGTGCAGCGAGTGATTGGCCGTCTGTCGAGTCTGGCCTACGCCAGCGAAACCCTGGTGCTGGCCACAGCGCAGGTGCTGGAAAACGTGCACCAGGCTGAACTGACCGAGACCGCGCAGGAAGCCGACTACGTCGAAGCCGACATCCGCACGTTTCAGGCCCAGCAAGTGGTGCTTGAACAGGTGCTTGAAGCCACCACGCTGCTGTTTGAAGTCGGTGGCGCCTCGGCCACCAGTCAGGCCCGGCGCCTTGACCGGCACTGGCGCAACGCCCGCACCCTGGCCTCGCACAACCCGGCCATCTACCGCGAACGGGCGCTGGGCAATTACTACCTCAACGGCATCAGCCCCGGTGCGGCGTGGCGTGCGCTGCATGAGCAGGACAGCGCACACGGCGCCACCCGCGATGAAGCCAGCGCGGTTTGAGCCACACATCAGGAGCCGCAACCATGAGCCTGTCCCTTAATCAAAACGCACCTGCTGGGCTGACACACATCGCCCGCCCGCGCAGCACGCGGCGTTGGGCTGTGCGTCCGGGCCTGCTGCTGGCCGGGTTGTTCGTGCTGCTGCTGGTGATCGCGGCCATCCAGCCGGGTTGGCTGGTGGCCGGCGACCCGTTCGAAGCGATCTCCCGTCAGGCGTACAGCGCACCCGGCAGCCAGTATTGGCTGGGCTCAGATGAAAACGGTCGCGACATTCTTACGCGGCTGGTGTACGCCGCGCGTCCGTCACTGGTGTTGGGTGTGTCTGCCACCGCCATCGGCCTGCTGTTTGGCACGCTGTTCGGTCTGGCGGCGGGGCTGGGTCCGCGCTGGCTGGACGGCGCCGTGATGCGCGCCGTCGACGTGTTGCTGGCATTCCCTGATCTGTTGCTGGCGCTGGTGGTCATTACCTTTTTCGGTCAGGGGCAGTTGAACCTGATCATCGCTATCGGTATCGCCAGTGTGCCGCGTTACGCCCGACTGGTGCGGGCACAAACCCTGGTGGTACGCGGCGCCGGTTACGTCGAGGCCGCCACCACGCTGGGCCTGCCCCGGTATTCGGTGATCCTGCGGCACGTGCTGCCCAATGCAATCAAACCGATTCTGATCCTGGCCACCATCGGCATTGGCGGCAACATCGTTAACGGCGCCGCCTTGAGCTTTCTGGGCTTTGGTGCCGCGCCGCCTGCGCCGGAATGGGGGGCAATGCTCGCCATGGGCCGCAACTACCTGGCCAACGCCTGGTGGCTGGTGGCCTGGCCGGCGCTGGCAATCACATTGACCGTGGTTTCGATCAGCGTGATCGGCCGCGAACTGCTGCGTCGCAGCGAAGGTAAACGCCCATGAGCACGCAACCCCTGATTGATGTGCAAGACCTGCACGTTCGCTTTGGCAGCCAAGCGGTCCCGACCCTTAAGGGCGTCAGTTTTCAGCTGCATCGCGGCGAATGCCTGGCGCTGGTGGGGGAATCTGGCTCGGGCAAGAGCGTCACTTCACGCACGCTGGCCGGGCTCACGGGTGTCGGGGCGCAGGTGCAGGCCAGCCGCCTGGCGTTTGCCGGGCAAGATGTGCGTCAGTTCGATGAGCGCGCGTGGCGCAAGGTGCGCGGCGCGCAGATTGGCTTTGTGATGCAGGACGCGCTGGGTTCGCTCGACCCGTTGCGCCCGATCGGCAAGGAAATTGCCGAGCCGCTGCATTTGCACACCGATCTGGATCGGGCGCAGCGCGAGGCCCGAGTCATCGAATTGCTGCGGGCGGTGGGGGTGCCGGAACCTGAATTGCGTGCGCGGCAATTTCCTTATCAACTGTCTGGCGGCTTGCGTCAGCGGGCGCTGATTGCCTCGGCCATTGCCTGTAACCCGCGCTTGCTGATTGCCGACGAACCGACCACCGCGCTCGACACCACGGTGCAGGCGCAGGTGCTGGCCTTGCTTGAATCCCTGCGTGGCGAGAGCACTGCAATGTTGATCGTCAGCCATGACTTGGCCGTGGTATCGCGGCTGGCCAATCGGGTGGCGGTGATGCACAACGGCATAATCGTCGAGCAAGGCAGCGTCGACGACGTGCTGCACGACCCGCAACACCCTTACACCCAGTACTTGCTGCGTGCGGGCAGGGCGGTGCACTTTCGTCGCACCCAAGGCACGGCGCGCACGCCATTGGCCATCGTGCCGACGCAGACTGAGCCCGCCCCGCCATTGCTGCAGGTCAACGCGCTGAGCAAAGCGTTCAAGGGGCCAGATGGCAAGTTGCGCACCGTGGTCAATCAAGTGTCACTGCAACTGCGACGCGGCAAAACCCTGGGCATCGTGGGCGAGTCCGGTTCGGGAAAAACCACCCTGACGCGCATGATCCTTGGCCTGGAAACCCCTGACAGCGGCGATATTCAGATCAAGGGGCAGCCCTGGTTGAGCTTGTCTGCTGTGGAAAAACGCCAATTGCGGCGCAGTATTCAAGTGGTGTTTCAAGACCCGTTGAGTTCGTTTGACCCGCGCTACAACGTGCGCCGGGTGTTGAGCGAAGCGCTCGAAGTGGCAGGCCATAAACGCAGTGAATGGAGCGCCCGTGCCGAGGAGCTGCTGGCGTTGGTGCACCTGGATGCGGCCTTGCTGGAGCGCCGGCCCATCGAGTTGTCGGGTGGTCAGCGCCAGCGCATCGCCATTGCCCGAGCGCTGGCGGCGCAGCCACAGATTCTGGTCTGCGACGAACCGGTTTCGGCGCTGGACGTGTCGGTGCAGGCGCAGATACTCGAACTGCTCGACGACCTCAAACAACGGCTGGGGTTGGCGTGCCTGTTCATCTCCCACGACCTTGGGGTGATCAACCATGTCAGCGACGAGGTGCTGGTGATGAAGGATGGCGTGGCAGTCGAAAGCGGCCGCGTGCGCGATGTGTTCGACCACCCGCAACATCCCTATACCCAAGCATTGCTGGAAGCCATCCCGCATCTGGAGAGCGGGCGCCGTATGGCGTTCGACTTTTTGAAGTTGGCGATTTGAAGGGATCTGCGTGAAGTACTCACCACCGCTGTCGCGCCGCGTGCCGATGATTATTGGCTGCGCGCTGTGCATGGAATTGATCGACTCAACGGTGGTGATGACCGCCTTGCCGCAAATGGCCAGCGACTTCGGCGCGCCCAGCATCCGCATGAACCTGGTGGTGTCGCTGTACATGTTGGCAGCCGCGCTGTGTGTGCCGGTCAGTGGCTGGGCCGCGGATCGCTTTGGCCCGCGTCGACTGTTTGTGCTGGCGATCATTCTGTTTATCGTCTCGTCGCTGGCGTGCGCGGCCTCAAGCTCCCTGCTGCAACTGTGTCTGGCGCGCATGCTGCAAGGCGCAGCGGGAGCGATGATGGTGCCCGTGGGGCAGATGATCTTGCTGCGTTGGTCGCCGCGTGAAGACCTGTTGCGCAATTTGTCGTACCTGACCATCCCGGCGTTGATCGGCCCCATGATCGGCCCGCCGCTGGGCGGGCTGATGGTGACCTACTTGTCCTGGCACTGGATTTTCCTGATCAATGTGCCCATCGGCGTGGTCGGCATCGTGCTGGTTCTGCGCCATGTGCCGCATTACCCCGGTGCCCGTGAACGGGGTTTGGACAGGCGCGGCCTGGTGCTCAGTGCGATCGCCATGGCGACCCTGGTTTTTGGTTTCGAAGCCCTCGGGCATGGCCTGATGCCGCGGCCCTGGGTGGCCTTGATGATCGGGGTCGGGATAGTGTGCGGCGCGTTGTACCTGCGCCATTCACGGCGTTATGCCGAGCCGTTGCTTGATCTGAAACTGCTGCGCATCCCCAGCTACGGGATCAGTTTTTGGGGCGGCAATTTGCTGCGTCTGGGCACCTCGTCATTGCCGTTTTTGCTGGTGCTGATGTTTCAGCTGTGTTTCGGCCTGAGCCCCTTGCATGCCGGGTTGCTGACCCTGGCCGGAGGCGCAGGGGCTTTTCTGATGAAGCTGCTGGCAGTGCGTGTGGTGCGCCGATTCGGCATCCGCCGCACGCTCATCACCAATGCCGTGCTCACCGGATTGACCCTGGCCGCCTGCGCCAGCTTCACCAGCACCACGCCCTACAGCGTGATCGTGCTGATGCTGTTTGGCAGTGCGGTGATTCGTTCGTTGCAGTACAGCACCCTTGGCGCCCTGACCTACGCAGATGTGCCCGCAGAACTCAGCAGCCGTGCCAGCAGCCTGTCAGCCGTGACCGTGCAGTTGAGCATGAGTTTATCGGTGGGGTTGGTTGCCGCGTTGCTCGGGGTGTTGATGAATGTGCGGGGGCACGCCGTGCCGCAGACCAGCGACGTTGCCTGGATGCTGGTGCTGTGCGGGCTGGCTTGCATGGCGTCGGCGCTGGTGTTCCGCCGCTTGGCCGTGGACGCGGGCAATGCGGTGTATGCGGCACGCACATGACATCAGAGATATTTCTGTGGGAGCTGGCTTGCCAGCGATGCAGGCGATGCAGGCGATGCGGTTTTTCTGTTAAACCGCGTCGATACCTTCGCTGGCAAGCCAGCCCCCACAGGAACAACATTGCATTCGCGCTTACTGCTCGGCGTTGCGGCTGTGGCGGTATTGGCTCACCGAGTCGTACACCGCTTTGCGCAGGCGGTTGATGCCGCCAATTGGCCGGTGCTCTTCAATGCCATGCCACGGGCTGAACGAGAGGTTGTCACACGCCAGGTTTTGGCTTGGGGTGTCGAAGTCCTGGGGTTGCACGGTGATCCGCGCCACGGTTTGGAACGGCGCATCTGATTCTTTCCATTCAACGCTGGTGTCTTCAATCGGCATAAAGCGATTGGCGTCCTGGCGCTGGACCTGCAACACGAAACACGCGGGCACGCGGTCTGTGGATAACTGCTGGTTCAGTGCAGTGCGCAAGAAGTTCGGCAGTTTCTGATTTTGCTCGGGCAGGGTGTACGCCGGGCAACTGTCCGGGTCGGGTGCCACGCGGAATTTCGCGTTGGCCGAGCCAAACTTGTACGGCGATACCGAGAAGTAGGTGGTTTGCGTCGGGCTGGCGGGTGCAGGTGCCAAGGTCGCCAGCGCAATAAACAAGTGCCGGACTTGCCAACTGCCTGGATTCCACGAGGGAAAGAACGCCAGTGCCTTTTTGCCGTCAGCCTGGGCGGCGATGTTCTGGCGGTACTCGGCGACATCGCTGACGAAGAAGTTGGGATGGTTGAACATCACAAAATCCTGCTCGCCTCGACCTTGCTGGCTCGCAAGCAACTGCGTCCCCGGCACGTCCAGTAACTTGATCGCCATGCCGCGGGCGTCGCGGATGCTGTCGAATTGCGGGTAGGCGTTGCCGTTGGACAGGCGCATCACCGCTTGCCAGGTTTTGCCGGGGCTGGCGAACACGCCTTGGCGCAAGGCCGGGTCGAGGCCGTCCAGCACCTGCACGCTGGCTTTGACGCAGCCATGGGCCTTAGCGTGGGCGTCGCGCAGGTAGCGGGTGTTGTCGCGGTGTTGGTCGACGATTCTGATCGCTGTCTGGATCGTGTCCTGAGTCATCGCGGCTTCATCTGCCGGGATCTGTTCCTGAGCCGACACCGGGCCGCGTTGCTGCCAGGCATACCAGCCTGTTGCCAGCGCCCAGCCGAGCAGTCCCAGTACGATCAGGGCCAGCAGCAGCTTGCCCAGCCAGGTGCCGAGTCGAAGCCATAAAGTGGTCAGCATGCATACATCCTTTTAAACAATTATTCGGTGGGCAACTGTTGTTCAAGCGGGCCGCCGAGCACTTTCAAGTACTCAAGCAGCGCCCAGCGTTCTTCGGGCTGCAACAGGCGCCCGATAACGCCATTGCCGCGTGCTCCGGCACGAAATTCATGGCCGCTGTTGTGGTTGCCGCTGATGCGCGTGTCGAGCACAAAACCACCGTCAAAGGCTTCGGTGCGATAGCCCAGGTGGCGCGGGTCGTATTCAAAACTGCCGCGATAGAAGGTCTGGTCGCGCTCTGATTGCGGCGAAAGCAGTTGATACAGCGTGGGCACTGAACCGTTGTGCAGGTAGGGCGCGGTGGCCCAGATCCCGTCCAGAGGCCGCGCTTTGTAAGCGCGCAACTCCATCACACCAATCGGCAGGCCATAGCCATTGAGGCGCGCTTGTTCTTCAGGGCCGATATTGGCTTCTTTATACGCATGCTTTTCGACAAAGGCGGTGACGTACGCCAGGCCTTTGGCCACCGACAGCTGGTGCATGTCCAGCGGCTGCTCACTTTTCGGGAACAGGTCTACGTTCAGGGTGGCCAATTCAACCGGGTCCCATTGCAGGGCGCTCAGGTCGTAACGGTTGTCGGCGATGTTGTTGGCGGTGTTGGGGTCGGTGCCGATCACGTCGACGGGCAGCATGTTGAGGTGCTTGACCCTTCGTCCGTTCTCTTCAACCACCGGTGGTACGTGGCAAGCGGCACAGTTCTCGGCAAACAGCGCGCGGCCTTTGGCAGCCAGCGGGCGATCAATCGTGCCGAACAGGGCTTCGGGCCAGACGGGTGGCTTGAGCTTTTGCAGGGTTTCTTCGATCAGGTTCAAGTCGCGGACCCGCACGCTCGACGGGTAACGGTCGTCGCCTTGCAGAGGCTGGCCGTGGTTGTCGAAGAAGTTCAGGGTGGCGCCCACGCCCAGGGCTTCGCCGATATTGCGCGCCATGGGTTGTTGGGCCGAGCCGTTCCATTGCACCCAGTCGAACGTCCACATGTCCCACAGATGCGGGTAGTCCACCGGGGCGTTGGCGACCCGATAGTTGTCGGGTGAAATTGCGTCGCCAAAGCTGGCATTGGCAATTCGGCCGAACGCATCGGTGCGGCCCGGACCTTCCAGGGTGGGATAAAGGCCGCGATGGGTGTCGTTCCAGGCCACCGCGAGGAAGGTGTCGAGCGAGGCCTTGAAGTCTTTGCGCAACTGTTGGTGCTGCGCTGGGTAGTTGTCGCCCAGCACGGTGCGGGCGAAACGCTCAAATTTCCAGGGGTTGTAATACGTGGCCGCGAGGCTGGCGACCAGCGCTTGGCCAAAGCTGCCGCCGCGCAAGGTCGGGACGCTTGAAGGCAGCACGTGTTGCGCCGGGCCGCCGTCAATACGCAGTGCTTGTCCTTTAAAGCGCAGTTCGCCGGTATGGCAGGCCGCACAGGTGATGTCGAGGTATTCAACCTTGCTGCCTGGGTTTTGATGGCGGGTGAAACCGACGGGCAAGTTGGCCGGGTTGGCAGCGCTGGCCTGCTGTTTCGGGTCGACCAGAAAGCCGAAGCGCGCCAGGTACTCAGGCGCGGCAAACGGTTGCTTTGAAAAAGGCAGCTCAAGGGCACTGAACCAGTCGTAATGCAGGCCTTTTACTTGCGTGCCCTGAGGCGTGTAGTAATAGGTTTGCCGGTCGGCCGGGCTCCATTGATCCAGGTAGTGCACCTGCTGCGGGGGCACGTAGGCGGGTAATTTCGGGTTGGCAATGAAATAGATAACGGTGCAAATCCCCAGTGCCAGGATCACGGCAAGCCCTGACAACACACGGTAAAACAAACGCACAGTAACGCTCCTTGTAAGAATTTTTACAGCCTTATGCCTGACCTAACGTCTAGCATCAAGTGGCCAGTGGTTTGTTCGGTAAGGCGTGGTTCGGTTTGACAGATTGCTTGAAGTGTTAGCAAAAGTTGCGGTAATTATGAATTGTGATTAACCCGTGAACTTATCCGCGATTTGTCCCTCTCATGCCGGTAGCCATTGGTTGCGGCCGCCTGATAAGCTCGCGGCTTTATTCGATTGCCCATTTGGCGCATGAACAAGGAAATAGCATGAAACAGCATCGGTTGGCGGCAGCTGTGGCTCTGGTAAGCCTGGTACTGGCGGGTTGCGATTCGCAGACCAGCGTAGAGCTGAAAACCCCGGCACAAAAAGCCTCTTACGGCATTGGCCTGAACATGGGCAAAAGCTTGGCTCAAGAAGGCATGGATGATCTGGATTCCAAAGCCGTAGCCCTGGGCATCGAAGATGCCGTTGGCAAAAAAGATCAAAAGCTCAAGGATGACGAGCTGATTGAAGCGTTCGCCGCCCTGCAAAAGCGTGCTGAAGAACGTCTGGCCAAAATGAGCGACGAAGCGTCTGCTGCTGGCAAGAAATTCCTCGAAGAAAACGCCAAGAAAGCGGGCGTTGTTACCACCGCTTCTGGCCTGCAATACGAAGTGATCAAAAAGGCCGATGGTCCTCAGCCAAAAGCCACCGACGTAGTGACTGTTCACTACGAAGGCAAGCTGATCGACGGCAAAGTGTTTGACAGCTCGGTAGAACGTGGCAGCCCGATTGATCTGCCGGTGAGCGGCGTGATTCCGGGTTGGGTTGAAGGTCTGCAACTGATGCACGTAGGCGAGAAGTACAAGCTGTACATCCCTAGCGAGCTGGCTTACGGCGCACAAAGCCCAAGCCCGGCAATCCCGGCCAACTCGGTGCTGGTATTCGACCTGGAACTGCTGGGCATCAAAGACCCTGCAAAACCTGAGCAAGATGCTGCCAAATAAGTAGCCTTTTGTTAGCGCAACGCCCCGTCTCGACGGGGCGTTGTCGTTTCTGGGGTTTAGACGGGCGGTTCAAACCCGGCCTGACCAGCGGCAATTTGCCTCAGGCGTCGCGCCAGCTAGTAGCTGTGGGCAAGCAAGTCAATGAATTTATGGGTTTTTTTATGTGTGTAAAAAATGCCCGATCTGAGCGCAGCCCTTGTAGGGCGTGGCTTTCAGCGATGAAAATCAGCTCTGTTCACAAGGTTATCCACAATTTGTGTGGATAACATTTGCCGTTTTTCGGGTTATTCGCAGCCGCTCAGTCGGTGCAACCCGGCAAAGATCAAAAACCCCAGAGACCTTGGCTGCTGTTAGGATTAAGCTTCTAAGGAAAGTTCCGACTCGATCTGCATAAAAGTCTGACGGGGTTTAGCAATGGATCTTCAAATTATCAAGCGTAATGGTGAACCCGAATACGCGGTTCTCTCATGGGACAGCTACCAGGCGCTCTTAAAGGCCGCAGGTTTAAATGATCCGGTAGCTGCGCTTACGGCAACACCCACGCCTGAACCTGAGCGACAGCCGCCAGAGCCCGTGCAGGCATTGCCCGGGCTCGATCAGTTGCGCGGCTTGCGCGAGGACAAGGGATTGGCCCTGGAGGTGCTGGCGCGCACGGTAGGCATCAGCCCTTCGTACCTTGGAATGATCGAAACCGGTGAACGTCTGCCGGATCTTGCCATTCGCCGTAGCCTGGCTTGGGAGCTGGGTGTTGCGGGCTGGAGGGAAGCCTCATGAACGTGCGCATCAGTCGTCAACACTGGGATGGGTTATTGGCTGAGCTTAACCAGGCGCGACGACAGCGCCACTTGTTAACGTATCGCGCGCTGCTGGAGCGTTTGCAGTTGCCCAGTCCGGCCATGTTGACCCTGACGTCTGCACTGGAGCACTTGGCGGCGATGGATGCCAAAGCCGAGCAGCCCTTGCGCAGTTCGCTGGTGATCAGTCAGGGGGCCAGCCGTTTGCCGCGTACCGGCTTTTTTGAATGTGTCGAGCGCCTGGGACGTTTTTCCGGGCCGCCAGATGGCGTTGCGGCGGCATCGTGGCATGCCTCGGAAGTGGTTCGGGTGTTTGAACATGCCTACGAACACGAGGAAGCGTAAGTTCAGCGCTCAGTAAGGACAAAAAAGGGCGGGCCGCATTAAGCGGTCCGCCCTTTTTTACATCTGCCAGATGACACTGCCTCGCGATCGTTCAACCCTCAAAAGATCGCGAGCATGCTCACTCCTGGAGGAGAGAGGCGGTGCCTTACTTTTTGGCCACTTGCGAGTTGAGCTTGAGGTAGTCCAGCAGAATCCGCCCGGTTTCACTCAGGTAGGCGTCATCTTCCGGCTTGGTCTTTTCAGGCTCGACCGGCAGTGCATCTTCGTCTTCTTTCTTCATTTCCTTGAGCGGTGCTTCGCCTTTGGCCTGACGGCGGGCGTTTTCCATCACCAACTGCTTGGCATCGATGTCGGCGTGCTGGGCACGACGCTCTGCCTCGTTGAGGCTGACGGTCTTCTCGGCCATCAGTTTGTCGGCCAAGGCCAGCTTGTCGCGAATAAAGATGAACTCGGCATCTTTAGCCACACGTGCATCGTGCTCAGCCTTGAGTTGCGCCAGGAACGGCTTGAACGGGTCTGCCGCAGGCTTGATCGCAGGACGAATGGTGTCCCACGGCATGGCCTCTGGCAGCGCGCTTTCACCGATTTCCTTGGTGTCGATGATCGACGGGAACGCGACGTCAGGCAGTACGCCCTGATGCTGGGTGCTCTGGCCGGACACCCGATAGAACTTGGCCAGTGTCAGTTTCAGCTCGCCGTGGTTCAGTGGCTGGATGGTTTGCACCGTCCCTTTGCCGAACGTCTGGCCGCCAATGATCAGCGCACGGTGGTAGTCCTGCATGGCCCCGGCAAAAATCTCCGACGCTGACGCCGACAAACGGTTGACCAGCAACGCCATCGGGCCTTTGTAGAACGCGCCCGGGTTTTCGTCTTCGAGTACGTCGACTTTGCCGTCAGCGTTACGCACCAGCACCGTTGGACCCTTGTCGATAAACAGACTGGTCAGCTCGGTCGCTTCCTGCAACGAACCACCGCCGTTGTTGCGCAGGTCGATAATCACGCCATCGACTTTTTCTTTCTGCAACTCGGTCAGCAGCTTTTTAACGTCGCGGGTGGTGCTCTTGTAGTTCGGGTCGCCAGCGCGGAACGCTTTGAAGTCCAGGTAGAACGCCGGGATTTCAATCACGCCCAGTTTGTAGTCCTTGCCATCTTGCTTGAGGTTCAGGATCGATTTTTTCGCCGCCTGTTCTTCAAGCTTCACCGCTTCACGGGTGATGGACACAATTTTGCTGGTCTGGTCGTTAGGCGCGTTGCTCGCCGGAATCACTTCCAGGCGCACCACAGAGCCTTTAGGGCCACGAATCAGCTTGACCACTTCGTCCAGGCGCCAGCCGATCACGTCGACCATTTCTTTGTCGCCCTGGGCAACGCCGATGATCTTGTCAGCCGGAGCGACCTGCTTGGTTTTGTCGGCCGGGCCTGCTGGCACCAGACGCACAACCTTCACTTGGTCGTTATCGCTCTGCAACACGGCGCCAATGCCTTCCAGCGACAGGCTCATGTTGATGTCGAAGTTTTCCGCGTTATCTGGCGACAGATAGTTGGTGTGCGGATCGTAAGACATGGCGAAGGTGTTGATATACGCCTGGAAGATGTCTTCGCTGCGGGTCTGCTCCAGGCGCGCCAATTGGTTCTTGTAGCGCTTGGTCAGCAGTTCCTGAATTTTCGAAGGCTCTTTGCCAGCGATTTTCAGACGCAGGACTTCGTCCTTGATGCGTTTGCGCCACAGGTCATTGAGTTCGGCTTCTGTCTTGAGCCACGGCGCGTCCTTGCGATCGATCTGCAAGGTTTCCTTGGCCGTGAAGTCGAACGAATCAACGCCTTTGTTCAACTCGGCAAGTGCGAAGTCCAGGCGCGCTTTCACGCGGTCCAGGTAGCGCTTGTACATGGTAAAGCCGGGATTGAGATCGCCGCTCTTGAGGAAATCGTCAAACTGGAATTTCCATTTGTCGAATTCGGCGATGTCACTGGCCAGAAAGTAGCTGCGCGAGGGGTCGAGCAGCTTCAGGTAGCTGTCATAGATGATCGCGGAGCGCGCATCATCCAGTGGCGGCTTGCTGTAATGATGGCGTTTGAGCAGCTCAACGACGTTAAGACTGGCAATTACCTCATCACGATCTGGCTGAAGGTTATCCCAACTGTTAGCGGCGAACGTAGTGGCCGAGAACGGCAAAACGCCTAAGCCAATGAAGAGGGCAAGTGCGGTGCTAGGGAATAAATGCTTCATGCTGATTCGACGCGGGGGCAATTGATAACGCATATTAGGCCGTCTTTGAAGTCGCCGGTTCCGTGAAGGACCGGCCGCATAATGCAAGAAGCCCGATGCAACAGCACCGGGCTCAGTCCAGACTCACTATGGAGGCACTGTGAAAGCATTGCAAGGCGTTGAAGGGCAAGTGACATGGGTTGAAGAGCCAAGCCCAAGCTGCGATGTAGGGCAAATTCGGATTCGTGTGGCAGCTGCGGGGTTGAATCGCGCCGATCTGCTGCAAAGTGCGGGCTTGTATCCGCCACCGCCGGGCGCCAGCAAAATGCTGGGGCTGGAGTGTTCAGGGGTGATCAGTGAAGTCGGTCCGGGCTCTTCCTGGCAGGTCGGCGACCGCGTGTGCGCGCTGTTAGCGGGCGGCGGTATGGCCGAAGAGGTGGTCGTGGATGCGCGTCACGCCTTGCCGGTGCCTGAAGGTTTGTCGCTGATTGAAGCGGCGGCATTACCCGAGGTGTACAGCACGGCATGGTTAAACCTGTTTCAACTGGCTGCGTTAAAGCCGGGCGAAAAAGTGTTGTTGCACGCTGGAGCGAGTGGAGTTGGTTCAGCGGCCATTCAGCTGTGCAAGGCGTTTGGCAGCCCGTGTTGGGTGACGGTAGGGTCGGCAGAGCGTTTGGCGTATTGCGAGGCGTTGGGTGCACAGGGTGGAGCTGTGCGTGGCGAGGGGCTGGACAGCCTCAAGGCGCTGGGGCCGTTTGACGTAGTGCTGGACCCGGTGGGCGCCAATTATGTGGAGTCCAACCTCAAATTGCTGGCGCTGGATGGGCGCTGGGTCTTGATTGGCTTGATGGGTGGGCGCAAAGCCGAGCTGGATCTGGCGTTGGTGCTGGGCAAGCGAATCCAGTTGCTGGGTTCGACCTTGCGCAGCCGCGATGACCAGTTCAAGGCAGATTTGTTGAGTGATCTGGGTCAGCAGGTCTGGCCGTTGTTCAACGAAGGCCGTTTAAGCCCGCAGTTGGCCAAGACCTTCCCGATTGCAGAGGCGCAAGCGGCGTTTGACGAACTGGCTGGCAATCAAGTGTCGGGCAAGCTGGTGTTGGTGATCGACGCGAGTCTGGTTTAAGTCACCCATAACGGTGTAGGAGCGAGCTTGTCTCGCGATCTTTTGATCTTTAAAAGATCGCGAGGCAAGCTCGCTCCTACTAGCCTGTTTTACTTCCAGTGATGAATTGGCCACCCGGCCTTTTCAGCGTGTTCACGTAACACTGGGTCCGGATTGACCACGTGTGGGTAATCCACTTTGAGCAGCAACGGCAAGTCGTTGCGAGAGTCGGAGTAAAAAATCGCGCCTTCGAGGTTTTCTTCTTGCTCGTCCATCCACTCCAGCAGGCGGATGATTTTGCCTTCGCGGTAGGTCAGGGTTCCGACGGTTTTGCCCGTGTAAAAACCATGGGCCACATCCAGCTCAATGCCCAGCACTTCATCAATGCCCAGACGCTCGGCAATCGGTTTGACCAAATGCACGCCCGACGCCGAAATAACCAGAATGCGATCGCCTGCCTTGCGGTGCGCAGCGATGGTTTTGGTCGCATCACTGAAAATGATCGGCTCGATGAAGTCCTCAACCCATGGGCCGACCAAATGCTCGACTTCTTCAGGCGTGCGGCCCACCAAGGGCTCCAGGCTGAAGGCCATGTAGTCTTCCATCTTCAACTGGCCTTGACTGTAGGCGAGCATCAGCTCGTCGTTACGCTGCATGAACGACTCGGGGTCGACCCAGCCCAAGCGGCCCATTTGCTCGCTCCACAGGGTGGCGCAGTCGCCGTGGATCAAGGTTTCATCCAGATCAAAAATTGCCAGGGCCATCAGTACAACTCCCTCTTCATCGTGCTCAAAAGCATCAGGCTACCTCACATAAGGTGCTGCTATCGATGGACAACGCCACGCGCTGGCCATCCGGGTACAGATCGGCCGGTGAGCGGTTAAGCACATCGACGACCAGTTCCACGCCCCGTACTTCTACCCGATAGCGGATCACATTGCCCAGCAGACTATGGTTGCGGATCAACGTGTCGGGTTCGCCACTCAGGCTCAAGCCCAGGGTTTCCGGGCGTATCGCGATGCGGCTGGTGACCGGACGCTGCAACAGGCGGCTGGCCGTTTCGGCGTCCAGCAGGTTGTAGTTGCCGATAAAACCGGCCGCGAACACATCCACCGGTGAGGCGTAGAGGTTCTCGGCGTTACCGCTTTGTACGATTCGTCCTTTGTTCATGAGGAAGATGCGGTCGCTCATGGTCAGCGCTTCTTCTTGGTCGTGGGTGACGAAAATCGTCGTCAGCCCCAGTTCGCGCTGTATCTGACGAATCTGTTCGCGCAAGTGTTTGCGGATTCGTGCATCCAGTGCTGACAGCGGTTCATCCAGCAACAGCAAGCGCGGGCGCGTTACCAGCGAGCGAGCCAGCGCGACACGTTGGCATTGGCCACCGGAGAGCTGGTGCGGGTAGCGTTTGGCAAAGTCATTGAGCTCCACCAGTTGCAGCACCTCGGTCACGCGCTTTTGGCTGTCGTCAGCCTTGACCTTTTGCATGCGCAGGCCGAAGGCCACGTTCTGCTCGACGGTCATGTTGGGGAACAGCGCGTAGCTCTGGAACACCATGCCAATCCCGCGTTTCTGCGGGTTGAGCGGGACGATGTCCTGACCATCGAGCAGGATTTTTCCTTCATCTACCGGCGTCAGCCCGGCGATGCAGCGCAGCAATGTGGACTTGCCGCAGCCGGACGGGCCGAGCAGGGTCACGAACTCGCCCTTGCTGATGGTGAAGTTGATGTCGCTGAACACCGGGGTGCCGGAGTAGGTTTTTTGCAGATGTTCGACGCTGACGAAGCTCATTGGCTTTTGTCCTTGTTCAGGAAGGTGGCAACCCAAGTCAGCACCAGTACAAAGAGGAAGTACGAAATCACCAGCGCGCTGGTGAAATGGCCGCTGCTGTTACGCATGTTGTTGAGGAACACCTGCAAGGTTTCGTAGCGCGTGCCGACCAGAATGTTGGCAAATACGAACTCGCCAAACAGGAACGAGAACGACAGCAGCAATGCCACCAGCATGCCTTTGCGCAAGTTCGGCAACACCACCAGGAACGCTGCCTGCCAGGTGCTGGCGCCGAGCAGTTGGGCGGCGTCCATCAGGTCGTGCAGGTTGATGGCTTGCAGGTTGTTGGTGATGGCCCGGTACATGAACGGCAGCGCCACGGTGAAGTAGCAGCCGATCAGAATCCAGGGCGTGCCGACCATGGCCATTGGCCCCGAGCCATACAGTTGCAGCAGGCCGACCGACGACACCACGGGCGGCACGGCAAACGGCAGCAGAATCAGGATGTTCATCAGCACGTCGAGTTTGGGGAAGTGGTAATGCACCACGAACAACAACGGCAAAATCAGCACCATTGACAGCACCAGCGCCCCGACGCAAATCAGCAACGAATGCCCGAATGCGGTCAAAAAGCGCGGGTCGCTCCACAGTTGGGTGTACCACTTGAAGGTAAAGCCACTGGGCAAAACAGTTGCTGACCAGCTGCTGGCAATCGAATACACAAAGGTGCCCAGCAGCGGCAACAGCAAAATGATGAACAGCAGGTAGACCACGCTGCGGTGGTAAATGCTGGCAGTTCCGGTTTCAGCGCGCGACATGGTAGCTCCTCTTTAACAGCCACTGATGCACCAGCGTCACCAAGGTCATCAACCCCACCAGAATCACTGCCAGCGCACTGGCCATGTTCGGATCCAGGCTGATATCGCCTGACACCATCGCGGCGATGCGAATCGGCAGCACGTTGAAGTTGCCGGTGGTCAGGGCGTACACCGTGGCGTAGGCACCCAAGGCGTTGGCCAGCAGAATCACAAAGGTGCCGAGCAAGGCCGGTGTCAGGACGGGCAGCCCGATAAAGCGCCAGAATTGCCAACTGCTGGCGCCCAGCAAGGAGGCCGACTCGCGCCAGTCTTCACGCAAGGCATCGAAGGCCGGGTAGAGCAGCAACACCCCCAGTGGAATCTGGAAGTAGGTGTACAAAATGATCAGGCCGGTTTTCGAGTAGAGGTTGAAATCTTCGATGATTCCCGCCTGTTTGAGCATGATCGTGATGCTACCGTTAAAGCCCAGCAGAATGATGAAGGCAAACGCCAGCGGCACGCCGGAGAAGTTGCTGGTCATGTTGGCGAAGGCATTCACGAAATTGCGCAGGCGCGAATCGACTTTGTGCAGTGAGTAACTGCCGAGTATGGCAATCACAATCCCGAATAGGCTGGACCAGAAACTGATTTCCAGACTGTGCTGGATCGCCTGCAAATAAAATTTGGAAGCGAAAATCTTGTTGAAATTGTCCAGACCCCAGCCGGTTTCTTCCGATTGCAGGCTATGAATCATCACCCACACCAGCGGGGCGATCTGGAACACGATGAAAACGACGGCGAAGGGCACCAGGCACAGCAAGCCCAGCCATTTACCTCGGGTCATGGCACGGGCCTCAGTAAGTCTTGGCAAAACGGTTTGTCGTGGGCAACGCCCAGCAACTGGCAAATCGTGCCGCACAGTTCGGTTTGTTCGGGGGTGGCATGCGGGTTGAGGCTGAACGCTTCGCCCAGCACAAACAGCGGCACTTCGCGTTCTTCGGGTAACAGGCCATTGTGCGAGCGGTCGTTGTTCATGCCGTGATCAGCGGTGACCAACACCTGGTAGCCCGCATCGAGCCAGCCTTGCAGGTAGTCGGCCAGGATAATGTCGGCCGAGCGTGCGCTGTTGCGGTATTGCGGGGTGTCGAGGCCGTGCTTGTGCCCGGCGTCGTCGATGTTCATCGGATGCACCACTAAAAAGTCCGGCGCATGGCGCACGCGCAGGCTTTCGGCATCGGCAAACAAATGGGAATCGGGGTAGTGATCGTTCCAGTAAAAGTGCCCGTGCTGGATGGGCAGGTCACTGTTATCGGTGTGGCGGTCGCGGGCGGCGACAAACGGAGAGCGGTTATACAGTTCGCTGACCCAGTGATAGGCCGCGGCTGCGGTGCTCAAACCTGCCTCGCGGGCGTAATGGAACACGCTGCGTTGGTTGGACAGTCGCGACACATTGTTATGCACAATGCCGCTTTCAATCGGCGGTACACCCGTGAGGATGCACTCATAAAGGGGGCGCGACAGCGCCGGTAACTCACAGGTGAGTGTGTAAAGTGCTGCGCGTCCTGCGCCGACATACGCCTGCAAATGCCCCATGGCATGGCGGGCAACGTCGTAGTTGAGTCCGTCGAGTACCACCAAAATAACCTTGTGTTTCATGTACTGCGACTCCGCAGGTAAAGCACAGAAACTGTGGGAGCGAGCTCGTCTCGCGATCTTTTGAACGATCAAAAGATCGCGAGACGAGCTCGCTCCCACAGGGGGAGGTACAGTCCTTTAGTTCATGTTGATGATGACTTCTTCCTGCCACTTCTGAGGCAGAGCCTTAGAGGTCTTTTCCCACGCGTCGGCGTCTTTGATCGGGGTCACTTTCTTGTACTGCTCATTGGGCAGCAGCTTGGCCTGGACATCGGCTGGCAGTGTCAGGTGCTCAGCACGAATCGGCCGCGCGTTGCCTCGTGCCAGGTTGGTTTGGCCCGCGTCGCTGAAGATGTATTCGCGGGTCAGTTTGGCTGCGTTCGGGTGTTTGGCGTATTTGTTGATGATGGTGGTGTAACCCGAGATCACGGAGCCATCAGACGGGATCAGCACGACGTAGTCATCAGGGTTGGCCATTTTTGCCTTGTAGCTCAGGCCGTTGAAGTCCCAGACCACGCCCACTTCGATTTCGCCTTTTTCCATCGTGGCGATGGTCGGGTTGGCCAGCGACAAACGGCCTTGTTTGGCGATGTCAGCAAACATCAGCAGGGCTGGCTGAATGTTCTTTTCATCACCGCCGTTGGCCAGCGCAGCAGCCAGAACGCCGTTGGCAGCTTGAGCGGCGGTGCTCACGTCACCAATCGAAACTTTGTATTTGCCGGATTTCAGGTCAGACCATTTGGTTGGCGCTTCGGAGCCGTGCAGCAGCTTTTTATTGACGATGAACGCGATGGTGCCGGTATAGGCCAACGCCCAGTTACCGTCTTTGTCTTTGGCCCAGGCCGGGATTTGCTCCCAGGTGGTTGGCTTGTACGGTTGGGTCACGCCCTTGGCGACAGCAATCGGGCCGAAGGCGGCACCCACGTCGCCGATGTCAGCGCTGGCGTTGTCTTTCTCGGCGGCAAACTTGGCCACTTCCTGGGCCGAGCTCATGTCCGTGTCGATGTGTTTGAGGCCATACAGCTTGTTCAGGTCTTCCCACGTGCCTTTCCAGTTCGCCCAGTCATCGGGCATGCCGACACTGTTGACTGCACCCTCAGCCTTGGCGGCTGTTTCGAGGGCTTTTAAATCGACATCGGCGGCCATGGCCGAGGTGCAAAGGGCGATGCTGGTGCCTAACAGTGATGCCAGGAAAAACTGTTTCATCCGAAGCTCCTTTGGCGTTATCAACGCTGTTTTTTTGATTTTTTGCAGTGGGTTGGTCTAGGTCAGCAATACCTGAGCCAATTTAAGCCGAGTCCATGACACTTTAATGTCGGCATTGGTTATGCAAGCCTTTTTACTGACCCGGTTACAGGCTTCGGCTAAGCGTAGACCATGGTCAAAGCCCCGGCGGGTGTGGAGTTCGTGGGAAAAAACCCGTGTGGGTGTCATCGAACAGTCATGTGCACTGCCTAGGCTTGCACCCTCAAGAGTTGAGTGTTTTGCAGGCCGAGCCTGCCCACATTTGGTGCTGGACTAGTCCAGATAGGTAACGTTGATGCGAGAAGGTGCACCCAAAGCGGTGACAGCCATTGGATTGGCGCTGCAAGAACAAATTGAACATGGCTTGTTGGCGTGCGGCAGCCAGTTGCCTGCGGAGCGCAAACTCAGCGAACTGTTCTCGACGACCCGTATTACCGTTCGCGAAGCGTTGCTACAGCTCGAAGCCCAAGGCCTGGTGTACCGCGAGGAGCGTCGGGGGTGGTTTATTTCGCCGCCGCGCCTGGCTTACAACCTCATGCAGCGCAGTCACTTCCATGCAATGGTCAGCGCCCAGGGACGGGTACCGACCACTGAGGTGATTAGCGCGCGTTTGCAGCCCGCTTCGGCCGCGGTGTGCGCGCGCTTGCAACTGCCGGCGTTTTCCAGCGTGATCCAGATTTGCCGAGGACGGCGGATTGATGGGCGTTTGGTGCTGTATGTCGAGCACTACCTGAACCCGCAATACTTCCCTGACATTCTGCAGTTCGACCTGACCCAGTCGATCACTGAGCTGTATGCCCGGCACTACGACTTGCACTACGGGCGGGTGCGCTTTGAAATCGTCCCGACGGCATTGCCCGCAGAAGCGGCAGCAACGCTCAAAGTCTCGACGGGCAGCCCTGGATTGAGGATTGAGCGGATCAACTACGATCAGCACGAACGCTTGATCGACTGTGACCTGGAGTATTGGCGACATGACGCGATTCATGTCGGGGTGGATGTGCTGGAGCGTTGAACCTAACCCTTGTAGAAGCGAGCTTTTAAAAGATCAAAAGATCGCGAGGCAAGCTCGCTCCTACAAGGGCCGGGGATTAGTCTTTTTGCAACGTCCCGCTGCTTGCCGTCACGACTTGCACACTGAGGCGCGGCGTAGCCAGGTCCAGCCCGGCTTCGTCCAGATGGCGCTTGAGCGACAAGTTGAACGCCCGCGACACTTCCCACTGTTTGATCGGCGCGGTTTTGAAGCGTGCGCGCAAAATCGCGCTGCCTGACTCAAAACTTTCGACACCCTGGATCTCCAGTGGCGACCAGATGTTGCGACGTTGCAACGGGTCGGTGCGCATCTTTTGCCCCACATCACGCATCAATTTGATCGCGTCGTCGATTTCCATGTTGTAGGGGATCGCCACGCGGAAAATCGCGTAGCCGAACTCTCGGGAATAGTTTTTGATGCTTTTGATTTCGCTGAACGGAATGGTGTGCACGATGCCGTCAATATCGCGCAGGCGCACAGTGCGAATGGTCAGTCCTTCAACTGTCCCCAGGTGCCCGCCGACATCCACGTAATCGTCGATGGCCAGCGAGTCTTCAATAATGATGAACAAGCCAGTGATCAAGTCAGCCACCAGCGACTGGGCACCGAAACCAATGGCCAGACCGATCACACCGGCACCGGCCAGCAGTGGCGTGACGTTCATGCCCATGTTTGCCAGGGCGACAATCAGCGCGATGATGAAAATGGCCGCAAACAGTACGTTGCGAATCAGCGGCATCATGGTTTGTGCACGGGCGTTGGCCACGCCTTTGCGTGAGCGTGTCAAGGCATGGTGGATGGCGGTGTCGGCCAGAATCCAGACCAACCAGGCAAACAGCAAGGTGCCGGCCAGCCCAAACAGTTTGACGCTGATTTCATGCCCATCGCCTTCGGTAAAGGTGATCAGCGACAAGCCCCACACCCGCAACCCGAGTTCGATGAACACCAGCCAGACCACCAGGTGCGCCAAGGTGTAGACAAAGCTCTTGAGTCGTTCGGAGTACAGGGCGTGGCGTTTAGGGCCGCGTTGCGGCTTTTGTGAATGGCGGCGCACCAGCCCGTTGATCACCATGCACAGCACCACCAGCACGGCGCAGATCAGCGACTGGCGCAAGGCGGTGCTGGTGTCGCCCGCCGAGAGGAAGGTGGCGAACAGTGAAATGCCCACCAGAATCAGCGCCGCTATGTACCAGTAAGTGCCGAGAATATCGATGCTGTCGCTCAAGGCGCGGCGCGTGAGGCGGCGCGACAGTGGCTGGTTGCGGATCAGGTGCGCGATGGGGCGACGGAAGCGGATGATAAACAGCCCGGTCGACAGCGCGGCCATCACATTGGCGAAGGTGGCAGCCGTGTGCGCCAGATGCACGCCAAGAGTCGCCACCAGTCGTGGGTCGCTGAGCGCTTCGCCAAAGGCGGCGAAGCTGCCGATCCACCACAGAGGGCGAAAAGCTTGATGCCGCAAAATATGCAGGGCTCGATGGCGATGCGGCCCGTCGAGCAACGAAAACAGGATGACGCAGGTAGCTGAAAAACACGTGCCGATCACCAATGCATAGGCCAGCACCATCGCCAGGTCTTTGCCCAATGAAGACGGCAAGGCGTAGCTCATGTACACCGTGATCACCAGTGCCACCAGCCACGGGCCCAGTTTGCGCAAGGCAAAGCGCAGCATATCGACGGCTCTGGGGTGCTGCGGCAGTTCTTCACTGAGGCCAAAGCGCAGGCGCACACGATGGCTGACCCAAATCAGCAGCGCGGCCAGCAGGCTCCAGACCATGATGATCAGCGCAAAGGCGAAAATGATGGGCACCCATTCATTGGCCGGGAGCATTAAGGCCACTAGCTCATCTTTGGCTTGTTCGATTTCGGTGGTCCAGCGCGAGGTCGGGCTGTCGCTGCCGGAAAACTGTTTTTCGAGGTCGGCGAGGGTGCTGCCAATCAGGCCCAGTACACCTATTTCAGCTTCGGGCTGGGCTTTTTTAGTCGCGTCACGAAGCTTTTTAAGGTCGGTCAGCAGCTTGCTGCGTTGCTGATCGTTCTCCAGGTTTTTGATCACCTCGTCCAGCGATTGGCCCAAAGGCTCGGTGGGTTGCGTTTGGGTTTTATCCGAACTGGGCAGCAGGCTGGTGATGCCGACGGCCTGGGCCGAAGTGAGCGGCAACAGGCTCAGCAAACAAATCAGTAGCCAATAGGGCCGGGCAAAGAGACGAAGAAACACTAGGCGATCACCCTCGGAAAGTACGGATCGGACGAGTGTACGCTAGGCCCCGCGATCATTCATTTCATGTTGTGCATAAATAAGTGATCGCGGGCGCAGTGCTATTTACTGATTGAGTTTGGCGAGGATTTTAAAAACGATGGTGCCGAAAATCAGCAACATGCCAAACCAGATCGACAGAACGCCGGGCTTGCTGTCGCGAAAGTTGAACCCGATGGTTAGCAGCAGCATGCCCAACACAATGGGAATCAACATGGAATTAAAGGCGGATATTTCGAACATGTTCTGGACCTGAAGAAGTTAATGCCTCAAGTCTAGGTGGCTTTACGCAGAAGTGGGGTGATGTGTATCAAAAATGAACCGCCTTGGCACTCTGCCTCTGTAGGAGCGAGCTTGCCTCGCGATCTTTTTTAAGATCAAAAGATCGCGAGGCAAGCTCGCTCCTACACAGGTGGGCTGTTTTACGGCAGTTCGTGACTGGCGTAGAACGCGCTCAGCACTTTCACCAGGTGCGCCAGGTCATGGCTGCCAGCCAGCTCGCGAATCGAGTGCATGGCAAATGTCGGCAGGCCAATGTCGACAGTGCGTACACCCAGGTGGCTGGCGGTGATCGGGCCGATGGTCGAGCCGCATCCCATGTCGCTGCGCACCACAAAACTTTGCACCGGCACTTCGACCGCCATGCACAGATGCCGGAAGAAGCCTGCGGTTTCGCTGTTGGTGGCGTAGCGCTGGTTGCTGTTGACCTTGATCACCGGCCCGGCATTGAGTTTGGGGCCGTGGTTGGCGTCGTGCTTGTCAGCGTAGTTGGGGTGTACGCCGTGCGCGTTGTCGGCCGAGACCAGCAGCGACTTTTGAATCGTGCGTACAAACTCGTCGCCTTCGGGCAACACACGTTGCAGGATCTGCTCCAGCATCGGGCCATCGGCACCGCACGCCGAACACGAGCCGACTTCTTCATGGTCATTGGCGACCAGCAGGCAGGTTTCTTCGGTATCGGCGTTGAGCAGCGCTTGCAGGCCCGCGTAGCACGACAGCAAGTTGTCGAGGCGTGCACCGGCAATGAAGTCTCCGTTGAGGCCGATGACTGCGGCACTTTGGGTGTCGTAGAAGCTCAGCTCATAGTCGAGCACCACGTCAGCGTTGAGGCCGTGTTCGCGCGCCAACTGGTCGGTGAGCAATGCGCGGAAGTCCACACGCTCATCGCCCGCGACCTGCGCCAGGATCGGCGGGAGTTCGTTCTGCTGATTAATCGCCCAGCCTTCGTTGGCGCCACGGTTGAGGTGGATGGCCAGGTTGGGAATGGTCGCGATTGGCGCCCTGAAGTCGATCAGTTGGCTTTCGACCTTGCCGTCGCGGCGGAAGGTGACACGCCCGGCGAGTGACAGGTCGCGGTCAAACCAGGGGGCGAGCAAGGCCCCGCCGTAGACTTCAACACCCAACTGCCAAAAGCCCTGGCGTTGCAATTCAGGCTGCGGCTTGACCCGCAGGCAGGGGCTGTCTGTATGAGCGCCGACCATGCGGATGCCACCGTGCAGAGGCGAATGACGGCCCAGCTTGAAGGCAACAATGGAGGAGTCATTGCGGGTGACGTAATAGCGACCGTTGGCTTCGGTGTACCAGGTTTCGCGTTCATCGAGACGCTGAAAACCGGCGGCCTCCAGACGTTGAACAAGGCTGGCAGTGGCATGAAACGGGGTAGGGGAGGCCTTGAGAAAGTCGATCAGGCCTTGGTTCAGCTCTTCGCGCATAAGTTACTCCAGACAGCAAGGCCGCGAGTTTAGCGCATTGATCCCAAAAATTGATCCCAATAAAACTCAATTCCCGTAGTCGCTGACGAGGAACGAAGGCTGCGATCGGCCGTGTAATGGATCGCAGCCTTCGTTCCTCGTCAGCGACTACGAGTTTTTTGTGCCTAGAGTTAAAACGGCGCGGGGCACTCAAAGCGCAGGCGTTCGCCCGTCTGCGGGTGGGTGAAGCTCAGCATGCTGGCGTGCAGGCACAGGCGCGGGTATGCCGCCAATGCTTGTGCATGCGCATACAGGCCATCGCCCAACAGCGGGTGGCCGATGGACAGCATGTGCACGCGCAACTGGTGCGAGCGCCCGGTAATGGGTGTCAGTTCAACCCGGCAGTAATCGCCGCAACGCTCCAGCACTTTCCAGAAGGTCAGCGCGTTTTTACCGAACTCGTGATCGACCACGTGCCGAGGTTTGGTCGGCGGGTCGTAGCGCAGTGGCAAGTCGATGCTGCCGCTGTCCAGTTCCGGTTGACCCCAAGCGAGTGCGGTGTAGGCCTTTTCGGTTTCGCGATCATGAAACTGACGCGACAGTTCGCGGTGCGTATCCGCATCGCGGGCCAGCAGGATGATCCCCGAGGTTTCCCAATCCAGACGGTGCACGATGCGCGCTTCGGGGTAGCCGTTTTCTTGCAGGCGGGTGATCAGGCAGTCTTTGTTGTCTTCGGCGCGGCCCGGCACTGAGAGCAGCAAGGTCGGCTTATTGACGACCAGAACGCCCGCGTCCTGATGGATGATGTGAATGTTCGACAACGGCATTAAAACAGCCTCTTAACAAACGCCAACGGCGGCTTGCAAATCCCCCTTTGCAGAGAGACCTCCAAGCCGCCGTGGTATCAGCCGGATCGGTTAACGATCTGGCAAGGTGATGTTGAGTTCCAGAATCGAGCAGCTGCCCTCGTTTTCAAGGGCGATCTGTACTTGATCATCGCCGATGTTGACGTATTTGCGGATCACCTCAACCAGCTCTTTTTGCAGGGCAGGCAGGTAGTCCGGGGTGCTGCGTTGGCCGCGCTCGTGCGCCACGATGATCTGTAGACGCTCTTTCGCGACCGACGCGGTGGTTGGCGTTTTGCGGGTACGAAAGAAGTCAAAAATGTTCATTGTTTAGTTGCCTCCAAACAGGCGCTCGAAGAATCCCTTCTTCTGTACATCGAGGAACCGATGCTCCACGGTTTTGCCCAGCAAGCGATCAACCGCATCGCTGTAGGCCTGACCGGCGTCGCTTTGATCATCGAGGATCACCGGCACGCCTTGGTTGGAAGCCTTGAGTACCGCCTGGGATTCCGGGATCACTCCCAGCAGCGCTACCGCCAGGATTTCCTTGACGTCTTCAACGCCCAGCATTTCACCCTTGCTCACGCGATCCGGGTTATAGCGGGTCAGCAGCAGGTGTTCCTTGATCGGGTCTTCGTTCAGTTCGGCGCGGCGCGATTTGCTGGCCAGCAGGCCCAGCATGCGGTCCGAGTCACGTACCGAAGACACTTCCGGGTTGGTCACGACAATCGCTTCATCGGCGAAGTACATGGCCAGGTGAGCACCGGTCTCGATGCCGGCCGGGGAGTCACAGACCACGAATTCGAAGGTCTCTTTCAGTTCCATCAGAACTTTTTCGACGCCTTCTTTGGTCAGTGCATCCTTGTCACGGGTCTGGCTGGCAGCCAATACGTACAGGTTTTCAAGGCGCTTGTCTTTGATCAGGGCCTGTTGCAGGTTGGCTTCGCCATTGACCACGTTGACGAAGTCATACACCACGCGACGTTCGCAGCCCATGATCAAGTCAAGGTTACGCAAGCCAACGTCGAAGTCGACGATGACTGTTTTGTGGCCGCGCAGCGCGAGGCCGGTGCCGATAGCGGCGCTGGTGGTGGTCTTACCCACACCACCCTTGCCGGATGTAACCACTAGAATCTTGGCCAAGGTGCTTCACCCCTAAGAAAAAAGGACTTTTTAGTCCCTGAATAACATCTCTAAATAAACGACAGCAGATGCACAGTTTTTTTGCGGTCATCTCCCAGCTTAGGCTTACAGAGCGTAAACGCTGGCTGAATAATGATTTCCTACAAGAATTAGCCTGTTTTCTCTACGTTTTTGAGATGGTTGGAAAATGGCGAGAGTATCCGTTAAAGACGGGTGATGTTCAACATGTCACTTGACAGACTGATTTGAACCCCGGCGCCCCATAAAGGATCGCGTCGCAGGTCTTCAGACACTTTGTACTTACCGGCAATGGACACCAGTTCGGCGCTCAGTTGCTGGCAGAAAATCCGCGCCTTGGTATTACCTTTGTGTCCGGCAAGTGCACGGCCACGCATCGGCCCGTAAACATGGATGTTGCCATCGGCCATAAGTTCCGCACCGGGGCTGACAGAAGAAATCACCACCAGGTCGCTGCCTTCGGCATACACCATTTGGCCACCACGGACCGGACTGGTGATGATCTTGGTCGGTCGAATGGTCGGCTCGGGCGGTTTTTCCGGCTTTTTAGGCTCTGGCACCACTTCGACTGCCGGTTCAATCAGGCGTTCGCGGGCGCCGGAAGGCGGGAGTACCGGCAAGTCGATGGCGATGGCCGCGGCGATGTCTTCGATTCGGTTAGCGCGAATGGCCAGGGTGCGCAGGCCATGTTGGCGGCATACACGCATCAGCCCCGGCAAATCGATGGCGCCAGCGCCTATGGGCAACTTGTCGAGCGCCAGCACCAGCGGGGTATTACTGAAAAAATTAGGCGCCTGGGCCACCTTGGCGGCCAGTTGGCGATCGAGGGCTTCAAGGTTGTTTTGGGCCAGTTCCAGCACCGTAATGGCGAGCATACTGCCCTTAAGCTGAAACACGGGGGCTTGGTCTTGCGATTCGGTTTGGCTCATGGTCGGCTTAATGCGGCTTGTCACTTAAAGTGCAGAGACTTATAACGAGAACGCCCGCGAGCCGCAAGCCGGGTCTAACGATGTAGAATGCCCGGCCCCTAGTGTCTGTCCGGAATCATTAATGGATCGCCCGCAATTTCGTGCTGCTTTTTTTCATCCGCGTTTCTGGCTGCTCTGGTTAGGGCTAGGCGTACTGTGGCTGGTGGTTCAGTTGCCTTATAAATGGCAGTTGGGGATCGGCCGTTTGCTGGGCTCGCTGATGTACCGGGTGGCCGGTGATCGGCGGCGGATTGCGGCGCGTAACCTTGAGCTGTGTTTTCCTGAAAAAACCGCAGCCGAGCGCACAATGCTGCTCAAACAGAACTTCGCCTCAACCGGCATCGCCTTTTTCGAGATGGCCATGAGCTGGTGGTGGTCCAAGCCGCGTCTGGCCAAACTGGCCCACGTTGAAGGGCTTGAGCACCTCAAGCAGGCGCAGCGCGAAGGCAAGGGCGTGATCTTGATGGCGTTCCACTTCACCACCCTGGAAATCGGCGCCGCGCTGCTCGGCCAGCAGCACACCATTGACGGCATGTACCGCGAACACAAAAACCCACTGTTCGACTTTATTCAGCGTCGCGGTCGCGAGCGGCACAACCTGGATTCGTTGGCCGTAGAGCGTGATGACGTGCGCGGCATGCTGAAACTACTGCGCTCTGGGCGCGCCATCTGGTACGCGCCCGACCAGGACTACGGCGCCAAGCAAAGCATTTTTGTACCGTTGTTCGGCATTCAGGCGGCAACCGTCACCGCCACCAGCAAATTCGCCAAGTTGGGCAAAGCGCAGGTTGTGCCCTTTACTCAACAACGACTGGCGGATGGCCGTGGGTACAAACTGGTGATTCATCCGCCGCTGGACGATTTCCCCGGAGAAAGCGATGAGGCGGACTGCCTGCGAATCAATCAATGGGTCGAACGGGCGATACGTGAATGCCCCGAGCAGTACTTGTGGGCGCATCGCCGTTTCAAGACCCGCCCGCCGGGTGAGCCCAAACTGTACGACAAGCGCCGCTGATACGACGTTACCCAAGGGTGCGCAATGAACACCACAGAACCAGTCACAGGGCTGATTCTGTCTGGCGGCGGCGCCCGTGCCGCCTATCAGGTCGGGGTGCTGGCGGCGATTGCCCAATTGCTGCCAGCGGGGGCAGCTAATCCGTTTCCGGTGATCGTCGGCACCTCGGCCGGGGCGATCAATGCCGTCAGCCTCGCCAGCCGCGCCACCGATTTTGCCAGCGCAGTCGAACACTTGACTGCGTTCTGGCAGAGTTTTGAAAGCCATAGGGTATTGCGCAGCGACTGGCCGGGGGTAATGCGTCAGGCCAGCCGCTTTTTGGGTCACAGCTTGCTTGGGTTGGGCGCGCATGTGCCTGTTGCGCTGCTTGACAGCTCGCCATTACGCGATTTGCTCACCGATAAAATCGACTTTGCCGGCATTGACCACGCCATAGCTGCGCAGCAACTGCGCGCGGTGGCCGTGACCGCCTTCGGTTACTCATCGGCGCAAGCCGTGACCTTTTACCAAGGCCCCGGCACCATTGATGGCTGGTTGCGCCATCGGCGTATCGGCCTGCCCACCGCCTTGACCGTTGAACACCTGCTGGCCAGTTCAGCCATCCCGCTGCTGTTTGCCCCGATCAAAATTGGCGAAGAATACTTTGGTGATGGCGCCGTGCGGCAATCGGCGCCCATCAGCCCGGCGCTGCACCTGGGTGCCAATCGGGTGCTGGTAGTTGGGGTCAGCGGCAACCCGCGCGGCCCGGCGCCGACCACCGACCAGCAGCGCCACTTCAACGCGCAGCAGCCCACATTGGCTCAAATCGGTGGGCACATGCTCAACAGCACGTTCATCGATAGCCTTGAAAGCGACCTCGAACTGCTGGAACGCCTCAATCACTTCGGCCGCTTGCTGCCACGGCCTGCCGACAACCTGGGGCTGGCACCGGTCGACGTGCTGGTCATCGCGCCCAGCCAACCCATTGACGAAATTGCGGCCCGGCATCGGCATGAATTACCCGCCGCCTTGCGCCTGTTTTTGCGCGGGCCGGGCGCTACCAAAACCAGTGGCGCGGGGGTGCTGAGTTATTTGTTGTTCGAGGCGGGTTATTGCAGCGAATTGATTGAGCTGGGGCGCAAGGATGCGTTGGCGCAGCGTGAGGCGTTGGTGGGGTTTTTGGGCGTTAGCATGTTGTAGTCGATGACGAGCACCGCGAGGCTACGTCCGATTGCGCAGCAGTCGTAACACCAGGCACCTCGGATTGCCAATTAGAACGAGTGCATTGCGTTTACGATCGCCTCGCAATCGGACGTAGCCCTCGCAAGACTCGTCAACGGCTACGAACAGGCTCGTCACGTTGGCGCTGCCCAGGCACACGATCAAATGCTGAAAGCGATACGTTGCATGAAATGGTTGATTTTCAAGGCCTTGGCGCAAAGGGCTGTATGTATAAATACCTGTCAGATCTGACAGTTACGCGATTGTTCAAATAAGCGCTAAATAAGTTTAACCGCAGTACGTTGAGGCAAACGCAATGCCCGCCGGACATCGGTCTACTTTTTAAACTCAGGCGCCCTGGAAAACTCATGGCGACCTACTGTGAGCGCGGAGAGCGACAACATGGCGGGTTCAGGTATAAAAAAACAGGGATTTAGTGCGAGTAACGGCGTATCGGGTGGGCCTGAGCTTTTTTCGATTCCCGAGCCGAATGTGTCGGACTTGATTCAGGCCGGTTTACCGGAGGGGCTTATTCTAAGAAAAGATCTGGATGCAGACTTAGTCATCACCATGGAAACGTGGGATGGGGCGCCGCCACCTTTTGACACGGAGTATTTCAGTCTGCTCTGGTCGCGAAATGAAGATAGTAATGAGTGGGAGTTGTTTGAAGAACATCCTTGGGCGGGTGGGCCTTGGATACCACTAAAATTCACTATTCCCAGCTCGTTTTTGCTTGCCACAGAGAATGAAGGCACTTTCTATCTGAAATACAAACATGTGAATTTTATTCAGGAGCCACCTGCGTATTCAGCTGCCGTAACTATTCATATCGACAAGATACCGCCCAATGGGGTTGTTGCTCCCGAAAAGATGGTATTTAGTGTCACTGCGCCGATCACCGATGCAACTTTTGCGACGGCTACTGAACTTGTAGCTACAATTCCGGCTTGGGCGGGTGAAGATCAAGCGGATGTTAGCGTCTATTTTGGCTGGTACAAAGGTGAACTTCCACTCACTCCTGATCCGGACACGTTGATCGGCCCGCTACCTATTACCCCCGGTGGTCAGGTGCATATCCCTAAAGCTGATATTTATGCGGCAGGGGATGGTTTGTGCTGTGGTGGTTACGTGCTGGTCGATAAGGCGGGTAACGTCGGTTGCCCGTCCAAGTACGAACTTATGTCCGTTGCGCTCGGTGATTTGCCCTCGTCATTAATAGCACTAACGGTGACAGACCCTACCAGCGGCACTGATTTACTGCGTTCGGATGTCATTGATGGACACGTTATTGTAAATGTGCCTCAGGTGACTAATGGCAAGGACACCGACACTATCGTTGTTAAATGGAAAGATCATGAATTAACACCTGGTCTACCTGTTGGCAGTAACCCACCAGGTGGATTCAATATCTCAGTTCCTTGGTCCGTTCTTTGGGAACAATACACTGACGCTGCAGCAGGCCCTGTAGAAACGGTTGTTTCTTATGCGGTGATACGTGGTGTAGAACCTTTTGACGCCCCGGAAACAACGGTTTATTGCAACTTTTCCGGTGCAGGGCCGACAAACCCCGATCCTGATCCGGCTAACCCTAACCTTGAACTTGTTCGGGTGGTGGGTGAATCCAACGTTGAGAACGTATTAGTTGAAGAAGATGAAGACGAAGATATTTTTGCCAAGATATTGTTGGTCGACCCTGTGGTTGCGGGCGATAGTTATCAAGTGGTATGGAACGGGACAGCAATAAGCTCCCCCTATGTCATTACAACCGAGACCTCGGGTGCGGATATCGATATTCAGCTCAATTGGGATGACATTCGTCTTCATGGCGCTAACTCTGCCATGCCGGTTTGGTACCTGCTTACAAGCCCTACCCATGCAAATCCGCAAGAGCCCAAAGCGCGTACTGCAGTTGATATCGATTTTCTAGTACTTGAATATGAGGAGGCTGTACCTCTAAATCTCAACCCTGGTGGATATATAACGTGTTCCTCATTACGTTTTAATGCGGATGAATCAAGTTTTGGAGTTGAGTATAAGATTCCAGGCACGAATTTGACGCAAGGGGATGACGTCACCGTTACCTGGACGGCCTATACAAACTTTAATAATCCGCAGGAGGTAAACGGTGCGGAAAAAACGGAAACTTTTTCGAGTATTACGGCTGAGCAGGCGACCAACGGAATTGTTTGGCTTGTCGAGCCTTACGACACACATATTTTGCCCACTTGGCTGGCGACTGCACAGGTAGGTAAAGGTGAAGTGATCTATAGCATCACGGGTAAATCTGGCAAATCCAAGCCGACTAATGACCGGATATCGATGGCGCATGGTGGGGCTACTTGCGACCTTGATCAGTTTCCAATTCCTTGAATTTATACGTATGAAGGTCGTGTCTTCAGAGGGCGGGGTTCGTTTTCCGCGCTCTGTAGCGCTTCCGGTTTTCGGCCTGTCTTATCAGAAAAGACCTACATACTGTTTGGTATTCGCTCTGTAGTCTTCGCGGCTTTTCTGTCTCCAGCTTCAGAGAGTACTTGTATGTCTAAGATCAATTCCATGCCGTTGCATCCTTTGTATCGTGCGTTGAAGTTACTGAGCGTTGCACCCTTATTGATGGTTGCCCAAATGGGGTACGCGACAGTTTTTGTAGACCCTGGTAATACGAAGGACATAGATGGCGATAACGCCCTTGATAACTACGTGCTGAACGGCCCATCGACGTTGAATGCTGATGGCGCAGAGACGTTGGATATCACGGTGAATAATGCCACTTTGAACTTGAATCACACTAATGTGCAGGCCTCGGGTGCTACAGGTGTTTGGCTCATTGGCGGCGAGGCGAACATTACCGGCAATAGCGTCATTACCAGTGACCGGACAGGTTTGACAGTGACTGTCGCTAGTACGGGGGAGAAGGGTGTTGCGAAGGTAAGCGACAGTACAATAAGTGGTGGATCACAAGGTGTGCTCGTCAGCGGGGCAAGTGAATTAACGCTTGAGAGGTCTACAGTCAAAGGCACCGGCGCAAGCTCTGACGCTCTGTGGCTCGCTTCCGGAACGGTTAACGCCATAGGAAGCACCATCACCGGGAACGCGAACGGGATTCGAATAGGAGGTGATAAAAATAATGCAGACACCACACTGATTTTGAGCGATACCAAGGTTGAAGGTCTCGATGGCTCGGCCATTTATCTCGATACCTTGGCTCAAGGCCCCGTCAAAGCCAATATTGCTGTGCTTAATGGCTCTGAGTTGTCTGGCAGCAACGGTGTGTTGATGGATGTTCGCAATGGCGCAGAAGGTAACTTGCGTGTGGGGGGCAGCAACACCCAACTGACCGGTGACATCATCGCGGATGGGATGAGTACCGCCAATGTGCTGCTCGAAGACTCCGCGACACTGACCGGGCATCTGGAAAACGTGCAGAGCCTGAGCGTCAACAGCAATGCACGTTGGGTGATGGTTGGTCACGAGAGTGTTGAGAATCTCTCACTTAATGGCGGCGGTGTGCAGTTCGGTAAGCCGGGGGAATTCTACGCCTTGCAGGTAGAAAATCTGTCCGGTACCGGCGGTACGTTCTACATGTACAACGACTTCGCCCAAGGCCTGGTCAATACCTTGGTGGTGACCGGAACCGCGACTGGCGACCATTTGATCAAGCTTGACAGCATGGGCACAGAGCCTGTGGCTGCGGGGTCTACGCCAGTGGTGCAAATTGCTTCAGGCGATGCCTCTTTTGCTTTGGTAGGCGGTGGCGTCAGCATGGGGGCTTTTGACTACAATTTGATCCAGCATACCGACAACAATCAAGAGTGGTATTTGGATACCAGTAGCCGCGTGGTCAGCCCAGGCACACGTTCGGTACTGGCCTTGTTCAATACGGCGCCTACCGTGTGGTACGGCGAACTCAGCACGTTGCGTAGCCGCATGGGTGAACTGCGCACGAACGGGGACAAGGCGGGTGGATGGATGCGCGCCTACGGCAACAAGTTTGATGTGAGTGCCAGTTCCGGCGTGGGTTATCAGCAAGTGCAACAAGGTCTGTCATTTGGTGCGGATGCGCCTTTGCCGATAGGCGACGGTCAGTGGTTGGTGGGCGTGCTGGGTGGTTACAGCAAGTCGGACTTGGACTTGAGCCAGGGCACCAGTGGCACGGTCAACAGTTACTACGTGGGCGCCTACACCACTTGGCTGGACGAGCAGAGCGGTTATTACGTTGACGGCGTGCTCAAGTTCAACCGATTCCAGAATTCATCCGATGTAGAACTGACCGGTGGTGATAAAACCAAGGGCAAATACAACAACTATGGCACCGGTGCCTCTCTGGAGTTCGGCCGCCATATCAAGTTGGCCGACGATTACTTCGTTGAACCCTATGCACAAGTGTCGGGTGTGGTGATTCAAGGTAAAGATTACGACCTGGACAATGGCTTGGCCGCTGAAGGCAGCCGCACGCATTCGTTGCTGGCCAAAGCCGGTGCCACTGCGGGGCGAAACTTCAATCTTGGTGAAGGAAAAACAGTGCAACCTTATGTGCGCGCTGCGTATGTGCATGAGTTTGCCAGAAACAATAAAGTTGAAGTCAATGACTACTCCTTCAATAACGACCTCTCGGGTTCTCGTGGGGAGTTAGGGGCTGGCGTGGCCATGACGCTGACCGACAAGGTCTCGCTGCACGCCGATTTCGATTACAGCAATGGCGATAAAATTGAACAGCCATGGGGTGCCAATGTGGGCCTGCGCTATCTCTGGTAGTTCTTGGGGTAGGGGCAAAAATGCCGGAATTCTTTCCGGCATTTTTGTGGCAGGCACAGGGTGTTATCCGGGGCTATCTATGCCCGTAGTGGGTAAGTTTTCGATACGGAGATATAAATATGCCGTCTACAAAATTAAACAAACTACCTCTTACTATGAAGGCCCCTTGGACCAATCCTGAGCCTTTACCTGATATACCAGATGGCGAAACTAACTTGTTGCATCGTTCTGCCTGGAGTGATGTCGATAAGCCGCTGAGGATTGAGATTTGCCCTTGGTATGAGTTTCCGCTCGATTCAGGCACCGAACGGGTTGATGTGTTTTTGGATGATGATGAAAGTACTATCATCGAAACCAGAACGTGGACTTTACCTATGAGTGAGGACGATTATTACATTGAGCTTGGTGCTCATAAATTGCCTGAAGGTGAGCATGCCCTGAGTTATATCATGACTAATTTCCTTGAGTTACCAGCGCGATCTTATCCATTCACCCTCACAGTCGATAAAACTTCCCCCCGTCTTGCAGCTGACAGCGCCTTGATTTTCCCCTCCGAAGTAAAACCTCCCCAAAGTATCACCGCTGCCTATCTGGCACATCCACTCAACAACGATCAAGTATTGGCCAGTCTGCCGGACTACACCGACAAAAAGGTGGGGGATGTCATTACGTGGTACTGGGGCATATCTGATTCCGATTTTGAGCAGGTTGATACACTCACGCTGGCTATAGACGATATTAATGGAGTGTTGCCGAAGTTAACGTTTACCGGGGACATGATCCGCGACAGCGGCGACGGCCAGCGTTTTGCCCTTTATCAAATTGAAGACCGTGCCGGCAATATCAGCGTGCTCTCTGATGCGGCCGAGCTGAATGTGAATGCTGATCCAATACCACGCGTGTTCCCATGGCCCACGATCCAAAATGCCGACAGCACGGGGAAAAATCAGATCCTTAATCCCTTGATTCCCTATAACTACTATGTCGTAGAGGTTCCGGAGTCTGCCGTGATTTACCCCGATGATAAGCTCTGGGTTCAGTGGGGGGATCCGAACACGTTTGGCGCCGGTCGATTCGATGTCCCTTTGTCATCCAATCCCTTGCACTTTAAAATTCCCATGCCATCAGTGGCGGCTTACTTGGGTAAAACATTGCAGGTTTACTACGGTGTTGAGGGGGTGCTTGAAACCTCCGATCAGACTCGTTTAAGGGTCATGAAAGTTGAGCCTACTAGTTATCCGCCTATTCAATGCGAAGGTACTTCTGGGTCAACCCTGAAATATTCAAATATTAAAGCCGATGGTGCTGCACTGACGATAGAACAATGGTCCTTAATGACAACGGATCAGGTTGTGCAGATTAAGATTACAGGGGTGTCCAATGTCGGTAACGAGGCAGAAGTGCTGTATTTGCCTGAATACTCAGTGGTTGAGTCTGATTTGACACACGGTATTGGTTTGGGCAGAACGATTCGCGTTGAAAAATCCTTCTTTAATAAGCTC